>NZ_CP042808.1:1940000-2110000 GCF_004014775.2 Acetobacter oryzoeni
TTTCTGCTGGGGTCAGGTGTTGGATGCGTATCGCCTGCCCTTGTGCATTATAATAAATAATGCTGCTTCCACGCCGCTGCGCATAACCATCTGGCTTGCCATCCTGTGTCCAGAATAACAGCCGATTGGCATCGGGCTGTTCCTGAACTTTATCGCCTTCTGGTTTGTAGCGATATTTGCTGAAATCTTTATGGGCACGTGGCAATGGCGGTTTGGTTGCCAACTTGTGCATATCTGCAGGGCGATGCGTTTCTGCATCGTCATCATCGCCCATCCCTTCTTCTGCCATGGCAGAAGGCATATTCAGAACAGGCAGAGCAACTGCGCAAATACCTGCCACAACTAACCACTTCTTACGCAACACAGGCATCATGCTGCTGCTTTCCTTTTTCTGCTTCACTGCCAACAGATATATGGTCTGGCAGCAGTGAAAGGCCATTGTTCCCATATATTGGAACAAAACGATCCTACACCCAACAGAGCAAGCCTGTTTTTCACCATCCTGTCATGCCCTTTTACCAAAGAAACATCCTTAATAAGGCCATAACAGCGATATTCTGCGTATATATCCGCCAGAATACATGTTTGCGGGGCTTTAGGCAGGCTGTATCATCAAGCGCATGACCGAAACGCTTCTCAGCCCCTTTACTCTGGAACGGGATATTAAAAAAAGCCGCTTTCTCGCCAGCGCTACGCCCATAAACAGCATAGAAGAGGCCGAAGCTTTTATCAGCCGTATTGCTGCGGCAGGGCCAGATGCCACGCATCATTGCTGGGCATGGCAGTTTGGCCCGCACTGCCGCTGCCATGATGCCGGAGAACCATCGGGCACTGCCGGGCGGCCCATTTTACAAGTTGTTGTTGCACAAAAGCTTGATCGGGTTGCCATTGTGGTGTCGCGCTGGTTTGGCGGCATCAAGCTTGGGGCTGGCGGCCTTGTGCGCGCTTATGCGGGCACTGCGGCAGAATGTTTGCGGGAAGCCCCCAAAGAACCGCTGATAGACCGTATCAAGCTGAGCTTTCATTGCCCGTTTTCACTTATCGGGCTGCTGCAGTCTCGTCTACCTGAATGGGGTGTTGAGGCTGACACGCCAGAATTTGATGCTCTGGGGGCCCAGTTCGTTCTTACGCTGCCAGCAGAATGGCAGGAAGGCATCACCCAACGCATCACAGACCTGACAAATGGTCAGGCCCAGATACACGTGGTGGAAGAAAATTAGCGCGGGATAACCCACCCGTTGCCGGTAGAATCCCCAACCTGCCCAGAACCAAACGGCCCGCTGCTCTGATAGGCAGAACCGTATTTGGAAATATCGGAACCGGTTACCGAGTCACGATGCACCTTGGCCAGATGATCTGGATCTGCGCCATGCTGGAAATCCATAGATGGTGCATCCTGGTACCCCGGCGGCAGGTTACGATGCCCATGAACAGTCTTCTTTTCAGAAGACTGGCTCTGCTGGCCATTGGAATCGAGGCTGCCAGAACCTTCAGCAAAGGAAACATTATCATCTGGCATCAGGGCCGGATCTGCATAAGCTGCAGAAATACCAGCCATAAGGCCAAAACCAACACATATGCCCGAAAGCACCGTTACAAACGGTTTACGCAGCTGCGCCATTGCGCGTTACCCCGCGAAAAAATGAAAATTTACCCTGCCCGAAAAACCGTTCCAGCCGGGCTGTGCTGGTGCTATATTGCACCAACGTGGCAAAATGCCAAACCAAACGGCCATATGCCCGCCATACATTAAAGGCAGGCGCGCGCATTTGGTATAAAGATCAGATTTGCCTATTGCCGCTGTTTTAGACATAAAGGCTTCCCCTTGGCATCCGTAAGCGGGTGCAAAGTGCTTTATGTCTCTTTATTCAATCTTTGACCTGACCACCCTTAAACTGACAGGAACCGCGTTATGAGTGCAACGCTCACCCAGCCCAACCCGACGTCTGCGACCTGGATGCCGGATAGCTGGCGTTCGTTTCCCGTAAAGCAGATTCCCAGTTATCCGGATCAGGCCGCGCTTAAAACGGTTGAAGACCGGCTGAGTTCCTATCCGCCGCTGGTGTTTGCCGGGGAAGTGCGCACCCTGCGCAACCATCTGGCTCAGGCCGCTGCCGGGCAGGCCTTTGTGCTGCAAGGCGGCGCATGCGCTGAAAGCTTTGGTGAATTTAAAGCCAATATCGTGCGCGATACCTTCCGCGTGCTGTTGCAGATGGCCGTGGTGCTGACATTTGGCGCCAAGGTGCCGGTTGTTAAAATTGGCCGTATGGCTGGCCAGTTCGCCAAGCCGCGCTCTTCCGATACGGAAACCGTAAATGGCGTCACCCTGCCATCTTACCGGGGTGACATTATTAACGGTTCAGACTTTACGCCTGAATCCCGCATCCCTGATCCTGCACGGATGGAAACCGGCTATTTTCAGTCCACCGGTATCCAGAACCTGCTGCGTGCGTTCTCGCACGGTGGGTATGCCAACCTGCATCAGGTGCACCGCTGGAATCTGGGCTTTGTGGAGCGTTCTCCCCTTTCCAACCGTTACCGCGTAATGGCGGAACGCATTGGGGAAACGCTAGCATTCATGCAGGCCTGTGGGCTGAACGCTGCATCTGCCCCGCAGATTGATGAAACAGAGTTCTACACCTCTCACGAAGCGCTACTGCTGCCTTATGAGCAGGCTCTGACACGCATCGACTCGACATCTGGTGAATGGTACGACTGCTCCGCCCACTTTGTGTGGATTGGGGATCGTACCCGCCAGCCTGATGGCGCGCATGTGGAGTTCCTGCGTGGTGTGCGTAACCCTATCGGCATTAAGGTTGGCCCCACCACCAGCGTGGAAGACATTAAAAAGCTGACAGAAATTCTGAACCCGAAAAACGAAGCCGGGCGTATTACGCTTATCTCTCGTATGGGTGCAGATAAGATTACAGAAAAACTGCCCCCACTTATGCGGGCCGTAAAAGCGACCGGGCAGACTGTAACGTGGCTGACAGACCCGATGCACGGCAACACCACATCCACACAGCAGAAAATCAAAACCCGTTCCTTCGATTCCATCGTGAAGGAAGTAAAAGGGTTCTTTGCTGTCTGTGCGGCAGAAAACGTGCCTGCTGGTGGCGTGCATCTGGAAATGACAGGCCAGAACGTAACGGAATGCGTAGGTGGTGCGCATTGCCTGACAGAAGAAGATCTGGGCAATCGTTACGAAACCTTCTGTGACCCGCGCCTGAATGCCGAACAATCCTTGGAACTGGCATTCCTGATTGCGGAAGAACTCAAAAGCGAACGCTAAGGCAAACACGCTTTTATGAACTCAGCCTGAACATTCAGGCTGATCACAGAACCGGGGGGTGGGGTTTACCTTGCCCCCTGTTGTTCCCATCATCCCTGCAGCCCCAATGGCAGAAAGAGCAGATCAGGATGACGCATTCCTTCTCCAAACCTTCAGCTGGCGTCTGTTCCGCCCGCACAGCAGCACCGCTTTCCGATGCGGAAATTCGCGCGCGCACAGATTCCTACTTTAATCGTACCCGCCAGATTGTAAGCCGGTTTGGAGATTGTGAGGTTACATACGCCTTCTTTATCCGTCGTCCGGTTATTTCTGCTCCGGGGCTGATGCTGGAATGGCTGAAAAATGTTATGGCCCAGCGTCAAGCCCCCTACACCGTAGATGTGGTGCACCCAGAAGGTGAATGGGTAGGTGCTGGTGAGCCGCTGGTTTACGTAACAGGCTCCTTTACCCATCTGGCGGATTTAGAAACACTGCTGTTGCAAAAACTCGGCAGCCCATGTGTTGCAGCACACCGCGCTTACCAGATGGCGCTTTCCCTACCCCATACCCGCTTTTTGGCCATGGATGCCCGCCATTGCGCCGGGTATGAAATGCAGGAGCTTATGGCATATGCGGCTTCTGTTGGGGGGCGTGAGGCGCAGGAAAACGGGGCTATAGGGTTTGTAGGCACAGCCAATGATGCCGTAGCACCCTTTTTTGGGGGCACACATGGCGCAGGCACCATGCCTCATGCCTTAATTGGCTATGCGGGCTCTACCGTGCGTGCGGCTGAAATGTTCCATGCAGAATTCCCGCATACAGACCTTGTGGTGCTGGTAGATTACTTTGGGCAGGAAATTACGGACGCACTAGCCGTTTGCAATCGCTTTCCCAAACTGGCGGCAGAAGGCAAACTGGCTGTCAGGCTGGATACGCATGGTGGCCGCTTTATGCAGGGGTTAAACCCGCAGGAATCCTATGCGGTGGTCAACCGTCATGCGCCAGAGGCACTGCGCCGTTACCGGTCTGATAAAGAACTGCGTTACCTGATTGGCACAGGTGTTTCTGCCGCAGCCATTTGGAAAATGCGTGAAGAGCTGGACCACGCAGGTTTTCCGCACGTTAAAATTATTGCCTCATCTGGCTTCGGCGTAACCAAATGCGCCTGTATGGCGGATGCACACGCCCCTATTGATGTTGTTGGCACAGGCTCCTTTATTCCTGAACTGTGGAACGAAACCTACGCCACAGCCGATATTGTCTCCTACAACGGCGTTGAACGGGTAAAAATCGGGCGGGAATTCCTTCTTCCCTCCTTCCGCAAAACCACCAAAGGCGAACAGGCATGACCGAGAAGACTGATACCGAAGACAAAACATGGAAAGTTCGCATTCTGGATCTTTCTGGGGGTGCGGAAGATAACATTGTGGAAGATGTTGGCGTTTTTCATGATCTGGCCCACGCCAACGCATTTGCCCGCGCCTATGTGCGCGACAGTGTAGAACGCTGCCGCACCCCCGGCGCCAGCGCCAAAGATGTGCTGACAACGTGGTTCAGCTTTGGTGAAGATGCCGTTGTGCTGGATGCAGGTGAAGATGGCTGGCATTCCGCCAATGAGCTGGATGATTTTACAGCCCACCGCGCAACACCGATGGAACGAGACTGGCGCGCGCTGGACCCGCGCCGGCTGGTTGAAGATAACGAAGACCTGACAGACCTTTACGGCACGACAGACGATGCCGATAATGGCGGCCACCAGCACTAACACAGCATAACGCTGTGGCTGGCCTTTCCTGTTCATTCGCGCCATAAGCTTCTGTCATGAAACTCCGTTTTGCTCCCAGCCCTACCGGCCTCCTGCATGTTGGCAATGCCCGTCAGGCACTTGCCAATGCCCTTTACGCCCGCCGCCACGGTGGCCAATTCCAACTTCGTATTGATGATACGGACATCGGCCGCTCCCGCGAGGAGCTGGTGGAAGCTATCCAGAAAGATCTGCACTGGATGGGCATTCAGTGGGATGAAACCTTCCGGCAGACAGAACGGCTGGACCGCTACGCTGCAGCTATTGAGAAGCTGAAGGCTTCTGGCCACCTTTACCCCTGCTTTGAAAGCGAGCAGGAACTGGCCGCCAAGCGCGAAACACAGATCCGCCAGCGCCGCGCCCCGGTTTATGACCGCGCCATGCTGAAAATGACCCCCCAGCAGCGCGCCCAGGCAGAAGCAAATGGTAAAGTGCCCTATTGGCGCTTCAAGCTATCCAACACCACCGTGCGCTGGCGCGATATGGTGATGGGCGATTGCCAGGTTAAACTCCCTTCTGTTTCAGACCCCGTTCTGGTGCGCACAGATGGCACGGTGCTGTACACACTGGCCTCTGTTGTGGATGATCTGGAAACAGGCATTACCCACATTATCCGTGGGGAAGACCACGTGACCAACACGGGCGTGCAGATTGATATTGCCCAAGCCCTTGGCGCACATCCTGACCATTTCCGTTTTGCACATCTGCCGCTGCTGCTTGATGAAAACGGTGGCAAACTTTCCAAACGCTTTGATGCGTGTTCACTACGCACATTCCGTCAGGACGGCATAGAAGCAACCGCGCTGATCTCCTACCTTGCCCGCCTTGGTTCTTCGGATGATCCGGTGCTGCTCCCGTTTGATGAGCAGGCCAAGATATACGATATTTCCCATATCTCCCGCTCTGCAGCACGGTTTGATACCCGCCAGCTTCTGGCCATGAACCATAAGCTGCTGGCCCAGACACCCTATGCAGATGTGGCTGACAGATTGCCTAAAGGCGCGACCGAAGCCTTCTGGCTGGCTATTCGCGGGAATATCGAACTGCTTTCAGAAGCACGCCTGTGGCATAATATAACGGATGGAGACATCATCCCTCCTGTGCAGGAAGGTGAAGATGACTTCCTGAAAGAAGCCGCCAGCTTGTTGCCGCCTGAACCGTGGGATGAAACCACATGGAAGGCATGGACAACCGCTGTGCGTGAAAAAACGGGCCGTTCTGGCAAAGCCCTGTTTCACCCCCTCCGTCTGGCACTGACAGGGGAAGAACAAGGGCCGGAACTGCGTGATCTTCTGCCGTTAATTGGCCGCTCCCGCGCCTTGGCCCGGCTGCTTCCTTCTGCATAAAGAGTAACACACATGCCTCTGCAATCAGCGCCTTCCCTTCCTGCCTTTATACCGGGCAAAACGGATGCGCTGATTGTGGTGGATGTGCAGAACGATTTTCTGCCAGATGGCGCTCTGCCTGTGCCCAAAGGTCATACCATTGTGCCTGTTATTAACAGATTGGCACATTTACCTTTTGGGTTGATCGTGACCTCGCAGGACTGGCACCCATCCGATCATGTTTCTTTCAAAACCACTCATCAGAACGGTCTGTGGCCTCCACATTGTGTAGCCAATACACACGGAGCAGACTTTCCCCAAGATTTACACCTGCCTGAACGTACCCTGCACCTGTTTAAAGGCGCACAATCCGATCAGGACAGTTACTCTGCTTTTGGGGCTCAAACACAGTCGGGCCAGTTGCTTGATGCTGTTTTAAAACAGCATGGCATCACACGTGTTTTTGTATGTGGCTTGGCATTGGAATACTGCGTGCAAGCCACTGCACTAGATGCACAAAAAGCCGGATATACAACCGTGCTTCTTACAGATGCCACCCAAGGTCTAGAGTCTGACCTCACCCCCACTTTAATGGCCTGTCAGGCAAAAGGTATTTTGCTGTATTCTGGTTTACAATTACACACACCTTACTTAACGCGCTGATTCATACCCTACGCAAACCAGCCAGAGGTTTTTATGCGTAACAGTCTTTCTCGCCGTCGTTTTAGTCTTTGCTGTGCTGGTATGGGCATTTCTGCTCTGGCTGGACCACCCATTGTTGCACGTGCAACATCTATTCCCGAACTGATGGAACGCGAGCCGCCCATGCTGGAAACCCTTAAATGGGCACCGCATGTGCATAAGGCCATTCAGACCGTTATCAACGCCAACGGGCAATATTCCTCCACCTACAACCCGCAGCGCCGGCCCTACGTGGTGGTGGACTGGAACAACACAGCCATTGTGGGCGATGTGCAGGAAACGCTGTTCCTCTACATGCTGGAACACTTTAGTTTTCTGATGCGTGCAGATGAATTCCGGCATCTCATCCACGTGCATGCATTTGCGCACCCCTTACCGGCACCATTTGTTAATATGGCCGGGCAACCTGTTTCCTTTCCTGTGCTGGTGGATGATCTGATAGAGGATTACCGTGCACTGGCAGCCCGTTATGGGCACATGCCCCACCCACTCCCACGGGATGTGTTGGCAAAAGATGTCACTCTTCAAGCTTTTCGGGCCAGAATGGCCTTTTGCCAACAGGCTGTTGCCACACTACATGGGCCAGAAGCCGCACAACGCTGGATGATACGGCTGGTCGCAGGGCAGACGGCAACAGACGTTATAGCCCTTAGCCGTGCCGCTAACGAATGGTGCCTTGGGGCTTCCATAACCACGCAAACATGGGAATGCCCGGCAGAACGCCCCGGCAAGGCAGGCCCGGTATCTACCAAAGTTGTGCAAGCTCTGCGCCTTACGCCGGAAATGGCCAACCTGTTCCAGATCTTGCAAGAACACGGGATAGACCCGGTTATCTGCACCTCCGGCATGGAGGATATTACGGCGCTTTTCGCCACATCGGCTGAATATGGATACAACCTGCCGCGTGAACATGTTTTTGGCGCACGTTTGGCCGAGCGTAAAAAAATCCTGCTTTCCACCGAGGTCGCACATTACCCCTTCCCGGCAGATGCAGGAAAAACCGCCATTATTCACAAATACTTTGTCGCAAAACGGCAAATGTCGCCGCTCATGATTTTTGCGGGAGAAGATTGCTCAGCGCATATGCTGGAAGCTTTTCCTGACAGCAAGCTGAACTGTCTGATAAACCGCAAACAATCCGCCCCCATGCAGAAATTTTTGCAAAAGGCCGCACAATCTGCCTCAGACACCGCGCCCCGGCAGTTTTACCTGCAAGGGCGTGATGAAAACACAGGGGAATGGCTGCCAGAAGAAGGCAGTATTCTATTGGGGGAAACCAATCCTTCCCTCCCCACCTGATAGAATTAGGATTTGGGCTTCCACCGGTTCAGCAACAAAGAATTGCTGACAACGGAAACAGAACTCATCGCCATGGCAGCCCCTGCCAAAACCGGGTCCAGCTTACCAAGGGCTGCCAAAGGCAAACCGAGAACATTGTAAATAAAAGCAAAAAACAGGTTCTGCCATATTTTGGAAACCGTGGCGCGTGAGAGAGAAAGCGCATCCACCAAAGCCAGTAAGTTGCTGCGCATTAGCACAACATCGGCCGTTTCCAAGGCAATATCTGCCCCAGCACCTATGGCAAAACCAACATCGGCAGAGGCTAGAGCTGGGGCATCATTAATACCATCGCCCACCATGCCCACGCACTTGCCCTGCTCTTTCAGTTTACGAATTTCAGCCTCTTTGCCATCTGGCAGCACGCCAGCAATAACTGTTTTTATGCCCACCTGCTGGGCCACGGCCTGCGCCACACGGGCGTTGTCCCCCGTAAGCATCACCACATCCAAACCCTGCTGCTGCAAGGCTGCTACTGCTTCTTGCGCTTCTGGGCGGATCTGATCTGCCAGCACAAACCATGCCAAAACCGTTTGCCCCTGCGCCACACCCACAACTGTACGCCCCTGCTGTTGCCAGCTTTGGGTAAGATCAGGATCGATCGTGCACCCCAAGGTATCCAGATATGCAGGAGAACCCAACGCAATAGGGTGGCCCTGATATTCTGCTCTAACACCCTGCCCCGGCACAGCCTGAAAGCCAGATATTTCTGCCGCAGTAACATCCTGCGCACGTGCATAGTTCACAACCGCACGCGCTAACGGATGTTCGGATTGGCTTTCCAGCGCATATGCCACGGCAAGTACATCATGTGCAAAAACATGCTCTGCCACCTGAACATCCACAACTGCGGGCTGCCCTTGGGTTAAGGTGCCTGTTTTATCCACCACAAGCGTTGTGAGCTTGCGTGTCTGTTCCAGCGCATCTGCATTACGGAACAAGATTCCCGCACGTGCGCCCAGCCCCGTGCCCACCATAATGGCGGTAGGAGTAGCCAACCCCAAAGAGCACGGGCAGGCGATGACCAGCACGGAAATAGCGTTAACAAGGCTTTGGTCCCACACACCTGTTAGCAACCAGCCTGTGGCAAATGTCAGCACAGCCAGCGCCAGCACCACCGGCACAAAAACAGACGCCACCTTATCTGCCAGCCGCTGCACACTGGCTTTGCTGCCCTGTGCCTGCTCTACCATATGCACAATGCCTGCCAGCACTGTCTGGCTGCCAACACCGGTTACTTTGGCGCGCAGGGCTCCTGTCTGGTTTAATGTGCCTGCAAACACGTTGGCACCCGTTTGCTTGGCAACAGGCACACTCTCACCCGTCAGCATGGCCTCGTTCACATCCGATGCACCAGAAAGCACCACACCATCTACCGGAATACTCTCACCGGGGCGCACCAGAAACACATTGCCCACTTGTAACTGCTCTACGGGCTCATCGGTTATCTGCCCAGCGCGTTCAACATGTGCTGTTCTGGGCTGAAGCCGCAGCAGGCTTTCCATACCAGCACCTGCGCGCGCCTTGGCGCGGGCCTCCAACAAACGGCCCAGCAATACCAGCGTAATCACCAGTGCGCTGGCCTCAAAATAAACAGGCTGATCTAGCCCAAACAGCACCACAACCGCGCTGAAGCCATAGGCAATGCTGGTGCCCAAAACCACCAGTACATCCATGGTGGCGGCACCGCTGCGCAATGCGTGCCATGCACCCGCATAAAAGGAGCGGCCACACCAAAACTGCACCACAGTAGCCAAAACAAGCTGCACCCATAGCGGCAACATAACCGTATGGTGTGCGCCTACCATCATACCCACCATTTCCAGCAGAAATGGCAGGCTTAAAACCGCAGCCAGCACAAAACCTGTTAGTGCGGTGCGCCATTCCTTCTGCCGCTGATGTTTGGCTTCTTCCGCTGTTTTCTGTTGGAAGACACTTGCGCCATATCCGGCTTTTTCTACCCCAGCTATCAGCGCCTGCGCGGTAACTATGCCGGGAACAAAAGTAACGTGTGCACGCTCGGTAGCCAGATTAACGTTTGCATGCACAGATGGCAGGGCGTTCAGCACATTTTCCACCCGTCCGGCACAGCCCGCACAAGAAAGCCCTGTCAGAGCCAGATCCACGCTGGATGTCTGCGCTCCAAACCCGGCTTTGGTAACGGCGTCCAATATATCCGTTACGTTGCTTGCACCTGCTCCCAAATCAACCTGTGCCTTGGCCGTTGCAAAATTGACAGAGGCCTGCACACCCTCCAGCCTGTTCAGCACTTTTTCCAGCCGGGCAGCGCATGCGGCGCAGGACATCCCTTCTACCGGGAAACTGATTGTCTGGCTCATTCACCCTACTCCGCCTGTAACTGCCACGCCTGCGCACCGCACCAGAAAACCACTATGATACGACTTCCTGCTTTGCAGGACATTTTCTTGCTCTCATATACACATTGCAGATATGGTGGCGAGATGATGGATCGCATCCTGCCTTTCAGAAAAATTCTGAGCGGCCTGCTTTTTGTAGCAGTGCTGATAAGCTTGCATGCGCTTTTGCCGGGCAAGATATTTGCATCCGCCCACGCCATGACGAACTGGCACACAGGCTTACAATCTGCCGAGTGCCATTCTCATGCTTCCATGAACATGCCGATGGAACATCATGCGGCACATGCTGCTCATTGTGCATTGCAAACCCATACACACCATCATCAACAGCATTGTTGCCAGCCAGACTGCTCTGCAGCCGGCCTTTCTGCGCTTCTGCCTTATACGCCTGCGCATGATGCTGCATGGCAAATGCCTGCGCATCGGTTACGCAGGAATGTTTTATTCCTGCCAGATTACACAGCAGATCCCCTGCTCAGACCACCCAAACTGCATAACGCCTGATTTTTCATACGTTTTAATCAGTCGGTCTGCGCGTTCCTATATGCGTGCAGCATGATGCAGAATGGACAATACCCATGCATATTCGCCCTGTTTTGAAAGGGAGAAATGTGTCTCGTCGGCAGTTTATAACTGGCGGCAGCGCATTGGCAGCCCTGTATACCCTTAAGCCACCCAAACAAGCTTTTGCTTCTGCCCACACATCCGGGATTGTACCCCCAAACGCCAGCAACACGTTTGATCTGACCATCGGCTGGGCAAACGTAAATATTTTAAACAAACCGCAGCGCGTGCCCACCATGAATGGTGGTGTGCCCGGCCCTATCCTGCGATGGCGTGAAGGCGATGATTTACGCCTGAACATCCATAATACATTGGACGAAACAACCTCCATCCACTGGCATGGCATCCGGTGCCCCGCACATATGGATGGCGTGCCAGGGCTAAGCTTTGCCGGAATTGAACCCGGCGCACGCTTTACCTATCGCTTTCCTGTAAAACAGAGTGGCACATACTGGTATCACAGCCACTCCAACATGCAGGAAGCCATGGGGCTGTATGGGGCCATTGTGATTGACCCCAAGGAGCCAGACCCCAATAGTTATGACCGGGATTACGTCATCCTGCTTTCAGATTGGTCTGATGTGGCGCCCCATACCATCATCAACAAGCTGAAATTTCAGGATGACTACTATAATTTCCGGCAACGTACGGCTGTCTCGTTTTTTCATGATGCCAAGAAATCCGGCGTTTGGCCGACACTAAAAGACCGCATGCAGTGGGCTGGCATGAACATGTCCGCTACGGATATTTCAGACGTAAGCGGCATTATCTACACCTATCTGATGAACGGCTGCGCCCCTGCTGCCAACTGGACCGGTATTTTTAAACCCGGTGAACGCATCAGACTGCGGTTTATCAACGCTTCCGCAATGACCTTTTACGATATCCGTATTCCCGGCTTACAGATGGATATCATTCAGGCGGATGGAAATAATGTTGAACCCGTGCGGGTAGATGAATTCCGCATTGGTGTGGCTGAAACGTATGATTGCATTGTGCAGCCTCAAGGCAACCAAGCCTACAGCATTTTTGCCCAAAGTGAGGATAGAACGGGTTATGCCCGCGGCACGCTTGCCCCTCATTCCGGCATGAGCGCACCTGTTCCCCCCATGGATGAACGGCCCGTACGCACCATGGTGGATATGGGTATGGCCATGCACGGAGGGCACGATATGGGCGGCATGAATATGCACGACATGCCTATGCACCAAGCCACAAAAACGCATGCGCCGCCTTTGAATGTAGAAAACCAGAACCGCGCCGCCATGCCGATCAACCGTCTGGCAGACCCCGGTGATGGCTTACAAAACAACGGCCGACGGGTTCTGACATACGCAGACCTGCGCGCCACCCACCCAGCTACAGATCAACGCCCGCCATCGCGCGAGATCACGTTGCATCTTACCGGCAACATGGAGCGTTATATCTGGGGATTTGATGGCAAAAAGTTCTCGGAAGCCGAGCCTATTCCACTGCGTTTGGGTGAACGGGTGCGCTTTACCCTGATAAATGACACCATGATGGAACACCCCATCCATCTGCATGGTTTGTGGAGCGAACTGGAAAACGGGAACGGCCTGTACAACCCGGTAAAACACACCATTATTGTGCAACCGGGCGGAAAACTAAGCTATCTGGTTTCTGCCGATACACCGGGCTTATGGGCTTTTCACTGCCACCTGCTTTACCACATGGATTTAGGCATGTTTCGCACGGTGGTGGTGTCATGAAAACATGTTTGAACCGCCAATACATTTCCCGTTTTTTGCTGTGGGGTATGTCCGCTCTGCTTATGGCTCCTGCAGTTATGCCCCATGCCAAGGCAGCTTCCATGAACCATGCAGGTATGGAAGGCATGGATGATATGGATATGGGCGACATGGACATGCCTGCCCCAAAACCTAAACCGCAGCAAAGCTCAAACCCGGCCCAGCATTCTGGGCACACCATTGCACCCAACAAAAGCACCAAGGTGGGCACTTCTGCCTACCCACCCGTAACGCCCAGTGCCCAGTGGCCTGCAACGCCGCCACCTGTGCCTAAAGTGCATTACGTACAGCACATCCATCCGGTTATGGACCACAACACATATTTCCATGCTCTCTTGGAGCAGTTTGAAGGCCGATATACACCGGGCAACAGCTTGTTTAGGTATTCTGGCCAAGCGTGGTTTGGCACGGATTACAACAAGTTCTGGGTAAAGTCTGAAGGCGTGCTAGATGGCCACCGCCGTTTTTCAGATGGTGATCATGAGTTCTTCTATGACCGAGCCATTTCTACCTATTTTGATGTGCAGGCTGGTATTCGGCTGGATGTAGATAGCGGCCCTACCCGCGCATGGGGTGCGGTGGGCGTACAAGGGCTGGCACTTTACTTTTTTGATGTCTCTGCCACGGCGTATTTCAACAACACTGGTGTAGCTGGCAAACTGGAAGGCTCTTACGACTTCCTGATTACCAACCGCCTGATTTTACAGCCACAGGCCGAGTTGAACTTCTATTCTCATGCAGACCCGGAACGCGGTGTAAGCCGAGGTTTTTCTGACATAGATGCAGGTTTGCGCCTACGCTATGAGTTCAAACGCCAGATTGCCCCTTATATTGCTGTTACCTATGCCGGGCATTATGGCAGCACCGCCAGCATAGCCAGAAACAACACCCGCATGGCAGAAAATGGGCCAGAGGATTTACGTTTTACCTTTGGCATTCGCTCGTGGTTTTAGCCTTGCGATAACCCTTAAATAGAAAAAGCCCTGCCACACATTTGGTGGCAGGGCTTTTTGCTACGGCTAACGCCAGAACTGAATTAGTTCTTGGTTTTGTCAACCAGACGGGATTTTGCAATCCACGGCATCATGCCACGCAGTTTTTCACCAACAGCTTCAATCTGGTGGGCATCGTTACGTGCACGTGTGGCCTTGAAGAACACGTTGCCGGACTGGTTTTCCAGCACGAAGTTACGCACGAACGTACCGTTCTGGATGTCCGTCAGGATACCCTTCATGGCTTTCTTGGTTTCCGGCGTAATCACGCGCGGGCCAGATACGTATTCACCATACTCAGCTGTGTTGGAGATGGAGTAGTTCATGTTGGCAATGCCG
Source organism: Acetobacter oryzoeni (assembly GCF_004014775.2). Lineage (NCBI taxonomy): Bacteria > Pseudomonadati > Pseudomonadota > Alphaproteobacteria > Acetobacterales > Acetobacteraceae > Acetobacter > Acetobacter oryzoeni. Next base: position 1,954,483 of record NZ_CP042808.1, read on the forward strand.
CCTTCGTAGATCAGATCCACGATCAGCTTCATTTCGTGCAGGCATTCAAAGTATGCCATTTCCGGTGCGTAACCACCTTCAACCAGCGTTTCAAAGCCAGCGCCGATCAGTTCAACCAGACCGCCGCACAGAACTGCCTGTTCACCAAACAGATCGGTTTCAACTTCTTCCTTGAAGGAAGTTTCGATCGTGCCTGCACGGCCACCACCAATGGCGGAAGCATAGGACAGAGCAATGTCCAGAGCCTTGCCAGACTTATCCTGCGCAATAGCAACCAGGCAGGGCACGCCGCCGCCACGCTGATATTCGGAACGCACGGTGTGGCCTGGGCCTTTTGGTGCAATCAGGAACACGTCCAGATCAGGGCGCGCTTCAATCAGGCGGAAGTGGATGGACAGACCATGAGCAAATGCCAGAGCGGCACCCTGCTTCAGGTTCTTTTCCAGAGATTCTTTGTACAGTGCGCCCTGGCCTTCATCCGGCGTCAGCACCATAACCACGTCTGCCCATGCAGCAGCCTGGTCTGGGGTCATCACGGTGAAGCCAGCAGCCTTGGCTTTTTCAACTGCTGAGGAGCTTTCGCGCAGGCCGATCACGACCTCTTTCACGCCGCTGTCCTTCAGGTTGTTAGCGTGGGCATGGCCCTGGCTACCATAACCAATAATGGCAACCTTTTTGGATTTAATCAGATTCACATCGGCGTCACGGTCGTAATACACGCGCATTGCCATGGTTTTTGCTCCTTTTAACAAGCCGGAATAGCTTTTCCGGCTTTTCTCATACTTCAGATGCTCTGAATTGTCTGCGGCCCGCGGCAAATGGAGGCCACGCCTGTGCGCGACACCTCAGCCAGCCCAAGCGGACGCATCAGCTCGATAAAACTGTCCAGCTTTTCTGTAGAGCCAGTCAGTTCAAACACAAAAGAACTCGCCGTGGTGTCCACCGCCCGTGCACGGAATGCCTGCGCAATCCGCAGGGCCTCCGTGCGTGGTTCGCCAGAGGAAACCACTTTCACCAGCGCCATTTCCCGCGCCACATATGGGCCTTCTGCCGTAAGGTCCACAACACGGGATACAGGCACCACACGCGCAATCTGGGCGCGTATCTGGCGAATGGCGGAAGGTGTACCGGTTGTCACCACATTCACGCGGGATGTGGTCTGGTTTTCATCAACCGGGGCCACTGTCAGGCTCTGGATATTGTATCCACGGCCAGAAAACAGCTCCACAATACGGGCCAGAGCGCCGCTTTCATTATCCACCAAAAGAGAGATAACGGCAGAACCGGAATTTTCCTGCTGCATTGTCAGTGTATCCTGAAATCAGACTGGAAGAAGAAAGAGACCTCTTGGGGAAAGCCCCGACCGGCCTCAGACCAGCATCTGCCCTTCTTTGGTAATCTTGGCTCCGCTTTCTTCCTGATCTGGCCCCAAAATCATTTCATTATGGGCAGCACCAGAGGGAATCATGGGGAAGCAGTTTTCACCTTCCGCCACGCAGATATCCACAATTACCGGCCCATCATGCGCCAGTGCCTGCCGGATGGTATCATCCAACTGGCTCAACTGCGTAACCCGCAGGCCTGTGCCGTGAAAGCTTTCTGCCAGCTTTACAAAATCTGGCAGCGCATCGCTGTAGCTTTCAGAATACCGAGAGCCATGCAGCAGCTCCTGCCACTGGCGCACCATGCCCATATAGTGGTTGTTGATGATGAAGATTTTTACCGGCAGGCGATACTGCGCAATGGTGCCCAGTTCCTGAATGTTCATCAGGGTGGAAGCTTCACCAGCAATATCCATCACCAATGCATCGGGGTGTGCAATCTGCGCACCAACGGCTGCTGGCAAGCCATAGCCCATGGTGCCAAGACCACCAGATGTGAGCCAGCGGTTGGGATGATCAAACCGGAAGAACTGCGCAGCCCACATCTGATGCTGCCCAACTTCGGTTGAAACATAGGTATCCCGCCCGGTTTCACGCGCCAGTTCGTAAATACGACGAATAGCCTGCTGGGGCTTGATAACCGCATCTGGCGCCTGATCCTGCGTAAAGCGCAGGCAATCCAGCGCACGCCATGCATCAATCCGGCTCCACCATTCCGCCAGGTCTTTCTGATGGGTGTAGGCGGGTTCTTTTTCCCATTCCTCAATCATCATGGCGATGGTTTCACCCACATCACCAATAATGGCTTCATCTACGTGGATGATCTTGTTGATCTGGGCCGGATCAATATCCGCATGGATTTTGAAGGATGTAGGGGAAAACGCATCCACGCGCCCGGTCACACGGTCATCAAACCGGCTGCCCAGCGCAATCAGCACATCGCAATCATGCGTGGCCAGATTGGCTTCGTAGGTGCCGTGCATCCCCAACATGCCCAAGAACTGGGAATCGGTGCCCGGATAAGCCCCAAGCCCCATCAGCGTAGAGGTGATGGGAAAGCCCGTCATCTTCACCAGTTTGCGCAAGGCTTCACTGGCCTGCGGGCCAGAATTGATAATGCCACCACCCGTATAAAACAGCGGACGCTTGGCATTTTTCATGGCCTTTACGGCGCGGGCCACAGCATCTTTATCCGGCTTGGCCTGTGTTCTTTCCGTACGGGGTGCAATGTCCTGAGCGCCCATATATGGCGCATCACCCACGGTGATGTTTTTAGGCAGATCGATCAGCACCGGACCGGGGCGGCCAGAACGTGCAATGGCAAAGGCCTCATGCACTGTTGGCGCCAGATCTTCGGGCTTGCGCACCAGATAATTGTATTTGGTAACAGGCCGCGTAATGCCGGTGGTATCTGCTTCCTGAAACGCATCATAGCCAATCAGGCTTGTAGGCACCTGCCCGGACAGACACACCAGCGGGATGGAATCCATCATGGCATCCAGCAAGCCGGTTACGGCGTTTGTAGCACCCGGACCACTGGTAACCAGCACAACCCCTACCTTGCCGGTAGAACGCGCATAAGCCTCTGCTGCATGAACAGCCGCCTGCTCGTGCCTTACCAGCACGTGGCGAATCTGGTTTTGCTTAAACAGGGCATCATAAATCGGCAGGACCGCCCCGCCCGGGTATCCGAAAATAATCTCCACACCCTGCTCAGCCAGCGCGCGCATAAGGACTTCCGCACCAGAAAGAGCTGGTGTGTTCCGTGCGTCTGATGGTGCCGAAGCAGCTTTGAGTGTCATGTCATCCTCTCTTCCCGGAAATGGGACAGGCCGCATCTTTAGGCCTCGAATCAGGCAGCGTCAATCCCAGAGAGAACGAAAGATACAATTTCTTCGTATTTTCTTTCCGAAAATTGCGCAAAATCAGAAAAAGATGCATCAACTGTGCATTCCAAGCCCTTTTTTGCCAAACTGTGGTGCGCAAACCACGTTGCCTGCCGCTTGGTATAACGCCCTGTGGCCTGCACAGCCCGTTGCGTGGCTTCTTGCTCGGTTATCTCTCCACGCAGCATGGCAGAAAGCTCGGGCACACCGTGCGCGCGCATGGCTGGCAGGGTGGTATCCAGTTTTCGGGCCAATAGCGCCTGCACCTCCGCCACAGCACCATTGCGCAGCATGTTCTCAAACCTTGCGGCAATACGTGCCCGCAGTTCCGCACGTTCAGGATTTAGGCGCACAGCTACAAACCGGCAGGCAGCAGGCGGTAAGCCGGGCTGCTTATGCCACCATGTCAGCCCATGCCCTGTGCCACGCCAGACTTCCCACGCGCGTGAAACACGTTGGGAATCCACGGGCCTCAGACGGCTAGCTGTTTCAGGGTCCACTTCCATCAGTCGGGCGTGCAAAGCAGGTGCGCCGTACTGTGCCACACTCTGGCGGGCCTCCTGCCGGGCCTCCTCCCCAGCATCCGGGATAATGGCCAAGCCATTTGTAAGGGCGTGCAAGTACATGCCTGTGCCGCCACATAAAATGGGCAAACGGTTTTGCGCCCATGCCTGCTGCATGCAAGCCAAAGCCTGCTCTCGCCACCATGCCACACTGCCTTTTTCTTCTGCTGGCAGCACACCATACAGCCGGTGTGGCAAAAGCTGTTCGTCCTCCGCACTGGGGCGAGCCGTTAAAATATGGAGGTCCTTATAAACCTGCATGGAATCGGCATTAATAATCTCGCCATTCAATCTGCGGGCCAATGCCAGCGCCAAAGCTGATTTGCCGGAACAGGTTGGCCCGGCCACAATAAGTGCTGCGGGCAGGTTGGCGGAAGCATCCGCAAGTCTGCCCATATGGTGTTCTGCTTGCCTCATGCCTGCATTCCTGCCACACACCCCTTTGCCATGACGAGCCTTGTTCTGACCCTTGTTGCCCAGCGTGAGGCAACCACCCTTGATAGCGCCACCATTGCACTGGTGCGCGACATTCTTGCCACCAATGCAGAAGCCATTGTGCTTTCTGCCGGGGAAGCCGTTGATATTCCTTGCCCGGAAAATGCAGCCACCAAACTGCCAGCCGTGCGGGAAGCGCTGAACACCCTGCCCGTAGATACGGTGCTGACACATACAGCCACGCGCCGCAAAAGACTGCTGGTTTCTGATATGGACAGCACCATTGTTGCCAATGAAACATTGGATGATGTGGCAACCCATGCCGGTATTGGTGAAAAAATAGCCGCTATTACCGCACGCTCCATGAATGGTGAGCTGGATTTTGCAACATCCCTACGTGAACGCGTGGCCCTGTTGAAGGGACTACCAGCTTCCTTGCTGGAAAAAGCGTGGAAGGACGTCAAACTGAACTCTGGCGCGCGCGAACTGGTGCAGACCATGCATGCCCACGGCGCTTACACGGCGCTGGTTTCTGGTGGTTTTACCTTTTTTACCTCCAAGGTTGCGGCGCTGTGCGGATTTGATGAAAACCACGCCAACACGCTCCTTTTTGATGCAGAAGATTGCCTGACAGGCGCAACCGGCCAGCCTATTCTGGGCCCCGATGCAAAGCTGAGCCTGCTGGAAAAGCTGACAGCTACACACAACCTGCCCACAGAAGCCACGCTGGCTATTGGTGATGGCGCCAATGATCTACCCATGCTGCGTAAGGCCGGGCTAGGTATGGCTTTTTATGCCAAACCGGTTGTGCGCAAGGAAATTGCAGCCCAGATCAACCATACATCCCTCCGCACGGCTCTGTTTGCACAAGGGTATCCCGCTTCTGCATTTATCAGGGACTAAACATTAGATTTGGCATGACGGCGTAAGGAAAAGATTATGCAGTTTGATCCGCGTGATATTTCAACTTACCCCATCGTCCGTACAATCTGCGTGATTGTTGGGTGTGGGCTGGTAGCTTACTGCTTTGTCTTTTACCTCAACCTGCCGCCAGATACGCCAGAGCACGTTATGCGCCATGTTGCCGCACTTATTGTGGGCACGCTTATCCTGCTTGGATCTATCTGGATTTAAAATGTACGGCACAAATGGCGTGGTTAAAAACCAAGCCGTTTGTGCAGTTCCGCAATAATATAGGGCGTATCATCTAACGGTAACGCCAACCACGGGGCCGGAAGGCGCGTTTCTGTATCTTCCAACACATGCACGCGCCCAGCCAGTTCCAACTCTTCTATAAAATCATTAATCCGGCGTGAACGCCCCGGCAGCGGATAGATGGTAACTGGCGCACACCCGGCAACTGCTTCTGATATCATCGAAACACTGTCAATCGTGACAATCAGATTATCTGCACAGGCAATCAGTCCTTCATAGGGGTTTTCCCCTTCCCCATTCCAAACATGGCCACCTGCTTTTTCTACAATATCTGTCAGCACCTTCATGGCTGCCGGGCTTGTACGACGAGAGGGGGTGACAACCAAGCTGCCCCCTTCCGCCTTGAGTGTTTCCACCAAAACCTGCCCAAGGCGATGGGCTTCTGCCTCTCCAAAATGAAAGCGCCCGTTAGAGCCTCCAACCAAAGCGGCAATAAGAGGGCGTGGTAGTTCTGCAAATTGCGGTTTCCATTGCGCGCGCGCCTGTTCCAAGGCTTCGGGCGTAAGCCCGTGCAATGCTGTGCGGCCAAGCAACACGTTTGGGCCAGCAATATCATCGTGCCGACAGGCAACAATCAGATCAAACCGAGACAGATTTTTACGAGGGTTCTGAATTTGCACCACAGGCCGGTGTGAGCCGCGCAAACCAGCACCAACTTCTCCACCTTTACCACCAACACTCACCACAACGGAGGAGTGTGCAAAAGCCGGACATTCTTCCAGATCAGCCCCATCGCTCCCGCGTAAAAAGGGCTTACCAATCCAGCGCGGCCCACGCAGCATAATACGGGCCAGTTTACTGGGGCATATGGGGTGAAAAGTGCCATTCCACCCTGCACGTGCTACAAGCCCCAGAGCTTGAGACCGCATACCAGCAAAATCTTCCCCCACAACAAAGGCAGCAACGCCCGCCTGCGTTCCGCAAGACGACATATTTGAACCCTCTGGGGTTCCGGCGTAATCTGCACGCGCCATGATGCGTTATTCCTCTGTTGCGCAAGGGAGAGTGCTGAAAAGCACCCCCGTGTCTTTCTCTCCTTGCCGCTGGAACGGAAAGCGTGCAAGGCGTGTTTGCGCATTCCAGATAAGGAGAAAGGCAACACGATGTCCGGCAGTTTCCATGATCTGGGCCTAGATCCAGCATTATGCGCATATGCGCAGCAGGCGGGCATGGCTGCCCCTACTCCAGTGCAAGAGGCTACTATTCCTGCCATTCTGGATGGCAGAGACGTATTGGTGCGAGCACCCACGGGCACCGGCAAAACGGCTGCCTATGCCTTGCCGCTTAGCCAGAAGCTGCTGAAATCTCGCAAGCCACGTTTTGTGCTGGTGCTTGTGCCCACGCGTGAACTGGTTTTGCAGGTAGAAAAGGTTTTTCGCGCCTGTTTAGGCGAAAGCAAAAAAGGCCAGAAGCAAACACCTGTTACCCTCGTGCCGCTGTTTGGCGGCTCTGACCGCGCAGAGCAGGAGCATTTTCTTGCGCAAGCCACTGGCCGACGCATTCTGATTGCAACACCCGGACGCCTGCTGGACTTTGTTTCCAACCGGATTTGCGACCTTTCAGAATGCGGATATCTGGTTCTGGATGAAGGGGACCGTCTGTTTTCTCCCGAATTTCAGGAAGATACAGAAACACTGCTCTCCTATCTGCCGTCCATGCGGCAAACATTGGTGCTTTCTGCTACCCAGCCCGAAAGTCTTAAAAGCACGCTTTTGAACCTACTGCATAAGCCGGTTGAAATCAGTATTGAACAAGCCCCCCAAAAGCGCGGCCCCATCCGCCAAGCGGCGTTGTTTTTAGATCCCGCCCAGAAACCGGGCTTTATTAAGGAATTTTTCAGCCGCGCGCCCAAAATGCGCAGCATTGTGTTTGTGCGCACAAAAGCAGAGGCTGATCAGCTTGCCGCTCTGCTTAAAAAAGCCCGGCTTGCCGCCGCCCCTTTGCATGGAGATATTGCGCAGGATAAGCGCACCAGCACGGTTACCAGTTTTGAATCCGGGCGGCTCTTTATTCTTGTTGCTACAGATGTTGCGGCACGCGGCTTGGATGTGCCTTCTGTAAAGCAGGTTATCAATTACGATGTGCCGGATCAGCCAGAAACCTATTTGCACCGTATCGGGCGCACGGGCCGTGGCGGAGAAAAAGGATCTGCCCTTACACTATGCACAATGGATGACCGTAAAAGCCTCCGGCAAATTGAGGTTGGCGCTCACGTAAAACTGCGAATTATCAACGCCGAGCAGGCTCTTCCCGCACCTAGCCAGCCTCAAACAGCCTCACGCCGTTCAAAATCTGTTCGGCCATAATCTGCCATGCCTGCTCAGCCTCCCGCTTACCTTGCGTATTCGGTGTGGCAGCAGGCTTATCTTTTACAAATGCTGTAATTGTTGCTGCAATGCTTTGGGCTTCTGGCTTGCAGAACAACACATTGGGTTGCCCGGCAAACTGTTCTGCCAGACCACTTACATCTGTTGAAATCACCCAACGCCCGGCAGCAAGGGCTGCTGCCCCTACACCACTTTGCGTGGCCTCTCTGTAAGGCAGCACCAGCGCATCCGCCCAAGCCAGAAGCTGGCTGACTTTTGTTTCTGGCACCCATGTGTTTTCAATCTGCACATTGGGTAAGCCTGCAAGCTGTTCCAGTTCTGCGCTATGGGGCCCTTTACCTGCAATCTGGCAGATATAATCACCTTGCGTCCCTATAGCTGTAAGAGCTTGCGCCAGCAGATCCAGACCTTTGTAAGACAGCAATCTGCCAAAAAACAGCAGCCGAACCGGCCCTTTATGCGCAAAGGGGGCCGTTTGCTGCCCTTCTGGCGCAACAAACGCAAAAGGTGGATGAAAAGCCACCAACGCACGCCGCCCGCGCATACACCATTGTTTTTCAAGCTGGGCCGCCACATGACGGCTTAATGTAACCGGAATATCAGCAAACCAGACCAGCAGGCGCTGCAAAAACATCTGCCCAACAAAACCATCACCAGGATGAGTTGCGGCATCATGCACCAGCACCACAACAGGCACACCAGCTTTACGCAAAGCTGCCACCATAATCAGATCAAGCGGCCCTGGCATAGCGCATATGGCAACATCAGGCCGAACAGCGCGTAACATGCGGCCAAGCGCGTGCACCATACGCGGAGCCTGCAACAAGCGCATAAAAAAGCTGGAAAGGCTTTTGTAGGTACGTACCGGTACATCATTATGGAGATCAGGCTCGGCCTGTAGCACCTCCGCCCCAGAGGAGAGAGAAAGAACAGCAGATGTATCTGGCAACGCGTTCAGGGCTTTGGCAAGTTCTGCAGCAATACGCGGGCCGGCCCCTTTGCGCCCCCACTGCCAGACAAATACCCGCATGCCGCTCAAACCATTTTTCCTAATCTACTTCTGCAATGCAGCTACTGCATTCAGTAAAGGAGTTGGCCCAAAAGCCCGCAATGCCGCCTTACCAGCAGCCTGCCCAAGCTGGCGGCGCTTGTTGGCATTATCTGCAAGAGTTTGCAATGCTTCTACTGCACACCCAATATCTGCCTCTGCCCATACAGCCTGAGGGACCTGATACACACCCCGCGTATCGGTAGCTGTTACAAGTTTGTAAGAAATTGGCCAACCACATTCTGATGTTAGGAATTCTGACGTAGCAGACCAATCTGTGGCGATAACAGGGCGTTCCAGAAGCATGGCCTCTGCAGGTACCAACCCAAACCCTTCGCTCCGGTGTAGGGAAAGCACAATATCAGCCTGCTGTGTCATGGCGTACACATCGGGCATTGGCAGCATACGGTTTTCAAAGCGGATGTTCTGTGCGCCACCTGCCGCATCCTTCAGGCGCTGCATATCTGCTGCATAATGGTCCGAGCCAGATATTTTCATTACCAACAGGCGGTCTTTCCTGTCTCCAAACGCCTGCCGAAACGCTGCTATAGCCGCCAAAGGGTTCTTGCGCTCAAAACTGGATGCAAGACTAAAGGAAACCAACACCACCACAGCATCCTCTGGCCACCCAAAAGCCTGACGATCCAATTTGGAAGGCTGCGGAGGCACACACGCCAACGGATAGGGCACAACCTTGATCCGGCCGGGCATAAGAGGTTCCAGCGCGCGCGCACTGAAATGCGAAGGTGTCCAGATTTCATGCACGCATGGCACGCCAGCATGCCATTCTGGCGAGATAACCGGTAGCTCCCACACCCAATAGCCCACAATACGGCGCCCGAGCACATGCTTTCGGCCCAGGCGCAAAAGGGCCGCTGGTGTTTGTGGTGCATTTACATGCAGCACCAAAGCCGCTTTTGGATCTGCAAAAACAGAATCCAGCCCCTCTTTCCCCTGCGATTGTAAAAGACTAGCCTCTACCCCTTTTACACTTACGCCTTGAGAAAGCAGACCTCGCAAAAGCAATCTGGCCCCCTCACCCAAGCCGGAACCCCGGGCAAGCTCTCCTCCAATAATCACATTTGCATCAGCAATCGGCGTGGGATGAACCGCTTTAGGAGCAAGCAAAGCCGTAGCCTTGGCCAATAAACGCCGCCTTTGAGCTACAGGAAACAGACGCCACAAGTGATGGAGAGGATGAAGGGAAGATGTCACTCGTGCTATCCGTCACCTGAAAATAAGAAGAAAGTTGAGACAAAGCAGGGATTGCAGGCCCGCACAACCCACCGCATACTTTTGCCCATGCGGTGCTGTTCCTTCCTTCATTCCCCCATACACGCCGAGATACCCTTGCCAGCATGGCGTCTGGAGAGGGGATTATGAGTTGCGCATCCAAGCGGCATGTGCGGCCTGAGAGTGCTTTTCGGTTTCGGGCTGTTTCTGCCTTACTCCCGCCTTCTCCCCCAGCCTTGCCTGCCGTGCGCATTGAATACCCGCCACCAGATATTAGCCCATGGATTGCAGGAAACTGTGGTATTCAAGGTGTGCATCATTTTGAAAGCCGCCGCCCCGGCCCGCATGTGGCTGTTACAGCCCTTATGCATGGCAACGAATATGCTGGAGCCTACGCTCTGCAACAGCTTCTTATGCAGCCATTGCGCCCGTTACATGGAAGGTTGAGCCTGATTTTTCTTAATCTGGCCGCTTACAAAACCTTTAACCCTGCCCGCCCCACATTATCCCGCTTTATAGATGAAGATATGAACCGATTGTGGCGGCCTGAGTTAATTTCCTCGGCACACACATCGGTTGAAATGCAACGTGTGCGTGAAGTGCTGCCTGTGCTGGAAACGGTGGATATTCTTTTGGATATCCACACCATGCTGTGGCCCGCGCAACCTCTCTTCCTATGCAGCATGGCCGAAAACAGCCGAGATCTTGCTTGCTGTGTATCCGGCGCGCAAACCAACCCTCCTGCTGTTGTTCAGGATGGTGGGCATGAAGATGGATTAAGGCTTATTGATTATACGCGCTTTAATACGCCGCATTCATATACACGCGCCTGCCTGCTAGAAGCAGGGCAACACTGGCAAAAAGATGCCGCACAGCAGGCCTTGCTCAGCACCCGCTTATTTCTAACACAAACCGGCACCCTGCCCTCCGCCCCAATACCAGCAACACCTTCAGATTCTGTAAGGCAAGCTGTTGTGACAGACTGCGTGCAAGCGCTGACATCTCGTTTTGTTTTTGTGCAGCCGTTTACGAGTGGCAGTGTTATCCGCAAAGCAGGCACTGTTATTGCTTTTGATGGGCAGGATGAAATTCGCACGCCCTACAACAACTGTATCTTGGTTATGCCCAATTTACGCCCCCGCCGCGGGCATACAGCCGTAAGGCTTGCAAAGCGCCTTAACAGCAAAACGGGCATGCAAGCCTAAGCCTACATGCCCGTTCTGAGAGCCTAAAAAGGCTTAAATATTATGCACGGCTATAGATAGGGAACTTAGCGCACAGAGCCTTAACGCGTTTATGCACAGCGTTTTCAACTTCGCTGTTACCCTCACCGCCAGAAGCGGCCAGAGCTGTCAGAACTTCGTCAATCATTTCACCAACCTGGCGGAACTCTTCCTCACGGAAGCCGCGTGCCGTTGCTGCCGGGCTACCCAGACGCACACCAGAAGTGATGGCTGGCTTTTCCGGGTCAAACGGAATGGCGTTTTTATTGGCTGTAATACCGGCGCGTTCCAGAGCCTGTTCTGCGGCTTTGCCTGTTACCTTTTTGGGGCGCAGATCAACCAGAATCAGGTGTGAATCCGTACCGCCGGTAACAATATCAAACCCACGTTCCACCAGAACTTCGGCCAGAACGGCTGCGTTTTTCTGCACAGCTTTCTGGTATTCCTTAAACTCTGGACGGAGGGCTTCACCAAACGCCACAGCCTTACCGGCAATAACGTGCATGAGCGGGCCACCCTGCAAACCAGGGAACACAGCGGAGTTGATTTTTTTGGCCAATGCTTCGTCATTGGTCAGGATCAGGCCGCCACGTGGGCCACGCAGGGTTTTATGCGTGGTGGAGGTGACAATATGCGCGTGTTCCAGCGGGTTCGGATACAGACCAGCAGCCACAAGGCCAGCAAAATGTGCCATATCCACCATCAGGAAGGCGCCAACTTCATCCGCAATGCGGCGGAAGCGGGCAAAATCAATGATACGCGGATAAGCAGAGCCACCAGCCACAATGATGGAAGGTTTGTGCTCACGCGCCAGCCGTTCCATTTCCTCATAGTCCAGCATGCCGTCTTGCTGACGCACACCGTACTGCACGGAATTAAACCATTTGCCGGAATAGTTAGGGGCTGCACCGTGGGTAAGGTGGCCACCGGCCGCAAGGCTCATGCCCAGCACCGTATCACCCGGCTTGCCCATAGCCATAAACGCGGCCTGGTTGGCGTTGGCGCCAGAATGCGGCTGCACGTTGGCAAATGCGGCACCAAACAGGGTTTTCACGCGGTCGATGGCAAGGTTTTCAACCTTGTCCACTTCCACACAGCCACCGTAATAGCGGCGGCCGGGGTAACCTTCGGCGTATTTGTTGGTTAGCACGCTGCCCTGAGCCTGAAGCACGGCTTCAGACGCCATGTTCTCACTGGCTATCAGTTCAATGCCTTCCTGCTGACGCTTCAGCTCGCCTTCAATGGCGGCTGCAACATCCGGATCAGTCTGGGCTAGAGACGCATGGAAAAAGCGATCCAGATCCGTGTGGCTCATTCAGGTGTTCCCTCAAAATCAGACAATATGTTCACCAGCATATTTGCCGGGCGGCTGGCGGTGTTCATTCGTTACGTTTGAAACACATCTTGCCAGGATGTGCTGCTGGCCTGTTTATAGAAAAAAAGACCGTTGGAGGCTTCTTACCGCTTTCCGTGCGGCCCGGACAGGAGAAAAATATATGGAGCAGAAGTCTGCCCCCTCTGTAACATCGGCATTTACGCGATGTTTGCCGCTGGACAAGCTACAGGCAGCACCTGGGCTTAAGCGTGTTCTGGGGCCGGGAAGCCTTGTGGCATTGGGTGTTGGTGCCACAATCGGGGCAGGCCTGTTTTCTCTTACCGGCATTGCTGCTTCTGAAAATGCCGGTCCTGCTGTGGTTCTTTCCTTTTTTATTGCAGCCATTGCCTGTGGCTTTGCCGGGCTGTGCTATAGTGAACTGGCCAGCATGATCCCTATTGCGGGCAGCGCCTACACCTATGCGTATGTCACACTAGGGGAAATGATGGCATGGATTATTGGCTGGGATCTGGTGCTGGAATACGCCGTGGGTGCGGCCACTGTTGCGGTCAGTTGGTCCCGGTATGTGGTGTCATTATTGGATTCGTGGGGCATAGTGCTGCCCCCGCGGCTTACGGCTTCACCCTTTGAAACCGTACAGATGCCCGATGGCAGCATGGTCTCCGGGTTAATGAACCTGCCCGCAGTTTTTATTACCTGTCTGGTTTCATGGATCCTGATCCGCGGGATCTCGCAATCCGCTATGGTGAACGCCGTTGTGGTGGTTATCAAACTGCTGGTGATTGCAGCGTTTATCGGCTTTGGCATCCACTACATTAATCCGGCCAATTATCACCCCTTTATTCCACAAAACACGGGCACATTTGGGCAGTATGGCTGGTCTGGCATTATGCGCGCTGCGGGCACTATCTTTTTTGCCTATATCGGTTTTGATGCCGTTTCCACCACAGCGCAGGAAACCAAAAATCCGGCGCGTGATATGCCCATTGGCATTCTGGGTAGCCTGCTGATTTGTGCTCTGGCTTATGTCTGCTTCTCTTTTGTAATGACCGGTCTGGTCAATTACAAAGACATGCTGGGTGATGCCGCGCCAGTGGCTACAGCCATTAACCGCACGCCCTATCCATGGCTACAACTGGCCATTAAAATTGGCATTATCTGCGGGTTTACATCCGTTCTTATGGGTATGCTTTTGGGCCAGAGCCGTGTGTTTTTTGCCATGTCCCGCGATGGCCTTCTGCCCCCCATGTTCAGCGCCACACACCCAAAATATCAGACACCGTGGATGTCCAACGTCTTTTTCATGGTCATTATCTGTCTGCTCAGCGCGTTTCTGCCCATTTCTGAGTTAGGGCACATGACATCCATCGGCACGCTTCTGGCCTTTATTCTGGTCTGTGCTGGCGTGATGATCCTGCGCCGCAAAGCGTCTGATCACCCACGTGCTTTTCGGGTTCCCGGCGGAGACATCATTCCTGTTCTGGGTATTCTCACTTGCGGCACTGTCATGGTCTCACTTGATGAGCTGACATGGATCCGGCTGATTGTGTGGCTGGCTATAGGAATGGTGATTTACCTAACCTATGGCCGTTACCACAGCGCATTAGCGCGACCCAGCATTCCGCCAGACAGGGTTGCATAAAGCGCACAGGCGCGCATACTTCTGGGCAGCATTCACCCGCCTGTCCCGCCCGCCGTGGTTGGGGTTCTTTTTAGTGCCCCACTACGCCCGCAGGCAGCAGCAAGGAGATCCTGCCCATGATGGCTGGCCGTTTTCCTCTGGCTCGCCCCCGGCGCAACCGGATTGATGATTTCACGCGCCGTTTGGTTGCTGAAAATACGTTGGGCATCAACAATCTGATCTGGCCTATCTTTTTTATGGAAGGCACCAACACGGTTACCGAGGTGTCCTCCATGCCTGGCGTACACCGTGTGACGCTAGACAAGCTGGCCGCACATGTTGAGCCCGCCGCAAAGCTGGGTATTCCGGCTTTGGCTCTTTTTCCCATCACGCCCACAGAAGCGCGGGATGAAAACGGCACGGAAGCCACAAACCCGGATAACCTGATGTGCCGGGCTGCCCGCCTGCTTAAAAAGGAATTTCCGGAAGTTGGGCTGATTGGTGACGTGGCGTTAGACCCCTACACCAGCCACGGCCACGATGGCCTGATTGAAAATGGCTACGTGGTGAATGATCCATCCGTAACCATTCTTTCCCAACAGGCTGTTAATCAGGCTGCTGCTGGTGTGGACATTATTGCCCCGTCAGACATGATGGATGGCCGTATTGAAGCTATTCGGCGTGATCTGGATGGCAACGGGCTAATCAACACCCGTATCATGTCCTACGCGGCCAAATACGCCAGTGCCTTTTATGGCCCATTCCGTGATGCTCTGGGCTCTGGCGGTATGCTGAAAGGTGATAAAAAAACCTATCAGATGGACCCCGCCAACAGCGATGAAGCCCTGCGCGAAGTGGAAATGGACATTGCTGAAGGTGCAGACATGGTGATGGTCAAACCCGGCCTGCCGTATCTGGATATCATCCGCCGTGTGAAAGATGAATTCCACGTGCCCACCTTTGCCTATCAGGTATCTGGTGAATATGCGATGCTGATGGCCGCCATCCGCAATGGCTGGCTAGACCATGAACGCGCCGTTATGGAAAGCCTTCTGGCCTTCCGCCGTGCCGGAGCCAATGGCATTTTAACTTACTTTGCTATTGAAGCCGCAGAACGTATCCGGGCATCTTTTGGCCAATAAGTTTTTGGTCAATATCACGGCATATGGGCCAGAGTTTTCTGGCCCATAATTTTGTTGCGGGATAACTTCTCCCCATGACGTCATCGCAAGACAGGCCACACTTCTTCTATACCGCTCCCCCCGGTGCCTGTCCGTATCTGCCCAACCGTATTGAACGTAAAATACTGGTGGATCTGGCAACTCCAGAGGCCAATTTCCTACATAGCCGCCTTTCACATGCAGGTTTCAGGCGTAGCCATACCTTGGCTTATGCGCCTATTTGCGATGGCTGCTCTGCCTGTATTCCCATTCGCTTGCCTGTCAGGCGCCTTACACCTAATCGAACACAAAAACGCGCCGTACGGCGCAATGCAGACCTTACGCGCAGCCTCCTGCCCCCCACAGCAACAGATGAGCAATACGCGCTTTTCCGAAGGTATCTGGACAGCCGCCATTCAGATGGTGAAATGGCAGGCATGTCCATGCATGATTACCGAATTATGGTGGAAGAAACGCCTGTAGATACACGGCTTATAGAGTTTCGAACGCCAGATTCCACATTAATGGCTGCCAGCCTGATTGATGTTCTGGAAGATGGGCTTTCTGCCGTTTACAGCTTTTATGAACCAGACTGTCCACAGCGTTCGCTTGGCAGTTTTGCCATTCTTTCCTTGGCTGAATTGGCAGTGCAAATGGAGCTGCCATATCTGTATCTGGGATATTGGGTACCAGGCAGCCCCAAAATGGCGTATAAAGAACGCTTCCAGCCCGCAGAAATTCTGCGCCACGGCACATGGCAAAAATTGGATCTCAACCAGCCCCCTCAAACAGAAAGGGCCCATCCGTTTCCGGAAGGCCCTCTGTTTTAAACGGCTACGCTTAAGCTTTTTTAGCAGCCCAAGGCGGCGCAATCTTGCCAACTGCGGCACGACGGCTGACCCAATCCTGCAAATCAGCAAACTGACGCACACGCGCAGTGCCCGGCCAGAGCAATCCATCCGCCGCAGTAAACACCACAGCCTGACGTAATCCTCCATCTGAGTATTTTTGCAGAGCAACACCGAGGCCTCGTGTCATGACGGGCAACTGCTCCAATGGGAAAATCAGGAACCGCCGGTTATCCCCTACAACAGCGACGTGGTCTCCCTCTGCTGGCACGCATACACGGGCAAACTCACCTTCCTTCAGGTTCAGAACCTGCCGGCCAGAGCGTTTTTCCGCCACCAAAGTTTCATCATCCACGAGCATGCCGCGCCCAGCGCTTGAGGCCACCAAGCGGCGTTTTCCATCTTCTATGGGGAAAACGGCCAGAAGATCCTCATCATTGGAAAGATCAATCAACAGGCGAATAGGCTGCCCATCTCCACGGCCTCGTGGCAGGTCCGCCCCTTTTACGGTATAGGCGCGCCCATCTGTTGCAAAGAAACACAACCGATCTGTAGTCTGGCAAGGAATGGCCAGCTTAAGGGCATCTCCTTCCTTAAACTTCTGGTTTTCCAGATCAACATTGTGGCCCTTAACCGCACGCACCCAGCCTTTTTGAGAAAGGATCATGGTGAGCGGTTCACGCTCCACTTCTTCCACCACGGAAATATCAACCGGCTTGGGCGCAGAAAGAATGGTGCTTCTACGCTCACCCAAACGGCCTTTTCCAAAGGCCTTGATCATACCGGTCAGTTCGCGCTCGATTGTTTTCCAGCGCTGTTTTTCGCTATCAAGCAACGCCATCAATGCTGCTTTCTCAGCAGAAAGTGCGTCATGCTCCTTGCGAATTTCCATTTCCTCAAGCCGGCGCAAACTCCGCAACCGCATGTTGAGCACGGATTCTGCCTGCAAGTCTGTCAGCTTGAACGTGGCTATCAAGCTGGCCTTGGCATCATCCTCTTCACGGATAATGCGGATAACCTCATCCAGATTCAGGTAGACAGCCAGAAAACCCGAAAGAATTTCCAGCCGCCGCTCTACAGCTGTCAGTCTATGGCGGCTGCGGCGTTCCAGCACCTCATGCCGATGGTCCAGCCATGCCTGAATAACCTGTTTAAGCCCCATGACACCAGGTGAGCGATCCGCCCCCAGCACATTCATGTTCAGGCCAAAGCGGCTTTCCAGCGGTGTGGCACGGAACAGCGTTTCCATCAGCACTTCTGGTTCTATGCCACGTGTTTTAGGCTCTAGAATCAGGCGGATTTCATCCGTACTTTCATCACGGATATCCCCCAGCAGAGGCAGTTTTTTCTGGTCCAGCAAATCCGCAATCTGCTCAATCAGGCGCGATTTCTGCACCTGATACGGAATTTGCGTCACCACAATATGCCATGTGCCAAAACGGCCTTGCTCAACCTCCCACCGCGCACGCATCCTAAAGCTACCGCGCCCGGTTTCGTACGCCTGCAAAATGGCATCCGAATCTTCAACAATCAGACCACCGGTTGGAAAATCCGGCCCCGGCATAAGCTCTAGCAGCTCCTGCGTGGTAGCCGAGGGCTTGCACACCAGCAGGGCAGCAGCAGCGCATACTTCTGCCGCATTATGGGGTGGAATGCTGGTTGCCATACCCACAGCAATACCTGCCGCACCATTGGCAAGCAGATTGGGGAAGGCCGATGGCAGAACAACGGGTTCCTGCTCCTCACCATCATAGGTGGGGCGGAAATCTACGGCATCATCTTCAATGCCATCCAACAGGGCCACGGCAACTTCTGTCAGACGGGCTTCCGTGTACCGCATGGCGGCCGGGTTATCACCATCAACAGAACCGAAGTTCCCCTGCCCTTCTACCAGCGGGTACCGTGCGGCAAAATCCTGCGCCAACCGCACCAGAGCTTCGTACACCGAAGCATCACCATGCGGGTGAAACTTACCGATAACATCACCCACCACGCGGGCGCATTTTTTGAAGCCGGAAGCCGGATCTAGCCGGAGCTGATGCATGGCATAAACCAAGCGCCTGTGCACCGGCTTAAGCCCATCCCGCACATCCGGCAAAGAGCGGGACATGATGGTGGAAAGCGCATAGGCCAGATAACGCTCACTCAGCGCCTCCGCCAGTTTTGTTTCCTCAATATGTCCTGCGGTTTCGCTCATCTGCCATCCCTGGAAAGCTGTGCATGATCCATTAGAAACAAGACATACAGCCCTCGTATCGGTTGTGCCAGTCTTGCGCTACTCGGTTATTGGTGTTTGGTCTGCCAGAACACGCATTTCCAGCCTGTCATACAGCCGTTGGCGTGCTGCAGGTAACGGTAAATGGCGTTGGCCAAAGGCATCCCGCGCCAGAAAGTGGCCTGTTAAGCGCAAACCTTCCAGCCAATCTGCCGCATTACCGGTTTGTTCTGTATCCCGCAAAAAAGATGGAAGCGGCAAGAGCCGATCTTTCCATTCTCCCGCACCTTCTTCGCTAACTGCGCGGCCTGTACGTGGTGAAACATAATGCAAATTTTCTGTGCTACCGGTAACGGCACAAGCTGATAGATCCAGCCCAAAGCCTAACGTTGCCAGCAATGCCATTTCCCACCGCACAACGTGGGGCATACCTTCACGTTCTGCAACAACAGGATCATACCCCAAAAAGGTAAGCAAACGCACTGTTTCTGCAAAAAGGAACGGGCAAGGATCAGCTTCTGGCAAGGTTACATCTGCCAATACGCAAACTGATTGCACCATGCTTAACGCTAACGGAGCATCCAGCAGACGTGCGGCACAGGCGTAAAGTAATTCACCTGAAATTTGTAATAATGCAGCAGCGCTGCGTTTATGAAGGCTTGTTTTAACAACATTGCCCGGCTGCCACAGGGCGCGGCCTGCTTTACTGGCTCCGCCATAGGCAATGCCCCTTAGGGGACCGTAATCTTCTGTAAGAACATGCACGCGTGCACTGGTTTCACCCTGCACACCCGCAAAAAGCACAAGGGCGGGAGCCTCCTTTTGATAGGAAGTCCCGCCCTTGTCCGTCATTCGGAAAGCCCGACCTTAGACGCCAGCAACCTTTGCAACTTCAGCTGCAAAGTCATCAGCTTCTTTTTCAATGCCTTCACCCAGCTGGAAGCGGTCAAAGCCAACCAGCTTAACGCCAGCTTTCTTCAGCACGTCTTTCACGCGGGTTTCACCATCATGTACCCATACCTGTTCCAGAAGCACAACTTCTTCGTAGAACTTACGAATACGGCCTTCGACCATCTTTTCGATGATAGCTTCTGGCTTGCCGGAAGCGCGGGACTGTTCGATCAGCACTGCGCGTTCACGTTCAACTTCTGCCGGATCAAGGCTGGAAACATCCAGAGCAGAAGGACGTGTGGCAGCAACATGCATACCAACCTGACGGCCAAGCTGTTCGATAGCTTCATCAGCTGTCGGAGCTTCAACGGCGGCCAGAACACCAATCTTACCCAGACCGGGGCGCAGCGCACCATGCACATAGGTTGCCACAACGCCAGACGGCACAGTGAACACACGAGCCCGGCGCAGGGTCATGTTTTCACCAATGGTCGCAACCAGATGCGTCAGCTCATCAGCAACTGTGCGGCCGGTTTCAAGCGTGGCAGCCTTAATGGCTTCCAGATCTTCACCAACCTTCAGCGCAACTTTAGCAACGGATTCCACAAAGTTCTGGAAGGATTCGTTACGAGCCACAAAGTCGGTTTCGGCATTCACTTCAACCATCGCAGCCACTTTGTCTGCAGAAGCAACGCCTACCAGACCTTCAGCAGCAACACGGCCAGATTTTTTTGCCGCAGCAGCAAGACCCTTGGTGCGCAGCCAATCAATAGCGGCTTCAATATCACCGTTGGCTTCGTTCAGTGCTTTTTTGCAGTCCATCATGCCTGCGCCGGTTTTTTCGCGCAGATCCTTGACCAGTGCAGCTGTAATTGCCGCCATAATTCCATACTCCTTGAAAAACCCGAACGCGCCCACTCAGGGGCGCGAACCGGAATATTCCATGGCCTGCCAATGCAGGCATTCATGCAGGAAAAAACAGCCCGGCATGATAACCGGGCTGTTTGTGTATTCCGTTAGCTTGCAGCCGGTGCTGGAGCTTCTGCTGCAGGGGCAGCAGCTGCCGGAGCAGCTTCAAGAGCAGGCTCAACAGGCAGTTCTTCAGCAGCGCCGATATCCTGACCGGAAGCACCCAGTTCTGCGGAAATACCGTCCAGAACTGCGGAAGAAACCAGATCACAATACAGGCCGATAGCGCGGATGGCATCATCGTTACCCGGGATCGGGAAGGTTACGCCACGCGGATCGGAGTTGCTGTCCAGAATGGCCACAACCGGGATACCCAGCTTGTTGGCTTCTTCAATAGCCAGCTTTTCCTTATTGGTGTCGATCACGAACAGGATGTCCGGCAGGCCACCCATTTCCTTGATCCCGCCCAAAGAGCGTTCCAGCTTGTCGCGCTGGCGGGTCATGTCCAGAATTTCTTTCTTGGTCAGACCAGCTGTTGCGCCGTCCAGCGTTTCTTCAATGCCACGCAGGCGCTTGATGGAGCCCTGAATGGTCTTCCAGTTTGTCAGCATACCGCCGAGCCAGCGGTGGTTGACGTAATACTGACCGCAGCGACGTGCAGCTTCTGCGATCGGATCCTGCGCAGCACGCTTGGTGCCAACAAACAGAACGCGGCCACCACCGGCAACAGTGTTGCGGATAGCCTGCAGAGCGCGATCAAGCAGGCCAACGGTCTGCTGCAGATCAATGATATGAACCTGGTTGCGCACACCGAACAGGTATGGCGCCATGCGCGGGTTCCAGCGACGGGTGTGGTGACCAAAGTGAACACCAGCTTCCAGAAGCTGACGAAGGGTAAAATCAGGCATCGCCATAAGCGTATTCCTACCTTTCTGGTTATTCCTCCGCGAGGGGTTACCCTGCCAGACAGACAGAGCACCAGATGGTGTTTTCCTCGCGTGCGTTATGCTCCCGGCCTTGACCGAGCGCGGCTCTTATGGCCGTTTTTTTGCGCCCGGACAAGACAAAAAACACTGTTTATTAAGCTGCGTCTTCTGATTGGGAGGCTGTTTCCACCGGATGCGCGTATTTGTTGGGCACACCGCTACGTGCCAGCAGAGCACGAAGTGACTTTACAACTGGGAACACTTCAACGTTGTGGTCCCCACCCAGTTCGCGCCATGCATTCTGTTCCATTTCCACAATTTCACGATCTTCTTCAAAGATGCGGTGTGTAAAAATACCCAGTGCAGGCCATGCCAGATTGAGCAAGAAGTTCCATTTGGGTTTTTTAACAGAAAGCAGACCAAATGCCTGTGTAACCTGCTGCGTTTCGCCCAGCGGCACATAGGATGTCCACAGATCCATAATCAGATCACCATCCTTATCGTGGATCTGCAGAGTCTGATATGGATAGGTCGTGCGGATGGACACAACTTCTTCAACCGGCTGTTCGCGGCCTTCAAAATCATGGTGTTTGCCAAAAATCAGGGCTTCTGCAAGCGGCTGATTGCCACCTTTACGGGCAAAGCTGTAGCGTGCTTCCAGGAAGTCATCACCCTTGTCCTGCCCCAAAAAACGGGCCGTGATGGAACCCATCTGCCGGCGGTGCAGGAACTGATGGTTCATGTCCATCAGGTTTTCATGCATGAAGGTATAGTGGCATTTCAGGCGTGGGCTGAACATGCGGGTTTTGTATTCCGGGTTACCCACTTGCGCCACATCAGGCACGGGAACCTTATCTGCCAAAGCCGGATCACCGGGAAAGATAAAGATCAGGCCGCTTTTTTCACGGCAAGGGTAGGATTTAACCGGGCGCCCCACCCCTTCTTTATTCAAATAAGGTACGGTCACGCACTTGCCGGCGCGATCAAATGCCCACCCGTGGTAGCAGCATTTTACGCAGCCCTTATCATCTACAACCCCTTTGCTCAGCGGCACCTGCCGATGTGCGCAACGGTCTTCCAGCGCATAGACAGGCCCATATTCAGGGCGAATAAGTGCAATGGGGTGCCCCGCATAGCGTGCGGCAAATGCTTTGCCGGGGCGCACTTTATGCGACCACGCCACAGGGTACCAGAAATTAGGATCACAATCGATCTGCCGAAGATCATAATGCGGCGTATTCGAACCGTCCGCCTGTTTGCCCTTGGCCTCTTCCACCAGCATGACGTCACCCTTTCAGAATCCAACAAGGCCGATGCAGCAGGAACAACATCACCTTTAAAACATGCCTATGCCCACGTGCTCCCCAGTGCCGAATTACGGAACCATCAGAGCAAACATGGGCGGGGATGACGCCTTCAAGATATTGAAGCTGCTTTTTGCTCAGCCCTGCCGCGCCATCACATAGGTGGGAAGGCTAGCCGATTTTACACGCTGCGCCCAGATGCAAACAGCCAACCAAGCTGTGCACTGGCCGCAACGGTCCTATCCTGCCAAGCCACATGCCTAACAGGATATCTGGTCTTCATTGCATTATTGTGGTGCGTGATTTTCTTGCAAATGCGTAGAAGACGGCTGATTGTTACCGGGGATTGTTTCACTTGGGCTTTCCATAACCCCATTTTTTTTGTCGTGCTGGCTATGGTGCGGATGGTATTCTTTAACCGGGTGGGCTGGGTGTTTTCCATCGTTCGAAGGCGGTTGCGTGCCCGGTTGCTCATCTACCGTGCGCGGATTGCTCCATAGCTTTTTAGATGGATCAACATGCTCACCATTTGGCCCTACCGCTGCCTTTGATGGAGGCTGCCCCTGTTGGGAGGCTGCACCCTCTGCTGTAGGTGGCGTGCCACTATTATCTTGAGCCATAGCCAATGCCGGCATCACGCTTAAAGACGCACCAAGCAGCATGGAAGTGAAAATTTTCTGCATGGGACACTCCTTTGGAATAAAATGATGTATCCCGTTTTCCAACGCCAACAATTTGGAAGAGTTGCAAAATTTTATTTTTCCAGAATATCCCTTATTTTTCGGTAAGATTCTGGATGATATGCAATCTGCTTTCCATCCAAATGCGTCACAACACGCAAGGAAAGACTGTTGGTTAAATAAACACCCTGCGCTTTTACAATATCTGTGTAAGTGACCACGCGCTCCTGCACTACTCCTGCATCCAGCAACAGCCTGCGCGCAATCCCCGGCAAAACACCTTCTGTAACTGGAGGAGTTATCAGCCCTTCTTCTGTTTGCACAACAACATTACTGATTGTACTTTCTGCTATACGCCCCTGCATATTCAGCAAAAAAGCATCATCACACCCTTTACGGTCAGCTTCCTGCCTTGCCACAACTCCAGGCAAATAACTTAACGACTTAATGCGAGAAAGTGGCGAGCGCTCATCCCGTCGCACCAGAGTGCTCACACACATACGCACAGACTGCTCTCTAAAATTGCCCGCAGTTCCTGTTATAAAAACCGTTGGTTTGCAGTGTTCTGGTGGCAACAAACCGCGTGGCGCGACCCCACGTGTGACAGTCAACCGAATAGAACCATTCTCAAACCCTGCTTGTGCCAAAAACTCTTGCACAGCCTGCAAAGCATCGTCTTGTGTTGGCACAGGCATATCCAAAACCCATGCACCATTACAAAGACGCTGATAATGCAATATAAAATGCAAAACCGTTTTGTTTTTAACCCGCAGAGTTTCGAATAACCCGTCTCCTAATGTCACGCCCCGATCCAGAGGGCTGATAGTGGCTTGTTCAGCGGGATATATTTTTCCGTTTAACCAAACAACACTCATTCCTGCCCCCAGAACTTCTGAAACGGCGCAAATTTCAGACGCATTTCTTCATATTCTTTTTCTGGATCAGACAGAATGGTTACACCACCGCCAACACCAATACTCAGGCAATTTTTAAAGCGTTCCAAACTACGGATAATCACGGAGCTATCCATGCTGCCATCTGCCCCAATACAAAACACCGTGCCACAATATGCACCACGAGTTGAGGCTTCCAACTCATCTATAATCTGCATCGCCCGATATTTTGGGGCCCCTGTTACAGACCCCGGCGGCAGGGTTACTTTTAAAAGATCAAAAACATCTTTGTTAGGCAGCAACTTTCCGCGAACCTCTGATACCAGATGATGCACGTGCGGAAACTGCTCCACCTCCAACAAGTCTGGCACATGCATGCTGCCTATTTGCGCCATGCGGCCAATATCATGCCGCATAAGATCAACTATCATCAGGTTTTCGGCGCGTTCTTTTTCATCATGTAGAAGCGTTTTACGCCAAAAAGCATCTTCTTCCGGCGTTTGCCCACGTGGTGCCGTGCCCTTGATAGGCCGCGATGATACACAACCATTCGCGTCCACTTTCAAAAACCTTTCTGGAGAGGCAGAAAGTAACGCAAAATCTGGCCCGCATGACAAATACGCAGCAAAAGGTGCCGGTATTTGTTGCCGCAATGCACGATACACCTCAACACTTGGCAGAGATTCATCTATTTCCGCTGTATGCCGACACGTTATATTCGCCTGAAAAATATCTCCTGCGGCAATATAGTCCCGCGTTTGTGCAATGCTCTGACAATAAGCATGATGGCTTTGATCTGCCACAAACTGCGTGGTTGTAAGTATCTTACATAGCGCAGCATGCTCAGGAAGCTTATTCCACTCACTTATCGACTGCGCTACATGTGCAGAATCTGCAAAGAATTTTGACGTTCCTGCAAGAAACACACGTTTTTCAAAGCGATCCCAAATAAAAGCATGATCATACACGCCCGCTGCCAATAAGGGCGTATTTTGATCTTTATGCCGAGAGAAAACGCCCTCCAGCATCATTCCCGTTTGATAACTGGCAAAGCCAACAAGACCACCCCAGAATGGAATATCTTGCGGGCGCGTTCTATTCGCTCCTTCTTTTAATTCATTATGAAAAACACGCAGGGTTTCAAAAACATGACCAGCTGAAACAAAAGGTTGTTTTGTACCGTCCACTTCTATTTCATAAGGCCAAGCCACCACTGTATGGCATGGCCTATGGCAAAAAATCTGCCATCGGCTCCGATTGTCTATCTTTCCGCCACTATCCAGAAAAGCACACCACGGCTGATTGCCCCATACCGATAAAACGGCATCAGGGTTCTTCCATTGCAATTCCCTTATCTGAACCAATGTCAGACCTGTTCCACCCGTGAAACACCAGAAAGCGTGCGCAGCCTTTGCCCCAACACGGGCGTAACCTTATAGCGTCCACGCAACCGCACTTCTACATCACAACTATCTGCAACACCTGGCAGCAGAACAATCCGTCCTGCCCCGCCCTTTTGTGGTTCCAGAATAGCTTGTAAATCTGGCAAGGCATCTGGCTTTTCCAACCAAACACGCATTTCGCTTTGCCCTTGCGCAGCGGCGGCTTCCAAATCCACAATATCTGTCGCGGTAAGGCGTAGGGCTTCCCCTTCCAGCTTTAAATCAGCTGTTACGAGAATAGCCGTGCCCGCCACCAGAATATCGCGCACACGCGTCAGCACTTCCGAAAAAACAGTTACTTCGCAGCCGCCAGATGCATCGGAAAGGCGTACCCATGCCATTTTGTTACCCGTGCGTGTGGGACGTTCCTTTTTATCCACTACACAGCCAGCAATTTTAACACGCCCGCCGCCAAGCTCCGCCGCAGTTAACAACTGCGATGTGCGCGTAACCCCCAGACGACGCAGTACCGAACCATACGCATCCAGCGGGTGGGCTGTCATATGGAAGCCAATAGCTTCGGCTTCCATCGCCAGACGCTCAAACTCTGGCCAATCATGCCCTTCCACTAACCGCAAGGGCTCAACTTCACCCGGCCCGCCAAACAACCCAATCTGGCCAGAAGCAGCCTCCTGCGCCTGGCTATGGGCCCGCCGCAAGATAACATCTGCTGACCTGAAAACGCGTGCCCGGTTTTTATCAATACATTCAAACGCACCAGCTTTTGCCAGATTTTCCAACTGCATCCGGTTGATGTGCTTCGGGTCAATACGGATTGCAAAATCCGCCAGATTTTTAAAGGGTTTTTCTCCCCTTGCATCTACCAGTGCTTCCATTGCGCCATAGCCAACCTTTTTAATAGCAGCCAGCGCATAACGGATAGCATATGTGCCATCTGGTTGTTTTTCTACCGAGAAATCAGCTTCTGATTTATTGATATTCGGCGGTAGAACAGCAATGTGCATGCGCTCTGCTTCCTGCCGCAAAGCAGCAAGTTTTTCTGTACGCTCCCGCGCCAGAGACATACAGGCTGCCAAAAAGGCTACTGGGTGGTTAGCCTTCATCCATGCTGTTTGGTAGGAAACAAAAGCGTAAGCTGCAGCATGGGATTTATTAAAACCATAGTCTGCAAACTTGGCCATGAGGTCAAACACCTCAACGGCTTTATCACGGTCAATCCCGCGTTTGGTTGCGCCTTCTGTAAAGATTTCGCGCTGGTGATCCATTTCTGAACGGATCTTTTTACCCATAGCTCGGCGTAGCAAATCTGCGCCACCCAGACTGTAGCCAGCCATTTTCTGGGCAATCTGCATAACCTGTTCCTGATAGACCATAATGCCATAGGTCTCTTCAAGAATATCACGGATTTCCTCGTGCGGGGGTTCCCATGCCTCACCGTGTTTTCTGCGGCAGTAATCGGGAATATTGGCCATTGGGCCGGGGCGATACAGCGCCACAGCAGCAATAAGATCTTCTATTCGGGTGGGGCGCATCTGCTTGAGAACATCGCGCATGCCCGCGCCTTCAAACTGGAACACGCCGGCGGTATCACCCCGCCCCAGCATTTCATACGTTTTGGGGTCATCCAACGGTATGTGGCTGATATCCACATCCTTGCCCATTCGGCGGATAAAATCGACACCCCGTTTGAGAATGGTAAGTGTTGTTAAGCCAAGAAAGTCGAACTTGACGAGGCCTGCCTGCTCAACAAACTTCATGTTATACTGGGTAACCAGCGTATCACTTTTGGGGTCTCGGTACAGCGGCACAAGCTGCACAAGCGGCCGATCCCCAATAACCACACCCGCCGCATGCGTACTGGCATGACGGAAAAGCCCTTCCAGCTGCTGGGCAATTTCCAGCAACCTGCGCAGGGCCTCATCATTATCACGCATTTCCTGCAGCTTAGGCTCGCCTGCAATAGCTTCCTTCAGGGTAACCGGCTTGGCTGGGTTGTTGGGAATAAGCTCTGCCACACGGTTAACCATACCGTATGGCAGGCCCAGCACGCGCCCAACATCGCGCACAGCAGCACGCGCTTGCAGCTTACCGAAGGTAATAATCTGCGCAACGCGATCTGCCCCATATTCACGCCGCACATAGGCAATCACTTCGTCTCGCCGGTCCTGACAGAAATCGATATCAAAGTCAGGCATGGAAACGCGTTCTGGGTTTAGAAAACGTTCGAACAGCAGATTGAACGGAATAGGGTCAATATCCGTAATGGTAAGCGCCCATGCCGCCAAGGACCCCGCACCAGAACCACGGCCCGGCCCAACTGGAATGCCATGCGCCTTGGCCCACTGGATAAAGTCCGCCACGATCATGAAGTAACCGGGGAACCCCATCTTGGAGATAATATCCAGCTCGAAACGTAAACGTTCCTTGTATTTTTCTACGGTTTCGGCATCCAGCTTCATACTGGATATGCGGCGTTCCAACCCTTCCCACGCCATGGCGCGCAGGGTTTCATCTTCTGTCGCGCCTTCTCTTACCTTAGGGCAAACGGGCAGAAGTGGTTTGCGGGTTTCTACTTTAATGGCGCAACGGCGCGCAATTTCTAATGTGTTGTCACACGCATCTGGCAGATCGGCAAAAAGTGCGCGCATCATTTCCGGCGGCTTGAACCAATGTTCCGGCGTAACGCGGAAGCGATCTTTTTCCGCCATGGTGCGCCCTTGGGCAATGCACAACAGAGCATCCTGCGCTTCGTACATTTCTGGCGTAGGAAAAAAGCATTCATTGGTGGCCACCAAAGGCAGCCCGAACCGATCTGCCAATGTGAGCACGCCCGGTTCCACGGCTTTTTCAATAGCCAGACCATGCCGGTGCAATTCTACAATCAGCCTGTCTCCAAATGCCTCATGCACATGGGACAGCCATTTTTCAGCGTCTTCCGTTTGCCCTTCCGCCAGCATCTGGAACAGTGGCCCACGTGTACCACCGGTTAGCAGCAGCAGCCCCTCTGCTTTTTCACACAGCAGGTCTAGCGAGACAAAAGGATCTGCCGGATCTGAGTTCTGAAACCCGGCTGAAGAAAGAAACTGGAGATTGGCCAACCCTGCCTCGTTCTGCGCCAGAAGCACGACAGGCTCAGCTGGAGAGCCGGGTTTGTCATTACGCGCAGGCAGGCCAATCTGGCTGCCAATAATGGGCTGAATACCGCTTTTTGTACAATACTGAGAAAATTCCAACGCCCCGAACAAATTACCTGAATCAGCAATGCCCACAGCAGGCATATGCATTTCCTTCGCCAGCCCCACAATATCGGGCACACGAATGGCCCCCTGGCTGAGCGAATAGGCAGAATGAACACGAAGGTGGACGAAATCAGCGTAAGACATGCGCCTTTATAGCACAGACTTGGGCCTTTTCACTCTGCCTAAAAGCTCTGTTTTGGCTTGCCTGGATATGCATGAAAGAGACCCTCCCCAGAAGGCTTTCTGGTCAGTTCTGGCAGTAAGACAGTTTCAACGATACATTGCAGCCCAACAAAGCTTGGCGCTGTGTTCCGGCTTGCAAAATTACTGACCGTTCAGGACTTCCATTATGCAGATTATAAAAACCAAAGCAGAACTGGCCGCTTTAAGTTCCAGTTGGCAGAAAGAGGGTCAAACTATTGGATTTGTGCCAACTATGGGTGCACTTCATGCAGGCCATCTTTCACTCATCAACGCGCTGGATGGCAAAGCCTCTCGTCGGATTGTATCCATTTTTGTAAACCCCATTCAATTCAATAACACCAGTGATTTCCAGCATTACCCACGTGGGCTGGAAGACGATGCCTCCTTGTTGCGCAAGACTGGCAAAGTGGATGTGCTTTATGCGCCGGATGAAAGCCAGATGTACCCACCCGGCTTTGCAACTCGCATAAGTGTTTCCGGGCTGGACAACATGCTGTGTGGAGGAGACAGACCCGGCCATTTTGATGGCGTTGCCACAGTGGTCACCAAGCTGTTTTTACAAACACGCGCCAATATCGCGGCTTTTGGTGAAAAAGACTATCAGCAGCTCTGCCTCATCAAACGCATGGTGCAGGATCTGGATTTACCAGTGGATATACTGCCCGTGCCGACCTTGCGGGAAACAGACGGGCTGGCGCTTTCATCCCGCAACCGCAGGCTTACTCCAGAACAACGCCAACAGGCCGCTCTGCTGCCCCAAGCCTTGGCAGCATGCCTTGCAGCCATGAAGAATGGTACAAGCGTAGAAAGCAGCTTAGACACATGCCGTGAGACATTGAAGAAAGCGGGCTTTT
This sequence comes from Acetobacter oryzoeni, assembly GCF_004014775.2. Lineage (NCBI taxonomy): Bacteria > Pseudomonadati > Pseudomonadota > Alphaproteobacteria > Acetobacterales > Acetobacteraceae > Acetobacter > Acetobacter oryzoeni. The sequence continues at coordinate 1,984,278 of NZ_CP042808.1, forward strand.
ACGTCCATTATCTGGAACTCCGCCATGCGGAAAATCTGGCACCCGCCCCTATTGCAGGCAAAGGTACGCGCCTGTTTGTGGCTGCCAGCCTAGGGAGCATTCGGCTTATTGATAATATGCCGTTTGCCTAACACTTTCCTCAAGACTCTATTCACAACAGCAAAGAGCCCAAAATCATGAGCATTAAACGTCTTGCCCCTGAAGAACGTCTGACAGGCGCCGTTGTTCATAATGGCCTGGTTTATCTAGCCGGCCAGATTGCCGACGATTCCTCGTTGGATGCTGAAGGCCAAATGGCTGATATTCTACGGCAAGTAGATGCCTTATTGGCTGAAGCAGGCACAGATAAAAGCCATCTTATTTCTGTTCAGATCTTTTTGGCTGACATGAATGATATGGCTGGCATGAACCGTGCATGGGATGCGTGGCTAGACAGAAACAACAAACCAGCCCGCGCAACGGTAGAAGCCAAACTGGCTGACCCCACATGGAAAGTGGAATTAACCGGTATTGCCGCATTGCCTCAGCCGTAATTGTGTTTAGGTGGGCAGTTGTTTTAACAGCTGCTCACAACACAAGCCTACACGCAAAACAAATGCTCTAAGGCATTGCTGCATTTTATAAATTTTAGAAGGAAATAAGGCTGGCTCCCGAAGTAGGACTCGAACCTACGACCCAGCGATTAACAGTCGCTTGCTCTACCAACTGAGCTATTCGGGACCAGCGAGGGAGCATATAGCTAACCTAAATCGCGCCGTAAACCCCCTTTTTTATTTTTTTTCATATTCCCTCCATCACTCATAAAGCGACAGACACAGCAAGACATAGTAAACCTACAAAAATGAGCGCCCAAGGTCCTTCCCAAACACGTCGTAACCTCCTGCTTGCTGGCATGGGCGGTATTGCCGCCATTGGTGGAGGAACCTTTCTGGCAACACGTGGCAAACATCATCCACACAAACAGCCAGATGGCACTTATCGGCAGATCAAAATAGGTTGGCCCAATTCTGGATCGGCACCCGTATTGGCTGTCGCCGCGCAAAAAGGGTTTTTTGCGCATTATAGCCTGGATGTAGATTTACCCTTTGCCACCATTAATGGAGAAGACACCATTAATGCACTGGCCAGAGGTGACATTCCCTACGCCGTAGCCCCTGCCCTTACGTGGCTCAGGCATCTTTATGCAGGGCTTAATGCGCAACTGCTGATTGGTGTGCAGCCCGGCAACTTCCGCCTGCTCGTGCGCCGCAGTAGCCATATTACACGGCTGGACCAGCTTATGGGCCACACAGTAGCCGTTATGGACCAGAACGCGGCAGATAAGCTGTTTTTTGCCATCATGATGCGTCGGAAGGGATTGGACGCCATGAACCGCATCAACTGGCTGGACTTGCCGCTCCCGCAAATTGATGATGCCGCACGCAACCAAAGAATTGATGCTGTTGTCGCGCATGATTATCAGGCTTGGTGGCTGCTCCAATCATTCCCTGATCTGTTTATTGAACTGGCTGGCAGCAACACAGGCCATTATGCCGAGCGCACAAGCATGGTGCTTGGTGCCTCCAGCTCTGTGCTACAGGATGACCCGGATGCAGCCATTGCCCTTGTGCTGGCCCTGCGTGATGCCGCCCGATGGACAGACACCCACCGCGATGATGCCGCAACCCTGATTGCCCCGGATGTTTCGGATCTTTCTGCTGCCAGCATACGCGCAATGCTACACAGCGAACCAGCTATCCGGCCTGTTATTGGTAAATCATTACGCGATCAACTGGCGCAGTATTGTGATGAACTGCAACTGGTAGGGCTGCTACCCGAAACGGAAGACAGCACGGCACTTGCTCACCATTACGCCCGCAACGTTTTAAAAGAATAATAAAAACGCAGGACTTAGTCTCAAATAAGCCTGCGTTTTTACTTAAAAGCCTTACTGCAAGCCTTCTACAAACTGAGCAATACGCTGGCAGGCCTCTTGCAGTGTTTCATCTGCCGTTGCGCAGGACAGGCGCAAATAAGGTGAATGCCCAAAGGCGCTTCCCGGCACGGTGGCTACAAAAGCCTCTTCCAGCAAGGCCAGTGCAAAGTCATGGTCTGTTTCCAGCCGTTTGCCTGCTGCTGTCGTGCGGCCAAGGCACCCAGCAACACCCGGATACGCATAAAACGCACCATCTGGCATAGCACAGGTAAAGCCCGGAATAGCGCGCAAGGCTTCCACCACCATCCGGCGGCGGCGGCCATATGTTGCCACCATTTCCTGCACCAGATCTGCCGGGCCATCCAAGGCAGCAGCAGCTGCTGCCTGCGCTATGGAACACACACCAGACGTGGCATTGCCCTGAACACCCCGCATGGTGGCAATAAGATCTGCCGGACCACCCGCAAAACCAACGCGCCAGCCTGTCATGGCATACGCTTTGGAAACACCGTTGAGGGTAATGGTACGGTCTTTCAGATCAGGCGCAACCGCCGCGATGGATGCTGATTTTGCACCATCAAACACCAGATGTTCGTAAATCTCATCTGAAAGTATCCAGATATCTGGATACTGCCGTAGCACTTCCGCAATAGCGCGCAGATCCTCCGCTGAGCACACACCACCTGTTGGGTTATTGGGGAAGTTCAGCACCACCCAACGCGTGCGAGGTGTTAGCACTTTTGCCAGTTCATCTGCCTTCAGGCGAAAGCCGTCTTCCTCCCGGCAGGAAACATAAACAGGCGTGCCACCAAACATACGGGCAATAAGCGGATAGCTCACCCAGTAAGGTGTGGGCACCACCACTTCATCACCCGCATTCAGCGTGGCCATGAACGCATTAAAAATAACCTGCTTGCCACCGTTGGAGACCATAATCTCCTCCGGCTTGTAATCCAGCCCATTTTCACGCGTAAACTTGCGGGCAATGGCCGCCTTAAGTGCAGGCGTGCCATCTACGGGTGGATATTTGGTCTGCCCGGCCAAGGCTGCCTGATGGGCAGCCTCCACCACGGCAGGCGGCGTGGCAAAATCCGGCTCCCCCAACGCAAGGGAGATAACGGGCTTGCCCTCCGCCTTAAGGGCGCGTGCACGGCGTGCCATTTCAATAGTGGCAGGCGCAGGCAAACCTTTTAGTCTGTTCGCAAAAGACCGCGCCATATTTTACAGCAGCCCTTTGCAAAAACGTTGAATACGCGTGCAGGCTTCTCGCAGGCTATCTGTATCGGTTGCATAGGAAATACGGATATGGCCGGGGAACATGAAGGCCGAACCATGCACGGCAGCAACGCCTTCTTCTTCCAGAAGGGCTGTTACAAAATCTTCATCCGTTTCCAGCTTTTTGCCGCCCGGAGATGTTTTGCCCAAACATTTTTCCACCGACGGGAACACATAGAATGCACCTTGTGGCATATCGCATTCCATCCCTTCGGCTTCATTCAGCATGGAAACAACCATGTCACGCCGCCCCTGATAGGTGGCAACCATTTCCTGAATAAAGTCCTGCGGGCCGGTGAGTGCTTCCACAGCCGCAGCCTGCGCGATGGAACAGGTGTTGGAGGTGGACTGCCCCTGCAGTTTGTTCATGGCTTTTGTCAGTTCCACCGGAGCGCCAGAAAAACCAATACGCCAGCCTGTCATGGCATACGCCTTGGAAACGCCATTCATGGTAACGGTGCGGCTACGCAGCAGCGGCTCCACTTCCACAAAGGTGGCGGGGCGGAAACCATCGTAAACCAGCTTGGCGTAGATATCGTCTGTAAAGATCCACACATGCGGGTGGCGAAGCAGAACATCACACAGCGGGCGCAGATCTTCGGCTGAATAGGCAACACCTGTTGGGTTACAGGGTGAATTCAGGAAAAACCATTTTGTGCGTGGTGTAATAGCGGCTTCCAGCTGTTCTGCCGTAATCCGAAAACCATTTTCACGTTTGCAGGGCACAATAATAGGTGTGCCTTCTGCCAGCGTGACAATATCGGGGTAAGAAACCCAGCAAGGTGCCGGAATAATGGCCTCATCACCCGGGTTAAGGGTGGACATCATGGCATTGTAGATAATCTGCTTGCCGCCAGTGGAAACAATAACTTCCTCTGGCGTGTAATCCAGACCACTATCAAGCTTAAAGCGCTCTGCTACAGCCTTACGCAGTTCTGGCGTGCCAGCAACATCAGTATAACGGGTCTGGCCGTTTTCAATTGCCTTGGCCGCTGCGCGGGAGATGTTTTCGGGCGTGCGAAAATCTGGCTCACCGGCAGAAAGGCTGATGATATTCCGGCCTTCGGCTTTGAGTGCGCGGGCCCGTGTCGAAATGACAATCGTCTGGCTCGGGCTGATCCTGTTCATGCGGTCAGCAACAATGCTCATGGTTCTCTTACTTTCCGACACTATGTTTTTCATGCCAATAACCAGGACATCACCCATGCCCCAGAAACAGACATTTGGTTCTGGGGCGGCACAGTAATCCTGTTCGGCCTCTGGCGGAACCGGAGATTTCTCATACGCCGCGTTTTTTGTACGCAATTCAGGGTTTATCTCTCAAAAATATGAGGGAAACCCGCTTTGCAACGCACATCTTCCGCCGAAAGACCAGCTTCACGCATAGCGCGCACAGCCAATGCCCCATCCCGCTTGGCCAATCTGCGCCCTTCTGCGTTACACAATAGAGGGTGAAAACTGTATAACGGCACGCTCCACCCCATAAGTGTTTGCAATACCCGATGCAGATCTGTTGCTGGCCGTAAATCTTCCCCTCGCGTTACCAGCGTAACACCTTGGGCTGCATCATCATGCGTCACGCAGAGATGGTAGGATGCGGGAATATCCTTGCGCGCAAGAACCACATCCCCAAACAATTCAGGATGACACACAACTGTTCCGCGCTCTTGATCCTGATACGTTAATGGTCCGCCTTGTGTGTGCTGATGCACCCATTGCAAGGCTTTACCCATATCCAGCCGCAGCACGTGGTGCAGCCCTTGGCTAATACGATCCTGCCGTTCCTGATCTGAAAGATGGCGGCACGTTCCGGGGTAACACAAACTACCATCTGGAGCCGTATGAGGTGCTGAGAATATGGCAGCACTTTCACGCATGATATCAGACCGCGTGCAAAAACAGGGATACAGCACCCCCATTGCATTCAATGTTGCCAACGTAGCCTGATACGCTGGCATATTGGCTGATTGCCTTAAAACGGGCCGCCCAGAGTGCAACCCCAACCATTCCAGATCTTCCAGAATGGCGGGAATAAATGCAGGTTTGCAGCGTTGGATATCAATGTCCTCCAGCCGCACAAACCATTCTCCATCCGGCTGCGCCTTTTGCCAGCCATACAAAGCCGAGGCCACATGCCCCAGATGCAGAAAGCCCGTGGGGCTGGGGGCAAAGCGTGTGATCCATCGCGCAGGATTTATTTGACTATTATGTAATAAATTGTTCATGTTTTTCGTGAAACTATTACTAAAATCTAAAAAGAGGCACCAAACAGACAGCCGTTTTGTTGCCTCCCTCCAGAACCTCTGCAATACTGCATGCAGTAATTACCTCGACGACGCACCTTTTGCAGGCAATCGGCTCCGAGTTTTACGATCGCAGAAAGATGCGCCCTCGAAGATAAGCCGAGGAGACAAGTCTTGCCTGACGGTAGTACCCTCAACTTTCCTGCATTGGTTCTCAATGCAGATTTCCGGCCTCTCTCCTACTACCCTCTTTCCCTATGGGCATGGCAGGATGCCATTAAAGCTGTGTGGCTGGATCGGGTTTCTGTGCTGAGTGAATACGATACCGAAGTTCATTCTCCGCATCATACTATCCGCCTCCCCAGTGTGATTGCCTTAAAAGATTATATTCCAGCAGCACGTAAGCCAGCCTTCACCCGCTTTAATGTTTTTCTGCGTGATAATTTTTCCTGCCAGTATTGTGGTGAACGCCACCCTACGCAGGAACTCACGTTTGATCACGTTATCCCACGTTGCAAAGGTGGCAAAACAAGCTGGGAAAATATTGTAACCGCATGCGGATGCTGCAATCTGCGCAAAGGTTCGCACCTTCCGCATGTTATTGGCATGTTGCCGCGGCATCGGCCAGAACGCCCCTCATCCTGGCAGTTGCAGGAAAACGGGCGTGCCTTTCCGCCTAACTACCTGCATGAGAGCTGGCGCGATTATCTGTATTGGGACACTGAACTGGAAAACTGATCAGGCAGCCGCTTTTCAGCGCGTATAGCTGTAGCCGTATTCATCTGCCAGTTTCTGAAGATCCGGGGCATCTTTCAGGTTCAGCGGAATCGGCTTTGCGTTTTTCTCACCAAACATAAAGCCGTGGTTGGTCATACGCTGGCATGTATTGGCAGCAAGCGGAAAGCTAAGATACATCGGCCCGGCCATTTGCTTGCGCAGGCAGGTAATATCCGTATCAACCAATGGCAGACGCCCAACCTCGGAAGAGCAGCCACCCAGCAGGGCTAGGCCTACCGCTACAAACCCAAGGCGTAATGTATTTTTCATCTGCATAACGGATCAGCCACCTTGCTTCAGCATATCTTGCAGCGGCTGCTGGCCGCGCTGATGTGTCATTCGGAAATATGCATACTGCCAGTTTCTACCTACCTCAGCTAGACAGGGAACATCACGCCCCCTGTCTGCCAGCCGCATGGCAGAACCGGCTTAAATACCAAGATCCGCTTTTAGCTTACTTCGTAGCCTGCGCCACGGATTGCGTTCTGCAGGGAAGAAACGCCAGCCCGAGTTGGATCATACGTTACTTTCACTTCACGCGTTGCCAGATTAACATCTGTGGCTTCTACACCATCAATAGCAGCAAGGGCGCGCTTGATAGCAGACACACAGCCATCGCACGACATACCATCCACCATAAAGCTTGCTGTGGTTTGGGTCATTTATCTGTACCTTTCTTAAATAACATATTTACGCCGCATCATACGTTGCGCGCCTTATAGCGCAGCTCTGGCCCAGACGGAATAAGCATATAGGCAGTCTGCCATCCTGCATTCTCATGCTATATTGCGTGCATGAGCAGCCTTTCCGCGCCTTCTGGCCCCAGCAAAATGCACAACACCTCAACTCAGTGGCGGGATACGCCGCTCCACCGTCTGATGCTGGCAACACTTATAGAAAAGCTGGAAAACAGACTGCTTGCCAACCCCAGCGCCACACGTGTGCTGGAACAGTGGATAAATACTTACAATCTGGCGCCGGATAACAACTTACATGCCCACCGCCAAACGGAAGGCAGTACGCCCTGCCCGCCATTCCTGCTGAAAACGCTATTGGGCGCTTCTGATACGCAAACAGAGGATGTACATTACAGGAAAGTGCAGCTTACCGCACATGGGAAGGTTTTTTCAGAAGCCGAAAACTGGTACGTTCCGGCAAGATTATCCCCGGAAATGGCTACACAGTTGAACACAACAGATAAGCCCTTTGGGCTTGTTGTGGCGGCCCTTAACTTTTCCCGACAACTCATCAAACGGGAAAGTTTGTGGTTCCCTCTTCCTGAACATTGGGAGCGGAATGGGATACCTGCAGGTTCTGACCGACCTATTGACCTGCCACCCTACCTCTTCCGCCATATGGCAGTGTTGCGCGCGCAAACAGGCCAAGCCTTTTGTGTGGTGATTGAAACCTACACCACAGAAACCCTAAGGCTTCCGCCGCCAGCCTTGCCAGCATAGACGGAAACCTTAGTTTATTTTTTACGCTTCGGCGTCAGCCTCTGCGCATTCACCCATACGGGTTGTATCTACAAATTTTTCAGTCGCATCATCCAGCGCGCGGGTTTTACGCCCACCGGGACCATGCACGTACAGGTCTTTCTTGTTCAGCTTGGTCACGGCATCAGGCTGCACAGGCATCAGATACCGTGCAGGACGCTGATGATCCGCCAGCTGAAGTTTGGGGTTGAAGACCGAATTGAACTTCCAGAGCATTTTTACAAAGTTGGTCTGGCCATTGCGTAGCAGACGCGCCGCAATACCTGCGGTGTCTTTCAGCGCTTCCCAACCCATGTGCTTGGTATTGAGCACCTGCTGGGTTTTTACCAGCTCTTCGTAAAACTCTGGCAGCGGCAACGTGGTGGGCAGCACGGCATGCTGAATATCGAACAAACGATAATCCCGCGTTGTCAGGCGGCGTGCTTCCTTGTGCCAGATTTCTGTGCCCGGATACGGCGTGGTGACAGAAATGTTCACGATATCCGGGATTTCCAGACACCACTGGCGCACCGTTTCAAAGCGCTTCCGATCCCATGAAGGATCAGCAATGATGTTAATGGCAACAATCAAGCCCAGAGAACGTGCGTATTCCAACGCTTCAAAGTTTTTATCCAGAGAAACGCGCTTACGGAACTGCTTCAGGCCTTCTTCATCCACAGCTTCCATGCCGATGAAGATGTAGGAAAGCCCGATTTCACTCCAGACCTTAAACACTTCCTTGTTGCGCAGCAGCACGTCTGCACGCGTTTCAAGGTAGTATTCCTTTTTAATGCCACGCTTCTTGATTTCGTTGGCAATGGCCATGCCGTGCTCTTCATGCACGAAGGCCACATCATCCACGATAAAGATGCCGGGTTCCTTAATTTCCTCCAGCTCATCCGCAATCACCTGCGGGCTGGCTGTGCGGTAGGAACGGCCATAGAATGTCCAAGCAGAACAGAATGTACAATCCCACGGGCAGCCACGTGCAAATTCGATAGAGGCTGCCGGGTCCAGCGTGCCAATAAAGTATTTGTTGCGATGGCGCAGAAGATCACGCGCCGGGCGCACCTGATCCAGAGATTCTACAAAAATAGGCGGCGGACCTTCACCATCCTTGGTGATAACGCCGGGCACTTCCAAGATATCTTTGCCATTCTGCACGGCATCCAGCAGCAGCCCAACCGTGGCGTCGCCTTCACCTTTCAGAATGCAGTTGATGGTACCTTCAGAAAGTTCCAGCACATCCTTTGCAATAAAGGATACGGAATGCCCGCCTACAAACTGGAAGATATTGGGGTTGCGGTAGCGGGTTTCGCGGCACAGATCCAGAATTTCTGGCACGTTTGCCAGATAGTTGCCGGAGTAACACACCACATCGGGCTGAAACTCATCCAGCATTTTCCAGTAATCTTCATGCGTTTCAGCCTGAAGATCCAAAAGCTGTACATCATGCCCCGCACTGCGGGCCGCACCAGCCACCAGCTCCAGGCCAAGAGGCTCCAGACGGAGAAAGACCCGCGTGTACATCAGGGCGCTGGGGTGAACCGCCAGAACTTTCATGTCATTCCTTTTCGCTCGCAAAGCCAACAGCGCGCGGAGGCTTCCTCAACACGCAGCCGGAAAAATTCTTTGGATGCTTACATATTAGAGGAATGCTTATAGAGCAAATGTTAGGCGTGACCCCATCTTTGCAGCCACACCTCCCATGCAAAAGGTGCTTACCTCTTGCATACTGCGCCCAATAAGCCGGCCGCAGCAATATATATTTATATAGCTCTGGCTGGCAGCCTAGGCACCAGCCAGAGTAAATCCGAAAAAACGGATCAGGGCAGGATTTCGGTTTCCGCAAAGAAGAAGCGGATTTCGTTCGCTGCGTTTTCTGCGCTGTCGGAACCATGCACGGAGTTTGCTTCAATGCTTTCAGCAAACTGAGCGCGGATGGTGTTGGGTTCAGCCTTTTTGGGGTCTGTTGCGCCCATCACTTCACGGTTTTTGGCAACTGCGTTGTCACCTTCCAGAACCTGCACCACAACCGGGCCGGAGATCATGAAGGACACCAGATCGTTATAGAACGGGCGTTCTTTGTGCACTTCGTAAAATGCGCCAGCCTGAGCCGGAGAGAGCTGAATGCGCTTCTGGGCAACAATGCGCAGACCTGCATCTTCAAACACGGCATTGATCTTGCCGGTCAGGTTGCGACGGGTTGCGTCTGGCTTGATAATGGATAGCGTACGTTCTTTAGCCATTGGGTTTCTCCTGTTTTCTGGCATACCAGCACCATAAGGGTGGCAGCCGTAGCGCACCATCTAGAGCATATCGGCGCGGGCTGGTAGGTACCATGCCGGATGTAATGCACGATTCATAAAGAAACGAGAGTTGCGTTGAGCCTTCTTGTCATATCCGATCTTACCCTGCGTATGGCAGGCCGCACCCTTCTGGACCAGGCTAACCTGTCTATAGAACCCGGGCGCAAGGTGGGCCTTATCGGGCGCAATGGGGCCGGAAAATCCACCCTATTGGCCGCAATTGCGGGCGATATTTCCCCAGATGGTGGTGAAATTCGCCTGTCCGCCCGCGCCCGTATGGCACGCGTAAAGCAGGAAGCCCCGGCAGATGGCGCATCGCTTCTGGATACCGTGCTGGCCGGTGATACCGAACGCAGCACCCTTCTGGCAGAAGCCGAAACAGCAACCGACCCCGTACGTATTACGGAAATACATGAGCGCCTACGCGCCATACGTGCAGATAGCGCACCAGCACGCGCGGCCTCTGTTCTCGCTGGGTTAGGGTTTAATGCGGCCGCACAGGCTCGCCCTGTTTCAGACTTTTCCGGCGGTTGGCGCATGCGTGTTTCCCTCGCTACAGCCCTGTTTCTTGAACCAGATTTGCTGCTGCTGGACGAGCCCACCAACCATTTGGACTTGGAAGCCACCCTTTGGCTGGAAGATTGGCTACGCCGATTCGCTGGAGCTGCACTGATTGTCAGCCATGATAGGGGGCTGCTGGATTCCTGCGTGGATGCCATTGCGCATCTGGACCACGGCAAGCTCAGCCTAACGCCGGGTGGATACGAAAATTTTGTGCGCATTCGTACCGAGCAAGCCTTACAGCAGGCCCGGCAGGTTGAAAAAATTGCGGCCCAGCGGGCTCATATGCAGTCCTTTGTGGATAGATTTCGAGCCAAGGCCACCAAAGCCAAGCAGGCACAGGCCCGCCTGAAAGCTTTGGAAAAACTGCCCGTTATCGAATCCGTAGTGGAAGAAACGCCCGCGCACTTTTCATTCCCCGAACCCGAGCAGCTTCCCCCTCCCATTCTGACCATGAACCGTGCCAGCGTGGGGTATGATGGCAAACCTGTGCTCAGCAATCTTTCCCTCCGGCTGGATATGGATGATCGCATTGCCCTGCTTGGCGCCAACGGCAACGGTAAATCCACCTTTGCCAAGCTTCTTGCTGGCAGGCTGGAACCACTATCTGGCACGGTAGAGCGAAACCCACGGCTTAAAATTGGGTATTTTGCCCAGCATCAAGCAGAAGAACTGCGCCTGAACGAAACACCTATAGACCACATGGCGCGTGCCCTACCCAAAGCCACACCTCCGGTTGTGCGTGCCCAGTTGGCACGCTTTGGGCTGGATGCAGAACGCGCTGAAACAGCGGTAAAAGACCTTTCGGGCGGAGAAAAAGCACGCCTGCTGCTGGCTTTGGCAACGCGAGATGCCCCACAACTTCTGCTGTTGGACGAACCCACCAACCATCTAGATCTAGATGCGCGCGATGCGCTTATTCGTGCACTGGCAGATTATGAAGGTGCTGTGGTTCTGATCAGCCATGATCCACATCTGGTTGAGCTTGTGGCGGATCGGCTATGGTTGGTAGGCGATGGCAAGATCACTCCGTTTGAAGGTGATATGGCGGAATACCGCGCGTGGTTGATTGAACACAACCGCGCAGCAAACCGCCCCAAACAGGACACTACGGCCCAGCCAAGCCGCAAGGATGACAGGCGTGAGCGCGCAGAAGCCCGCAAGGCCCTAGCCCCTTTGCGCAAGGTTATCAAAGACGCCGAAGCACGCCTTGCCAAACTGGCGCAGGAACAGCAGAAAATTGAAGCCAGCCTGGCTGATCCCGCTTTGTATAGCGAAGGAAAAACGCAGGACCTCACGCGCCTGAACACACGCCTTGCTGCCCTTAAAAAAGAACAGGAAGAAGTGGAAGAACGCTGGCTGGCCGCCGAAGCTGAAATGGAAGAAGCCGCCAACGAGGCCTGACCTCCAAACTGGCGTGAGGCATTTTTGCCAATGCGCCAGTTTTTTGTGTCTGACTTTTCAGAATTTTCTTCTCAGATCATGAGACACATGGATAAGAATACATCTCAAACGCAGTAGCACTGCCTCTTTGTCTTACCCTTCCAAACATTCCAGCCTCAAACAGCATTCCGAAAGACATTTGCGCATGCCTTCAGATACCCATTCTCCTGCCACTCCCCTTGCTGGCGGGCCGTATGAAGGCAAGCCGCATTCGGCAGATTGGCTACAATCCATTTCCAGAATCCTGCGCATGACCTTCAGCGGCGCTGTTATTGCGCTGGTTGTTTGGTTGATGGGCGATGTGCTGATGGTGGTGTTTGCATCAGTGCTTTGTGCTGTCGTGCTGCATGGGCTGTCTAAAATTCTGGTGCGCCACCTTCGGCTGCCATATGGGTGGGCGCTTAGTGCTGTTATCTGCGGATTAATTGGCAGTGCTGTCTTTTTGGTCTGGAACAGCGGGCCAGCCATGATCAGTGAAGCCCTGCGCCTGCAAGATGCCTTGCGCCAGCAGGAAACGGCACTGCGCAGCACCCTGCAAAGCACGCCCACGGGCCAAATGATCCTGAACTATCTCCCTGCCTCTTTAGGTGGCCATCAGGCTGGCGGGGGAGATACCAGCAGCCTTGCTTCTCTTGGTTCCCGCATTGCCGGGTCCATGACAGGCATTCTGGGGTCTGCTTTTGGGGCTATTGGCACATTGCTGGTCGTGCTGATTGCCGGGTTGTATTTTGCAATGTCTCCGGCTGTTTACGCCAATGGCTTTTTGCGGTTGGTGCCTGTTTCCAAACGCCCCAAAGTGCGCGATCTCCTACTTAGAGCCGGGCAGACACTTTGGGCATGGGTTGCCGGGCAATCTTTAGACATGCTGGTGGTTGGCACGCTTTCTGGCCTTGGCCTGTGGTTTATTGGCGTGCCTTTGGCGCTGGCGCTGGGTGTGCTTGCCGGGCTGTGTAATTTTATCCCGTATATTGGCGCCATTATGGGGGCTGTTCCTGCGTTACTGCTGGCTCTTTCTCTGGGCACGCGGGAAACCATTATGGTGGCTGTGCTTTATAGCGTGATCCAGTTTTTAGAAGGTAATGTGCTGGCCCCGGTTATTCAGCGCCACGCCGTGCAAATGCCCCCTGCCCTTACAGTGCTATCACAGACCCTCTTTGGCGCCATCTTGGGGTTTCCGGGCCTGATTTTTGCCTCTCCACTTACGGCTGTATTGATGGCAACGCTGGATGGCCTCACCCCCAAGTTAGACGAAAAAGATCAGATTTAAACGCGGGCAGTGACATGATTGTATAATTATCGTAAGGTTTTGGTAATACGCTCTGGATAATGTAAGGTCTGGATCATGCGCGTTCTTCTTGTTGAAGACGATCAAACAGTTCGCAATTTTGTTGCCAAAGGCCTTGCAGAAGCCGGACACCTGGTTGAGCAGGCTGAAGATGGCAAAAGCGGCTTATCTCTGGCTGCTAGCGAAAAGTTTGATGTCATTATTTTAGATCGCATGCTGCCGGGTGGTGTAGAGGGCCTTCACATCCTGCAAACATTGCGAAATCAAAACAACACAACCCCCGTGCTGCTTCTTTCCGCTTTAGCAGATGTAGATGAAAAAGTGGCCGGCCTGAAAGCCGGTGGGGATGATTATGTTACAAAGCCTTTTTCATTTTCTGAACTTCAGGCCCGTCTGGAAGCACTGGTCCGCCGCAACAGAAACGAGGCCCAACCCCAGACGCGCCTTATAATTGGAGATCTGGAAATAGATCTGCTCTCGCGCAATGTAAGGCGCGCTGGGCAGAAAATTGACTTGCAGCCGCGTGAATTCCGCCTCTTGGAATTTTTGATGCGTCATGCCGGTCAGGTTGTTACGCGTACTATGCTGCTTGAAGGGGTGTGGGATTACCATTTTGACCCCCAGACAAACGTGATCGACGTACATATTTCGCGTCTGCGCCAGAAAATAGATAAACCCTTTCAGCGCGCCCTTGTGCATACCATCCGCAATGCTGGGTATATGCTGCAAGAATGAATTAAGTGGCACCAAAGGATTAAAGGGAGAAATCCTTTTACCACGGTTTGATTGGATCAGCCGGAACTTGAGGCTTTAATCTCTACAAGCTGGGTAGGAATGATCCGCAAAATGGTCCATCGCATTCTTCATTTCCTCCACCAGACCACCAACGCAATTATGCACGGTGATCTTTCTCAGCGTATTCCACTGACTGGAAATGAAGATAAAAGCGATGAGGTTGCCACCGCCATAAATGCCATGCTGGATGGTATCAGCCAGCAAATGGATGGCATAAGGCAAACTTCCAACGCCATCGCGCATGATCTGCGTGCACCCATTGCGCGCGCGCGCGCTGAACTGGAAGATGCCGTTGCACACGCACATACTGAGGTGGCACTACGCACAACCATTGACCACGCTATTGCGCATCTTGATCATGTTACCAGCATTTGTGATGCCTTATTACGTATCGCGCAGATAGAAACTGGAAGCCGCCATTCTGCTTTTACATGGTTTGATCTGATACCAGCCCTACAGGACATTCTGGAACTTTACGCTGCCGTTGCAGAAGACCGGGAGATAACAATTAAGACCAATTTTCCCGAAAAACTTCCATTTTATGGTGATCGCGCCATGCTTCAGCAGGCTATGGCCAATATGCTGGACAATGCCATTAAATTTTCCCCTGCCCAAAGCCTCATTACTTGCTCTGCACAGGTTCTTTCACCAAAACGCCATTCAAAAAATGGTGGCACCATACAGCTTAGCATAGCAGATCGCGGTCTCGGCATGACACCGGAAGACATGGCACATGCCACAAAACGTTTCTTTCGGGCAGAACAGTCACGCCATATTGCTGGCTCGGGCCTTGGGCTTTCTGTTGTGCAGGCTATTGTGCAACTGCATGATGGCCAACTCCATCTAGCCGATAACAATCCGGGCTTGATCGTACGTATTGATATGCCCTTACCCCGCACAGAAAGTGACAACGTAACGGAAATAAACCGTTAATCTACGTTTTCGACACAACTTTTTCTTTGCGGCAGATATATACCCCTCTGCCTTGAACTTGCCTCACTGATGGATTGTTATCTTAACAGCAAGCATTCACCCGTTGTGGCAGCCTGCGTTATTTTATCAGGCTACTGATCTTAAAAGGAAACATATCCTGATGCGTTTTTATTCTCGTTCCATTCTGAGCCTGCTTTCCGCAAGCTCCTGCGCATTCATGGCACTGCTCCCTGCAGCTCATGCAGAAGATACAAACACCTTTACCAAGCTTGAACTCTCTGCTTCTGGCACAACAGATGCAGCGCCAGACCAGCTGACTGCTACATTCCGGGCAGAAGCACGCAATAAAAATGCGGCAACTGCTCAGCAGGCTGTCAATGCACTGGTGCAGAAAATTACTGAACAGACAGGCAAAAATGATGCCGTGCAGTTAGCGGTAACTGGATACGATGTTTCTGAAACACGCCCAGACAAAGACCCCGCTTTTTGGACAGCCACCCAAAGGTTGAGCCTAAAAGCCCAGAATGGCAACGCACTCCTCCCCTTAGCCGGGCAGTTGCAAGCGAATGGCCTTATTCTGGAAAGTCTGGATTGGTCTATTTCTGATGATAAACGAGACGCCTTGCTTCTGGATGCTGAAAAGAACGCTATTGCCGAGCTTAAAAAGCAGGCAGATACGGTAGCATCATCTCTGGGCTTGCATGTCGTGCGTTTTTCAAACGTAACCATGTCTGAAAACCCAATCATGCGCCCCATGCCTATGATGATGTCTATGGCTCGCAGCGCAGATGCCCCGGCAGCCCCATCCAGCACAGCACAAACCCAGCACGTTCGCGCAAACGCGCACGCAACTATCCTGCTTGGTCCGTAAAACAGAAAACCCCTGCCTCCTTAATAAGGAGGCAGGGGTTTTTCCGGAAATCAGACTGAAAGCACGGTTTAGCGCGGGGCCAGAACCATGATCATCTGGCGGTTTTCAAGGCGTGGCATCTGCTCCACCTTGGCAACCTCATCCATTTCGCCACGAATGCGTTCCAGAACCTTAATACCCAGTTCCTGATGCGCCATTTCACGACCACGGAAGCGCAGCGTAACCTTTACCTTATCACCTTCACCAATAAAGGTTTTCACAGCACGCATTTTAACCTGGTAGTCATTTTCGTCGATATTCGGACGAACCTTGACTTCCTTGATTTCAATGACCTTCTGCTTCTTCTTGGCTTCGTTACGCTTTTTCTGCTGTTCGTATTTGAACTTGCCGTAATCAAGAATCTTGGCAACAGGCGGCTCAGCATTCGGGCTTATTTCTAGAAGATCCAACCCAACACTATACGCTTTTGCCAAAGCATCGCGCACGGTCATGATACCGGCCATTTCGCCATTTTCATCAATAAGGCGAACCTGCGGCACACGGATTTCTTCATTCACTCGCGGCCCTTCTCGGCTGGGCGGCGCGGGATACGGTGATCTGGCTATGGTCGGCTCCTGTAGTACATTTCAATAACTTGCAGACACACCTCTTCAGGTGCTTCTGCCTATCGTTAGTATGTGCGCAATTATCCGCGCTTTATCAAGCAGGGCAAGCACAAAAACATCTTCATTGCTGCCCTGCTGTAACAATAAAACTCTGCTTCACCCTTTTTTGCGCAAATCTGGCGGTGTTGCTTCGTTTTTCAGGCGCGTAACAGCCTCATCCAAACTCAGAGTCTCCTGCGCCTGCGTGCCAAGGCGGCGCATGGCAACAGTGCGTTCCTCTGCCTCACGCCGGCCAACCACCAGAATAACCGGAACACGGGCCACACTGTGCTCACGCACCTTGGCGTTGATCTTGTCATTCCGCACATCGGCTTCCACAGCCAACCCGGCTTCACGCAGGGCAGCAGCCACTTCCTCTGCATAAGGTGCGGCATCGCTTACAATAGAAGCCACAACCACCTGCACAGGCGCTAACCAAAGCGGGAAACGCCCTGCGTGCTGTTCGATCAGAATACCAAGGAAGCGTTCGAAAGAACCCAGAATGGCACGATGCAGCATAACGGGGCGATGCCGCCCGGAGTCTTCACCAATGTAGCTGGCATCGAGTCGTTCTGGCAGAACCAGATCAACCTGCAACGTACCGCACTGCCAATCACGCCCAATGGCATCACGCAGCACAAACTCAAGTTTGGGGCCGTAGAATGCACCTTCACCGGGGTTATGTTCGTATTCTACCCCAGCCACGGTGCAGGCTTCTTTCAGGGCATTTTCAGCCTTGTCCCATACCTCATCGCTGCCAGCACGCTGTTCTGGGCGATCAGCAAACTTTACACGCACATGCTCAAAGCCCAGATCCTGATACACATCGTGCAGCATCTTCACGAAACGCACAGTTTCATCTGCGATCTGGTCTTCGGTGCAGAAAATATGCGCATCATCCTGCGTAAAGCCGCGCACACGCATCAGGCCATGCAATGCGCCTGATGGTTCATAGCGATGGCAGGCACCAAATTCCGCCATACGCAGCGGCAGTTCACGATAAGAGCGCAGGCCGTGGCGGAAAATCTGCACATGGCACGGGCAGTTCATAGGCTTGAGTGCGAGTGTTTTATTCTCGTCCTCAACCGTCGCAATGAACATGTGGTGGCGGTATTTGTCCCAGTGTCCAGAAGCTTCCCACAGGGCACGGTCAACAAGCTGCGGTGTGCGTACTTCCTGATACCCGTGGCGTGTTTGGGCGCGGCGCATGTAATCCTGCAACGCGGTATAAAGCCGCCAGCCTTTGGCGTGCCAGAACACCTGCCCTACGGCTTCTTCCTGAAAATGGAACAGGCCCATTTCCTTGCCGATCCGGCGATGATCGCGCTTTTCTGCTTCTTCCAACTGGTGCAGGTGCGCATCCAGTTCCTTCTGATCGCGCCATGCCGTGCCGTACACACGGGTGAGCATGGGGTTACGGTGGTCCCCACGCCAATAGGCACCTGCCACCTTCATCAGCTTGAAAGCAGTGCCAACATCCTTGGTGGTGCGCAAATGTGGGCCACGACACAGATCCAGCCATTCACCCTGCCGATAAATGGAAATTTCTTCATCTTCCGGCAGATCGCGGATCAACTCGGCTTTGAACTTTTCACCACGCTCTTCAAAAAAGCGGATCGCATCATCGCGCTTCCAGACTTCACGCACAAAAGGCTCAGCCTTGGCGACAATTTCGCGCATCTTGGCTTCGATGGCCGCAAAGTCTTCCGGGGAGAACGGTTCGGAACGATAGAAATCGTAATAGAAGCCGTTTTCAATGGACGGGCCGATTGTAACCTGAGTGCCGGGATACAGCGCCTGCACGGCTTCTGCCAGCACATGGGCGGCATCGTGCCGGATAAGTTCCAGCGATTCCGGGTCCTTGCGGGTAATAAACCGCAGGGCAGCATCTTTGTTGATGGTCTGGCGGATATCGCACAGCTTTCCATCCACTTCCATGGCCAATGCGGCTTTGGCAAGACCGGGGCCGATAGCTTCCGCCACCGTCGTGCCTGTAACCGGCCCGTCAAAACTACGAACAGAACCGTCAGGCAAGGTAATGGCGGGCATGGTCAAAGGCTCCAGAAAAGAAAATCAGAAACTGATGGAAGATGCTTAATGACGCCACCAGAGCGCGGCTGCAACCCTTTGCACACAAAGCAATGCAAGATCACGCACACGTAGTACGCGCACCTGCCCTGCCTGCCAGCCTAACGGGGCTGTAAGCGCAGGGTTACTATCAGCAGAAAATAGCACAACACAGCGGCAGCCCATAACGGCAGCCAGATGCATGGGGCCTGTATCATTCCCCACAGCGCACTGCGCCCGTGCTGCCAGCCCTGCAAGCTCAGGCAAAGTGGTTTTACCCATTAGGTTTAACGCTTCGGGGCAATATTTCAGGATGTCCTGCGCCAAAGGCTGCTCGGTTTCATGCCCCACCAAGACAGGTTGCAAACCACGGCGAAAAATTTCTGCTGCCAGTTCACCATACCGTCTGGCAGGCCAGCGTTTGGCGGGCCGATGCACAGCCGCCCCGGGCACAATCAATACATAGGGCTCATCCAGCTTTGGCCCTTTATCACGCAACCAAGAAATATCTGGCAGCGGCACATCCTTAATGCCGGCCATAGAGAGCTGATCACGCTGGCGAGCACGAGTGTGCATTTCATCCCGCCACGGGTTTAAATGGGCGAGATGCCCTTCTCCCACATGCCCACACCATGAAACAGGCCGACCGGCCAGCACAAAATACCGCGCTGTGCGGGCTGATGTCTGCAAATCATAAACCCGATCATACCCACGCAGCATCTTACGCAGGGCGAGAATTTGCGGCACATCTGTCCAACGTGGGCGTGTATCCGTCAGCACCTCATCAAACCAAGGCGAAAGCTTGGCCAGCTCAACAAACGGCGCGGTTGTGAGCAAGGTGATATGTGCAGCAGGAAATGCCTGCCGAATGGCCTGAAACGGGCCAAAACTTTGCACGAAATCTCCCAACGCCCCCAAACGGATGACAAGAATGCGCTGCGGTATGATGCCTTGAGCTTTTTCAGAGTGCATGAGGGGCTTCATGGTGTATCCGGGTCTGCAGCCATAACGGCAAGGTCCTGCCGCGCCAGATCTGCCTCATGGCTATCTGGCGCCAGATCAAGCACGCGCTGCCAATCTGCCTGTGCGCCGGTGGCGTCTCCTTTACGTTCACGCACAATGCCGCGTTCCAGCAAGGCTGCCGGGTTTTCCGGCTCTACCTCCAAAGCATGGGCCACGTGTGTCGCTGCTGCATCAAGCTGCCCTACGCGGCGCTCTGCCGATGCCAGCAACACATAGGCTTCGGCCCCGATATCTGGCTTTTTAGCCACCAGCGCAGAAAGTTCTTTAACCACTACATCGGCCTGATCCTGCGCCAGTAAGGCACGGGCACGCAGCAGATGCAGGCGGGTATCATCCTCAAACGCCAGCCCGTAATCTACACTGCTCAAGGCTTTTTCTGGTTGCCCGGCAGAAAGCCAAGCATCTGCCGCATCTTCCTCTAACCCTGCGCGAAAGCTGGAAGGTGCACGCTCTGCATGTTCTATGGGTTGGTGGGCAAGCTCATCCAGTTCCTGCGCCGCACTTTCTTCATCTCCAGCTTCCAGCAATGCCAAGGCGTGGCAATGCTTAGCCTCCTGCCCTCCGTTGCCGTGGCGCTCCCAGTCCAGCGCGTAATCTCTTGCGCCAAAAGGATCATCCCCCACCATGGCCATACAGGCTTCGACCGACCATTTCTGCCCATTAACTGGCCCGGATGCAGCCGCCACATGGCCGCGTGCCGTGGCCGCCATAACAGGTGCGGATACAAGCAAAGCTGTACCTGCAACCACGCAGGGAAGATGCCGCCGTGTAGGCACAAAAGAAAACTTCATCCTGCCTCCATACCAAACAGGTTCATTCACGCACAGGCCGGGAACCTGAAAAGGAAGAACAGTTCTGCCCTACTGTCTCTTATGGCACAAAATGTGCAAATTGTGATAACACCCTGTTCATGAGCAGTTTTCTGGCCTCTGCCTCCATTCTGCAAATCCTGCCCGCTTTGGAGCAGGGCGGAGTGGAAAGAGGCACCATAGAAATGGCGCAGGCCATTACACAGGCTGGGGGCAAGGCGCTTGTTATCAGCGCTGGCGGGCGTATGGAGCCTCTGCTACGACATACTGGTGCTGAGCACATTACCCTTCCCGATTGTGGCAGCCGCAACCCTTTGAAAATTGCCAAAAACAGCCACTTCCTCAGCAATATCATTCGCCAGCATAATGTGCAGCTTGTTCACGCGCGCTCACGCGCGCCGGCATGGGTTGCCAAAATGGCCTGCAAGCGCACGCAAACACCTTTTGTAACAACGTGGCATGGCGTGCACGCCAACAGTTTTCCCGGCAAACGGCATTACAATGCCGTTTTGGCATCTGGTGATCGTGTTATTGCCATCAGCAACCACATCGCCCAGCGCCTTGCAGAAGAATACCATGTCGGGCCAGATCGGCTGCGCACCATTCCGCGGGGGGCAGATACCGATCAGTTTTCTCCTCAAGTGGTATCCGGCCAGCGTGTGCACCGTTTGGTGGAGGCATGGGCGCTTCCTGCTGATGCCCCGGTTATTCTCATGCCCGGCAGGCTGACAGCATGGAAAGGCCAAAGCCTTGTGCTGGATGCACTGGCACAACTGCTTGACCTGTTACCAGACGTAAACTGGCACTGCGTATTTGCTGGTGGTTGCGCCGCAGAAGATAAATACGCACAAGAACTAAGCACCAAAGCAGCACAGCTGGGCCTGACTGACCGTGTCCGTTTTGCAGGCCATTGCGATGATATGCCTGCCGCCATGATGCTTGCCAACATGGTGGTTGTACCCTCCCTCCGCCCGGAACCTTTTGGACGTGTGGTGGTAGAGGCTCAGGCAATGTGCTGCCCGGTTATTGTGGCGCATCATGGTGCCGCGGTGGAAACCGTCGCCAATGGCCAAACGGGCTTTAGCTTTACCCCTGCACATGCTGAAGAACTGGCACAAACCATCCATAACGTACTGATTGCGCCGCCAGAAATTCTAGAAGAAATTGGATACGCTGCACGCCAGATGGTACTAAACCATTATAGCACCTTTGCCATGCAACATGCCACGCTGGCTGTGTATGATGAACTGCTTGGCACCACGCTGGCAGAACGCTTTGCCTGCATTAAAAATGATGCTGCCCTCTTTCAGGAACCAACATTTGCAGGATAAGGAAGGAAGACTTTAATTTTCCTGACCTGGAAGGAAGCAGGACACAGGCATGACTGCTACTTCTCTTACAAACCCGCCCTCAATCTTTATGCGGCCTCCACAACATCTGGCATTTATGGCGGCCCCTACAGAAACCGCCCGGGATGAACTTGATCGGCTGGTAACCCGTTATGGCAACTGCCACCCTGGTGAGGCAGACGTTGTGATCTGCTTGGGTGGAGACGGCTTTATGCTGGAAACCCTGCGCGTTATTCTGGAAGCGGGACTGACCACGCCAGTTTATGGCATGAACTGTGGTTCTGTTGGGTTTTTGATGAACCCCACCGATGAGGAAGACCTTCCCTATAGATTAGCGCATGCGCAAGCGGCGGTTATTCACCCCTTGCGCATGAAAGCCGTAACGGCACATGGTGAATCGCACGAGGCTCTGGCGTTGAACGATGTTTACCTGTTCCGCCAGACACGGCAGGCAGCCAAACTACGCATTGATGTGGACAGGCTGGTGCGTATTCCCGAACTGATCTGTGATGGCGCCTTATTGGCCACACCAGCCGGTTCCACCGCCTATAATCTTTCTGCCCACGGGCCTATTGTGCCGCTTTCTGGCAATTTGCTGCCACTTACCCCTATCTGCCCTTTTCGCCCACGCCGCTGGCGCGGGGCACTTCTGCCTTCCTCAGCGCATGTCGGCTTTAGTGTTCTGGAACACGATAAGCGCCCTGTTGCAGCCGTTGCCGATTCGATAGAAATTCGGGATGTTGTTTCTGTGCAGGCATGGGAAGACCGAGAATTGGCTGTAACCTTGCTGTTTGACCCCGGGCAAACCCTTTCCGAACGTATTGCGGCAGAACAGTTTTCTGCATGATGCCGCAGTGTGGCCGCTTTCAGGCACCAAAAGCAGGTTGCCACTGTTCTTCTTCCTCTTTTTCTGGATTAGTCTTCCATTTAATGCAGAACATGTTTCCTTTCTCTCGCCGCCTTGTGCTTCTGTGTGCTGCAAGCCTGCTTGCCACCAGTGCGGTTTCACATGCTCAGATTGTCACCAACAGTCAGGCTCTGGACAGTTTAGGTGGTGCAGCGCCTGTAGCCGCGCCCCCAACACCCGCGGCACCTGTGCATGAAGCGGCTCCGCGCCGCACAACAACGCCCGCGCACACTGAAACGCGCCGCCGCGTTGTAGAAAAGCCGCAAACCACCACAGCGCAGAAAAAAGAAACATCCAGCGTAAAAAATACGCAGCCGGCTGCAACGGCGCCTAAAAGTGCTCCCGCCACCAAACCGGTAACCAAGGCCCCGGCTGAAACCAAACCATCTACTGCACCTGCACCTGCACCTGCACCTGTGGCTAAGGCCGCGCCTACCCCGGCGCAAGAAACTAAAAGCGTTACACCTGCGGCCCAACCACGTAAGCCCCCGCCGCCAGCAACAATACCAAATGCACCCCCACCGCTGCCGCAGTTAACTCCTGCGCCATCAGACGTGGAAGTTCACCCTTTCCCGGTGCCACCACAACCCACTGTGGACCTGAAAGCCCAAGGCACCGTAACGCCTATTGAAGGCGGCGTACGCATTACCTTTGCGCCAGAAGCAGCAACACTTAACCCGGAAACGCATCAGGCCATTCTGGCATTTGGGCAGCGTTTGTCTGACAAGCCGCATGTGCGTGCCCTGATAGATGCCTATAGTTCTGGTGCAGTGGATGATCCATCATTGCCACGACGCATGGCATTGGCGCGCGGGTTAGCGGCGCGCAGCGTGCTCATGAATGGCGGCACACCTTCTACCCGCATTTATGTGCGCGTTATTGGGCTGCCCAAACAGTCAGCCCCCAACACACCGCAGGATTATATTGATATTTATCAGTCTGACGTTGAGCCCTGAAAACGGGCTCTTCAGTTCTGCGGCACCTTAAAGGGATGTGACCACACCAGCAGCGTATTGCTGCCTATGCGTATTTCCCTTTGTGCAGGCCCAAACTGTGTTTGCGCCTGCTTGGCTTGATCTGCACTTTCACACACAATAAAATTGCCGCCCATTTCATACCATTGCCGCTTGCTAAGGGTATGAAATGCTTTGATGCCTGATGGCGTGAATTCAACTGGTGCAAGACGTGCCGGAAATGGCAGACTATTGCGCGCTGCGCTCCAATATGGCGCGAAACCTTGCTTCAGCCCCATTTGTTCCAGAGTGCGGTTAACCGGAAAATTCTGATTTGCCGCTGCGTATCCCACAACTGGGCGCGGCAAAATTGTTGCCGCATACACAATACAGCAGCTACCCAACAGCAAGCCGTAGCCACGGGGCACCTGCACATGCCGAATAGCCAGTAAAACAGACAACAGGCATGGAAAAACCAGATAGCGGAATGACTGCTCATCCATTGTCAATTCGCCAAAAACAAAGGCTGCCAACATAATAACAATGGCAAATACGGATGAGAGATCAAACAAGCTCCATTGTCGGTTCTTGCGCAGCGCATAAAAGCAACCCCATACCGTGCCACCTGCACAAACCAGATGAAACAATTCGCGCCCAGAGCCTGAAAGCGTAATCGGCTTTCCAAAAAAATCGGCACCAAAATACTGTAAAAAGCCGGAAAACAGGACGCCCAGATTGTACGAGGCCCGGCTTTGTGAACCAAAAGACGAGCTCCATAACCCCGGCACATGAAAGGCGCCATTATGGGCCAGCACTGTTTTAATAACGTGCTCCAATAGCAATGCGCCCACCATGCTGCTGGCAAGCCCGACATATTTTGGGGTGCGCTGTTCCAGACTGCATCCGATAGCAGCCAAAATAACCGGTAAAGCCAGAGTGTATTTTACCAGATCATCACTGCTCAGCATCAACGCAACAAACAGAACGGTACCACTCCAACGCGCGCAGGTGCCGAACAAACTTTTGGATTGTAGGCAGTGAGGCTTCTGCAACCACATCAGCCAGAACAGCAACATGCCCACATAAGCGCCAACATGGTAACAGGGTGACAACACCAGATGGACCGCAAAGGCACTCGGCGCCGCTAACAAAACAAGAAGCGGCCACCCCGTATTGCCCGTTGCCAAACGCGCAATACGAAACGCCAGCAACATGGCAATGGCCCACAGCATGGCGGGCACGATGTAATAAAAAGATACATGCCAGCCAAATAGGCCAAACATCACAACGTAAGGCAGAACTTCAGTAAAATAGAAGGATTGGGTGGAAAGGTCCCACCCCTTCAGCAAGATATTGCCGTGCAGAATATCCTGCGCTGCCAGCAGGGTAGAAACACTGTCTGAATTAAAAGGCTGCGTCATACCCAAAGCGGCATACAGCAGCGTTAACGCCACAAATGCCACCATATATCCGGCTACGGTTTGGTATGTTTTGCCTTCAGCCACAGTGATTTTTCCCTCACAATGCCCCATGAAAAAACCGGCCTTTCAGCCGGTTTGTTTTTAGCTCTCTAAAAGAGACTGTTCTATTTTTTCCCGGGCTTCTGTTGCCAGTTGGTCCACCCGTTCATTTTCTGGCACGCCGGAGTGTCCTTTTACCCAATGCCATGAAACCTCATGCCGTTTGGCTACGTCCAGCAACCTGCGCCACAAATCCATATTGGCTACCGGATCACCCGATGCATTACGCCAATTCCGCCTTACCCAGCCCGTATGCCACCGGGTAATGCCATTGCGCACATACTCGCTATCTGTGTGCAGGTTCACCACACAAGGGCGCGTAAGCGCTTCCAGCGCTTCTGCAGCGGCGGTGAGTTCCATACGGTTGTTGGTGGTTTCACGCTCACCGCCAGAAAGCTCCCGTTCCACACCTTTGCAGCGCAGCAGAACGCCCCAGCCACCCGGGCCGGGGTTTGGGCGGCATCCGCCATCTGTCCAGATTTCAACCGCCAGAGCAGGTTGTTCCGTTGCGGTGCTGTTTTCAGAATCCGTAGGCATCAGCACTATCCGTTTCCAAATGGAAGCGCAGGCGCTTCAGGTAATCCATAGGATCTTTGGGCGTCACCAAGGCATCTGCTGGCGTGTTAATCCAGTCATACAGCCGGGTGAGCAAAAAGCGCATGGCCGCACCTCTGGCCAAAACAGGCATAAGCTGACGCTCTGCTGGCTCTAACGGGCGTATTTCCTCATACCCTTGCATCATGTGCCGGGCAAAAGTGATGTTAAACGCCCCATCAGCCTGAAAGCACCATGCGTTCAAACAGATAGCAATGTCGTAGGCCAGAAGATCCGTGCAGGCGAAATAGAAATCAATCACGCCTGAAACGGCATGATCCAGAAAGAAAACGTTATCTGGAAACATGTCTGCATGAATTTGCCCGCGCGGCAGAAGCGGATTATTCCCCCGCCCCGGCCAGAATGGCAAAATATGCTCAAGCGCGTTTTGCAGTTCATCCCGCAAACCTGCGCACACATTATCTGCGCCCGCACCGCAGCTTTGCAGCAACGCAAACCACGCATCTGGCCCCAAGCTGTTCTGACGTTCCGGCTTGTAAGAGCGCCCTGCCACATGTAGCTGCGCCAAAGCACGCCCAAGCGGGCGACAATGCTCAAGCCGCACCACGCGCGGCCAAACACCGGGCAGGAATGTGGTTATGGCAGCGGGCCTGCCTGCCAGTGTTTTCAGCACATGGCCTTGCGAATCAGCCACGGGTTGGGGGCATGTTACCCCCTCACGCGCCAGATGCTGCATAAGGCCCAAAAACCAAGGCAGATCCTGCGCATTCACCCGCTTTTCGTACAGGGTAAGAATGTAATCTCCATCTGTTGTACGCAGCTGGAAATTACTGTTCTCCACCCCTTCGGCAATACCGCGAAACGCAACCAGAGACCCTATGGCGTAATCCTGCAAAAACGTTTCCAGGGCCTCGTTCCCAACGTCCGTATAGACGGCCATGCAGCACCTTTAGCCCAGCGGTGCGGGAAGGCGGAACGTTACGTTTTCTTCCTTCACAATCCGCTCTTCAATGCACAGCGTGTAACGCTTGGCCATTTCTGCCAGCATTTCCTGCACCAGTGCTTCCGGCGCAGAAGCACCAGCCGTAATGCCCAGCGTGTTCACGCCTTCCAGCACGGACCAATCCAGAGAATCCAGACGCGGCACCAAAAGCGCACGCGGCGTGCCGGAACGTTCCGCCACTTCACGCAGACGCTGGGAGTTGGAAGAATTGGGAGAGCCAATAACAATAACCAGATCGCACTCAGGGGCGATGGTTTTTACAGCTTCCTGACGGTTTGTGGTGGCGTAGCAGATATCTTCGCGCTTTGGCCCTTCAATCAAGGGGAAGCGTGCACGCAGAATATCTACGATTTCTGCCGTATCATCTACAGAAAGCGTTGTCTGGGTGATAAAGGCCAGACGGGTTGGATCTTCCGGCTCTACCGTGCGGGCTTCTTCTGCATCGTTAATCAGCGTCATGGCGCCGGGTGGCAATTGGCCCATTGTGCCAACCACTTCTGGGTGGCCTGCATGGCCAATCATCAGGATATGGCGGCTTTCTGGCCCACCACCGGCAAAATGACGCTCAGCTTCACGGTGCACCTTGGAAACCAGCGGGCACGTGGCATCTAGATACAGCAGGTTACGGCGTTCGGCCTCAACCGGCACGGTTTTGGGCACGCCATGAGCAGAGAAAACAACATGGCCATCTACGGGAACTTCATCCAGTTCCTCAACAAAGATGGCGCCTTGTGCTTCCAGCTCTTCCACCACTGTCCGGTTATGGACAATTTCGTGGCGGACATAAACAGGCGCACCGTAGCGGCGGATGGCTTCTTCCACCACACGGATGGCGCGGTCCACCCCTGCGCAGAAACCACGTGGGCCTGCCAGCAGAACCTTAAGAGATCTGCCGTGCTGAGCATCTGCGCTCTGGGGCGGGGTAAGGGTATCAGTTTGATCGGGCATGGTGTTCCCCAAAGTTGCAGCGGACTGTATAGAAGAAAACTGGCTATGAAGAAGCATATTGAAAACAGGCTATGCCCGAAACCCATAAAGGTGACGGAAGTTGTGGCCTACGCAAAGGACGCATGGGATGCAACCCGTTTTACGGCATCAAAGCCTTGAAAAACATACCTATGTGGGTGTGATGGCTGCTATCTGCTGTGTTCAACCCGTTTTAACCGATAATGCCGGATCCATACATGTTCCCTAATCACAACCAACGGCGCAGCCTGTTCCCCCGTATTGCCGCCCCGGGTCTGGCAGCACTTGGGCTGCTGGCCACCCTTGGCGGCTGCGGTGATGGTGAAAGCAAATCCATGGATTTTGCGCCCACCTGCCCCATTACGCATATTCCCTCTGAAGCGGCGGATTACTACCTCTACCAAGGTAAGCAGACAGGCTTTAAAAACATGGTGGCCCGCGCCAGCATCCTGCAATTACAGGGTGATTGCCTTGCCGCAGGCCCCAAGGACCTGAAAACCCGAATCGTGCTGCGCTTTGTGATTGAACGCGGCCCGGCCGCAACAGCCAATACACTCACCCTACCGTGGTTTATTGCCGTGCTGCACGGAGACAGGATTGTGAACAAGCATGTGTTCCACCACACCGTGTCCTTCCCAGCCAACCTCTCCACCTTTGAAGACGACACAAAGGTGATCACGGTAGATCTGCCTATTCCACCCAAAAATGTGGATTCAGATTATCGATTTGAAATTGGCTTCCAGCTAACCAAAGACCAGCTTGAATATAATCAGGTCCATCTGAAACGCGCAGCGTATCAGGCTTACTGATATTAAGCGGCAGCACTTGGCTGGGGGCTTTATCACCCCCAGCCAAAATATCTTTTATCGGGAAGCGGGCTGCGTTTCTGATGGAAAATGTGCGGCCGTGACGGCTGCCTGCTGGCGCTGTGCCAAAGCTTGCTCATCAAAATCCTGCACGATTTCATGGAACAGCTGATACCAGTTCATCTTAACCTTCAGCCGCATGAATACAGACCCCAGCCCAAGGGCTGAACGATCAACCAGCACAAATTCACGCGGCAGGCGCACACCTCCTGCTTTTTGCAGCCCCTCGTGCACCTTGGACAGAATTTCCCGCCCAAGGGCCGGGTTATTGTCATCCTGAATGTAGCGTTCTTCATCCACCATCAGCGGTGCGTATAACAGCCCCGCCCATTCGTTCAGAACAGCCACTTTCTCACGCGTCAGGTCACGGAAGCCCCATGCTTCATAAGCATGCGCGGCCATATCCATATCCTTGTTACGGAGCGCGTAATAGAGATCTATGTTCCCCTTGATGAACGAAGGCTGGAAAATACGGATAGCCCCAAAATCCAGCAGGTTCAGGCCGGCATCTTCCCGCATGGTGAAGTTGCCCATATGCGGGTCTCCATGCACCACGCCATACTGATAGAGTGGCACATACCAAGCCCGGAACAGCGCACGCGCAATGCGTTTTTTCTGTTCCTCTGTCAGACCGGCCTTGATGGCTGCATTGAGGTTTTGCCCCTGCACCCATTCCATTGTCAGCAGCCGCTGCGTGCAGAGCTCATCTATCGGCAAGGGCACCGTAACTTCCGGGCAATCTGCCAGCACGGAGTGATAGAGGCGCATATTGGCGGCCTCATGCCGGTAATCCAGCTCTTCCCGCAGCCGTTCAGAAAGTTCCTCCACCACATCATCCTGCCGGATGGCGTTATCCAGCTTGTGGTAAACCCCAATAGCCATGCGGAACTGACGCAGATCGGCCTCAACTGCCGCCTTCATATCCGGGTACTGCAACTTGCAGGCTACGCGGCGGCCATCGGCCAGCACAGCCTGATGCACCTGCCCAAGGCTGGCTGCCGCAGCAGCTTCCCGCCCGAAGGAACGGAAGTTCTTTTCCCACCCCGGCCCAAGTTCAGCCGTCATGCGGCGGCGCACGAAGCTCCACCCCATTGGTGGCGCGTTAGACTGAAGCTGCGCCAACTCATCGGCATATTCATCGGGCAATGCACCGGGAATAGTTGCCAGAAGTTGTGCTGCCTTCATGAGCGGGCCTTTTAGCCCACCCAGCATGGATTTAAGATCTTCAGCGTGAGAAGCCCCGCCAGAACGCAGGCCTATCTTGTTGCCTGCCAGCCGGGCTGCAATGCCACCAACGGTTCCGGTTGTTTGCACCATACGGCGCAGTTCACCAAAAACGCCGGTATTATCCATATCTCGCGCCATAATCAGCCCTGCTCCAACTGGTCAATAAAGCCGGAAATTACATCCAGCCCCTTGCGCCAGAAGCCCGGATCGGATGCATCCAGCCCGAAGGGGGCCAGCAGTTCCTTGTGGCGGAGGGTGCCGCCTGCTTCCAGCATGGCAATGTATTTATCCTGAAAACCCGGTGCGCCTTCACTAAACACCTGATACAGCGCGTTCACCAGACAATCTCCGAATGCATAGGCATATACATAGAACGGAGAATGGATGAAGTGCGGAATATAAGCCCAGAACACATCGTATTCCGGTGTAAAGTTAAAGGCCGGGCCGAGGCTTTCTGTCTGCACACTGCGCCAGATAGCGCCAATCTGTTCAGGCAGCAGCTCACCTTTTTTACGGGCATCGTGCACACGGGTTTCAAATTCATAAAACGCAATCTGGCGCACCACGGTGTTGAGCATATCCTCAACCTTGGCGGCCAGCAGCAGACGGCGGCGCTGCGGGTCTTTTTCTGCATCCAGAAGAGACTGGAATGTTAGCATCTCGCCGAACACACTGGCCGTTTCAGCCAGCGTCAGCGGCGTGTCGGACATGAAGTAGCCCTGCTTTGCCGCCAGAACCTGATGCACACCATGGCCCAGCTCATGCGCCAGTGTCATGACATCCCGGATACGGCCATGATAGTTCAGCAGGATGTAAGGATGTGCTGAAGGCACGGTAGGATGCGCAAAAGCACCGGGAGATTTGCCCGGTGCTGGTGGCACATCAATCCACGGGTTGGTCAGGAAAGTGTTGATGACCTTGCCCATACGCGGGTCAAAACCATCATACGCCTTTTGCACAATATTCTTGGCTTCAGACCACGGAATCAGCTTGTCATCATTACCGGGCAGCGGGGCGTTGCGGTCCCAGTGCTCCAGCTTGTCCAGCCCCATCCACTTGGCTTTTAGAGCATAATAGCGGTGGGAAAGACGCGGATAATCAGCCCGCACGGCAGAAACAAGCGCATCCACCACCTCATCTTCCACCATGTTGGAAAGATTGCGTGATGAGGTTGGCCGCGCAAAATGCCGCAGATTATCCGAAATGGATTTATCCTTGGCCAGCGTATTGGTGATGAGCGCAAACAGGCGGACATTTTTTTCAAACACGCCGCCTACGGCTTTGCCTGCCTGTTCTCGCGTGGCCCGATCTGTATCAGACAAACGGTTAAGCGCATCTCCTACCGTAATTTCCTGCCCATCCAGTGTGACGCGCAGGGCTGCAATGGTTTCATCAAACAGGCGGCACCATGCCTGCCCACCAGTTACAGATTTTTCCAGCAGAACTTTTTCCACATCATCCGAAAGCTGATGCGGGCGATACATGCGGATATCACGCAGGTAAGGCTGCCAATGCGCCAGTGCGGAGTCTTTCAGCTTTTCCTGAAGATCAGCTTCTTCCAGCCGGTTTAGTTCCAGCGTGAAAAACAGCAGATGGGTGGAGATAGCCGTCAGCCGTTCATTGATAGACTGACTGAACTGGCTAATGGAAGCATCGGAAGAATCGGCTGCAAACAGCAGGGAGGCGTAAGAGCCTGCCTTACCCAGCATTTCCTCGATAACTTCAAAGGTTGCAATGGCGTCTGCCAGTTCCTTGCCAGAAAGGCCGCTGATTTTGCCCTGATACTGCTTGGCAAAATCCTGTGCCTTTTTTTCTGCTTCAGCCAGATCAGCATGCAGCTTCGGATCATCCATCCCCGCGTAAAGGGCTGAAAGATCCCAACGCGGAAGAGAGGCCGCCCCCTGCCCTGCAGGTGTGTTGGCAACAGTACCGGCTTGTGTTGCAAAAACCGGAAGCGGATGTGAACGGAGGGAATGCGCTGTGTGTTCCATATTGAACACTTTACAGTGCATTTCTGCTGGAAGCGAGAGGCCGTGAACACAAGCGCAGTTCACATGCACAACAGACATGAAAAACAAATGGGCGGAAGGTTGCCCCTCCGCCCATCTGCTTATGTCAGCTTACATTCAGCCTTATGGTTCAGGCTGTTTTTTCCAACTGCTGTTCCGGCGCTGTAAAGCCGATAATACGGGCGTAATCCTTGGGAACAACGTGCCAGAAGTGCGGCAGAACCTCATCCCATTTATGCAGCAACATGCTGGCATAAGCAGAACCTGTTTCTTCCACATGCCGTTCAACAAGCCCACGCAGCATCTGCTCCCATTTGGGTTCAGTGACGCGCACCCACAACAAGGATTCGGGGTTTACCCGGCTGTCAAACACATTGTCCTTATCCAGCACAAAGGCCATGCCGCCGGTAAAGCCTGCGCCAAAGTTATCGCCTACATCATCCAGCACCACCACGGTGCCGCCGGTCATGTATTCACACCCGTTGGAACCACAGCCTTCTACAACTGCGGTTGCGCCAGAGTTACGCACGGCAAAACGTTCACCCGCCTGCCCTGCGGCATACAGTTCACCCGCAGTGGCCCCATACAGAACCGTGTTGCCGATAATGGCGTTCTTGTTAGACACCAACGTGGAGGACGGAGAAGGACGCACCGTAATGGTTGCGCCAGAAAGCCCCTTACCCACGTAATCGTTGGCATCACCCAGCACTTCCAGCTTGAGCCCCTGCACAGCAAACGCCCCCAGAGACTGACCAGCAGACCCACGCAGACGCACTGTAAGATGCCCCGGCGCCAGTGTTTTCATGCCAAACTGACGCACGATCAAAGAGGAAATGCGCGTGCCAATGGCGCGCTGGGTGTTCTGCACATTGTAGTGCAGCTGCATTTTCTCACCGTGGTCGAACAGCGGCTTGGCATCGCCAATCATCTGCGCATCCAGCGTATCCGGCACTTCGTTCCGGCCATCCAGCGTGCAGTAGCGGGCAAACGGCCCCGGATCTGCCTGAGACAGCAGGGAGTTCAGATCCAGATCATCCAGATAATCATCCCCGCGGGAAACCTGCCGCAGCAGATCCGTACGTCCGATAATTTCATCCAGAGAGCGGAAGCCCAGCGAAGCCAGAATATTCCGCACGTCCTCTGCAATGAAGGAGAACAGGTTGATGACCTTTTCGGGCGTACCTTCAAATTTGGCACGCATTTTGGGGTCCTGCGAACACACGCCTACCGGGCAGGTGTTGGAATGACACTGGCGCACCATAATGCAGCCCATGGCCACAAGGCTGGCTGTGCCAATACCAAATTCCTCAGCCCCAAGCATGGCGGCTATCACCACATCACGCCCGGTTTTGATGCCACCATCGGCCCGCAGACGCACGCGGTGGCGCAGGCGGTTCAGCATAAGCACCTGATGCGTTTCTGCCAGCCCAAGCTCCCACGGCAAGCCCGCATATTTAATGGAGCTGAGCGGGCTTGCGCCCGTGCCACCGCAATGGCCGGAAATAAGAATGGCATCAGCTTTTGCCTTGGCCACACCGGCTGCAATGGTGCCAATGCCGGAACGTGCCACCAGTTTAACGGTAACCGTTGCTTCCGGGTTAATCTGCTTCAGATCGTAAATCAGCTGCGCCAGATCTTCGATCGAATAGATATCATGATGCGGCGGCGGGGAAATCAGCGTCACACCCGGGGTTGCATGGCGCAACTTGGCAATCAGCTCCGTAACCTTAAAGCCCGGAAGCTGCCCGCCTTCACCCGGTTTGGCACCCTGTGCCACCTTAATTTCCAGCTCACGGCAATCGTTCAGATACTGTGCCGTAACACCAAACCGGCCAGATGCCACCTGCTTGATGGCGGAGGATGCATTATCCCCATTCGGGCGTGGCTTGGCGCGTGCCGGATCTTCCCCACCCTCACCAGAATCGGACTTTGCGCCGATGCGGTTCATGGCGATAGAAAGCGTTTCATGCGCTTCCGGGCTGAGCGCGCCCAAGGAAATTGCCGGGGAAATCAGGCGTTTACGCAGCTGCGTAATGCTTTCCACTTCTTCAACCGGAATAGGCGTGCGCCCATCACGGAAGTCCAACAGATCACGCAGGGCGACAGGTGGCTGAGCATGCACGGCATCTGCATAGCGCTGGTAGATGGTGAAGCTGCCTGTGGCCACTGCTGTTTGCAGCATATGGATAAGGCCGCCATCGAATGCGTGCTGCTCCCCACTCCGGCGCAGCTTGTAAAGACCGCCGACAGGCAAGGTGAGCGTATTTGTTGCAGCCCATGCGTGTTCGTGCAGTTGCAGCACATTGCGTGCAATACCGGAAAGCCCAATACCGGAAATACGTGAAGGCATACCCGGGAAGAACTCTGCCGTAAGCGCGCGGGAAAGGCCAACAGCCTCAAAATTACAACCGCCACGGTAAGACGCCACGATGGAAATACCCATCTTGGACATAATTTTGAGCAGGCCTTTATCCACCGCCTTACGGTAGCGTTCCATGCACTCACGCAGGCTCATCTGCCCAAACAAGCCACGGCGATGCCGGTCTGCAATGCTTTCCTGCGCCAGATAGGGGTTAACCGTGGTGGCACCTACGCCAATTGTCACCGCAATGGCGTGCACATCCAGCGCCGTAGCTGTGCGCACGTTCAAAGACGTGAATGTACGCAAGGATGTGCGCACCAGATGCGTATGCACAGCACCTGTTGCCAAAATCATGGGGATAGATGCGCGCTCGGCAGACTGATCTTCATCCGTCAGAAACACGTGTGTGCATCCACCACGCACGCCTTCTTCTGCTTCTCGGCGAATACGGGCAATGGCTTCGCGCAGCCCTGCTTCCCCATCTTTAGCAGGGAATGTGCAGTCAATCACGCAACCAGACGTACCCGTAAAGTTACGCAGCCCTTCATACTCACCAGATGTCAGCACCGGGCTGGGCAACTGGAGCATGTCACACTGTTCGGGAGACTGATCCAGAATATTACCCAGATTGCCCAACCGCGTTGTCAGGCTCATCACGCGGGATTCACGCAGGGAATCGATGGGCGGATTGGTAACCTGGCTGAACATCTGCCGGAAGTAGTGCGCCAACCCACGATACCGCGGAGAAAGCACGGCCAGCGGCGTATCATCCCCCATGGAGCCAATGGCTTCACTGGCGGTAGATACCATCGGGTGCAGAATGGCTTCCAGTTCTTCCAGCGTGCTGCCCACAGCCAACTGGCGGCGGCGCAGTTCTTCGCCTTCATAATAAACTGGCTCCGTCACATCCGAACGGACGATATGGCCAATTTTCTGGGTACGTTTGATCCAGCTGGAAAAATCCTGCCGTGCAGCCAGCAGATCAAGCAGTTCGGTATTACCGTACAGCTTGGCTTCCTGAAGATCGACGCCGATCATCTCACCCGGCCCAAGGCGGCCACGGCTGACAATGGCGTTTTCAGGCACACGCACCATGCCGGTTTCAGAACCAACAATCAGCAGGTTATCAGTTGTGACCGTATAGCGCAGCGGGCGCAGGCCAGAGCGATCCAACCCAGCCACAACCCAGCGGCCATCTGTAGCGCACAGTGCTGCGGGGCCATCCCACGGTTCCATGACTGCGTTGCAATACGTGAACATGTCACGGTGTGCGGGCTTCATGGAGGAATTGCCACCCACACTTGCCGGGATCATCAGCGCCTTGGCAAACGGCGCATCGCGCCCTGCAAAAGTCAGCAGTTCGTAAACGTTATCCAGCGTTGCGGTATCGGACCCACCAGCCTGCACCAGCGGCTTGATATCCGCCATCCACGGATCAAGATCTGGGTGAGAAAGCCGTGTTTCATGGCTTTTCATCCAGTTGATGTTGCCAGAAATGGTGTTGATTTCACCATTATGCGCAAGGCGGCGGAATGGCTGCGCCAGCTTCCATGTGGGGAAGGTGTTGGTGGAATAACGCTGGTGATAGATAGCAAAGCGGCTGACAAAGCGTTCATCCAGCAGATCCGGATAAAACTCTGTCAGATGCTCAGCAAGGAACATGCCTTTATAGATAACGGAGCGGCATGACAGCGAGCAGATATACAGATCAACCTGCGCGGCAATGGCAGCTTTTTCTATCCGGCGGCGGATCACATACAGATCACGCTCAAACTCTTCTTCCCCTTTGTTGGGAAGATTGCGGATAAGGATCTGCTCAATTTCCGGGCGCGTTGCGTTGGCTTTTTCACCAATGCAGGACGTATCAATCGGCACCTGACGCCAGCCGTAAATGCCGTAGCCAAACGCCAGAATCTGGGTTTCGATAATCTGGCGGCACTGTTCCTGCGCAGCCAGATCGGTTTTGGGCAGAAACACCTGCCCGACCGCAATCCGGCTTTCATCCGGCCGATCACCCGTGCTGGTAATGGCATCTGCAAAGAATTCCTGCGGAATTTCTACATGAATACCCGCGCCATCGCCTGTCTTGCCATCGGCATCCACCGCACCGCGGTGCCAAATCGCTTTCAGCGCGGCAATACCAGCTTCAACCACCTCACGCCGGCGCTTGCCATCCAGTGCGGCCACAAGGCCCACACCGCAGGAATCGCGCTCATCAGCGGGATCATACAGTCCATCCAGCGCGGCCACGTTGGCATCCCACGCTTTCAGAAATTCCTCGCCACTTTCAGCGGAAACGGTGTTGGGAAACTGTTCCATATCCATTAGCCCTGCTCCGCCTTGGCGGTAGCCGTTACATTTTCCTGAATCCATGCGTGCATGCTAGCGGCGGCATCGCGTCCATCACGGATAGCCCACACAACCAGACTGGCCCCACGCACAATATCCCCTGCGGCAAACACGCCCGGCAGAGATGTCATGAAATCTTTCTGAGCAACCTTGAGCGTCCCCCAACGGGATACGGCCAGATCCTTCTGCCCCCACAGTTGCGGCAGAGGTTCCGGGTCAAACCCAAGAGCCTTGATAACCAGATCGGCATCCAGCGTGAAAGAAGACCCTTCCAGCGGCTCAACTGACTGACGGCCCGTAGCATCTGGCAGGCCCAGCTTCATCCGCACGGCACGCACGCCAGAAACATGGCCATCACCCAAAAAGGCTTCTGGGGCTGCCAACCATTCAAACTGTACGCCTTCTTCTTCCGCATTTTTTACTTCACGGGCAGAACCGGGCATGTTGGCTTTATCGCGCCGATACAGGCATTTCACGGATTTTGCACCTTGGCGAATAGCCGTGCGCACGCAGTCCATTGCGGTATCACCACCGCCCAGAACCACCACGTTTTTGCCCGCTGCATCCAATGCCTGTGCTTCTGGCGGCAAAGTATCGCCCAAGGAGCGACGGTTAGACGCCGTAAGGTAGTCCAGCGCCTTTTCAATACCTGCCAGCCCAACACCGGGGCCGCCAATTTCGCGCGATTTGTAAACACCAGTTGCAATCAGAACAGCATCATGGCGGCTACGCAAATCTGCAAAAGACAGTTCGCCTTCACCATCCCCAATGCCTTGGCCAAGATGAAAAACCACGCCGCCTTCTTCCAGCAGCTGATGGCGGCGCGCCACAATGTGTTTTTCCAGCTTAAAGCCGGGAATACCGTAAACCAGCAGACCGCCTACCCGATCATACCGATCATACACATGCACTTTATAACCCTGTGCACGCAGCTGATCTGCCGCTGCCAAACCAGCCGGGCCAGCACCAATAATAGCAACAGACTGGCTACGCTCCAGCACCGGGTTAACGGGTTTAACCCAGCCTTTTTCAAACGCGGTATCGGTAATGTAGCGTTCTACCGCACCAATGGTCACGCTTTCGAAACCCGGTTCGATAACGCAGTTGCCCTCACACAGCCGATCCTGCGGGCAAATACGACCACAGATTTCTGGGAACGTATTGGTAGCGGAGGAAACGCCATAGGCCTCTTCCAACCGCCCCTGTGCTGTCAGCATCAGCCAATCAGGAATATTGTTGCCAAGCGGACAATGAACCGAACAGAATGGCACGCCGCACTGTGAACACCGGCTGGCCTGCTGGGCTGCTTCTGGTGTTGCGAAGTCTTCATAAATTTCATCAAAATCTGTCCGCCGCGCCGTAGCCGCGCGCTTGTCTGGCTGCTTTTGCGGCACAGAGACAAATTGAAGCATCTTGGTCGTCATGTGGCATCCCCGGAGAAAGGGCGCGCCAGACAGACTCCGCCCCTAAACTTTGCTGGGGCTAACGTGCTTGTTCTGTGTAAATATAAAAAGACAGCAATGCTTACCTTTTTATATTTTTCACCATGATGAAACCTAAATTCGTCCAATCGGTCAGATAAAAAGGTAACTTTTCGGACCTTTTTATCTTCAACCCATTATACAGGAACGGATATGTCTTTTTGGGCTTCACCGCCCCTAAACCGCGCCAAGTAAGACGGCACAATAGCCCCAACACTTTGCGGCACTATATTCAATGCTTCAAAACCGGATTGGCCCGCCGGCACAACGTTATCAGACGCCAACATCCGTAGCTGATCCTGCGTGAGAAAATGCCCCGGCAGCTGCTCCAAAATCATAGCCTGCAATTTTGCCAGCGCTGCCGGCACAATAAAAATGGGCTTATGCCGCCGCGTTACACGCAACACAAAACGGGCAATATCCAGCATGGTCATTTCCTGCGGGCCACCCAACAAAAACTCCTTTCCCGCAAAAGCTGAAGACTGTGCAGCCATGAATATTGCCTGCGCCACATCCCCCACATACACGGGCTGTAAGCGCGCATGTGCGCCGTAAACCGGCAAGCACGGCAAATACCGCGCAAGGCCCGCAAACATATTAAAGAAATGATCTTCCGGCCCAAAAATAACCGAAGGCCGTATGATCACCGCATCCGGCCGATATTGGCGCACTGCCTTTTCGCCCGCAGCGCGACTTTTACCGTAATCTGAAAGAGCTGTTTCCGAAGCACCAAGTGCGGACATTTGCACAAACACCGGCACATTTGCTTCTGCAGCTATACGGGCTACCCGCCCTGCACCTTCCACATTAACAGCTTGGAGCGTTTGCTGCTTTACGGAAGTTAAAACAGCCACAAGGTTGATCACCACATCCGCACCCTGCACGGCACAGGCCACGGAAGCATCATCCACAACAGATGCATAAAAAGGTGCAATCTGCCCTACACGCCCCAACGCACGTAAACGTGCCGTTAAATCTGGCCGGCGGCTGGCCACGCGCACTTCATACCCAGCGCGTGCCAGATTTTGCACCACATAACGCCCTACAAACCCGCCACCACCCAATACGGTTGCAATTTTACGCGCACCCATAAGTCACCCTCATTTTCTAGGTTTACCAAGCATTTTGTGCACTGTGTGCCATTCCCTCCGCCCACGCCAGAGAGACAAATGACACAAATCTGTCAGAAAAATCATTTTCCCTGTTGACGCCCCCCTCACAGCGGGGTAAACGGCTCATCACCAGCCGGGAACACTCCTGGTTGCCATTTGAGCCCAGATGGCGGAATTGGTAGACGCGCAGGTTTCAGGTACCTGTGGCCGCAAGGTCGTGGAAGTTCGAGTCTTCTTCTGGGCACCAAATATCATATATAACTTATATGATATTTTCTTCTCCCTAAATGGTAAATATAAAGAATTGAGTATTCAATTCAGCCTTCGGGCTGTTTATGACACCTCTTTATTCTTTTCACTTACGCGCCTTTAGGCAGAGCAAAACACATGAAACTTAGCCCGCCCACCAAGGGCCTGCTGCTGTCTTTATTGGGGTTTGCAGCTTTTTCCATAAGCGATGCTTTCTCCAAACTGCTGACCGGCAGGCTCAACCCATTTGAGGTTGCCTTTTCTGGTGGGGTTTTTGGGCTGCTGCTGGTTCCGTTTGTTAAAACACGCGGGCAATCGTGGTTGAACATTCTGCCCATTCAAAAACCGGGCATGTGGTGGATTCGGGCTGCGGCTACCTTTGTTGCCACAGCCGCCAGCGTAGAATCCTTCATGCTTCTGTCCATGCCAGAAGCACTCTCGCTGATGTTCCTTATGCCTTTTATCGCCACCATTCTTTCTGTGGTGGCTCTTAAGGAAAAAGTGTCCCCTTGGGGCTGGGTTGCGGTGGCAATCGGGTTTGCCGGTGTTCTCATCGTGCTGCGCCCCGGTGTGCGGCCACTTCATTTTGGGCATGCCTGCGCATTAGCCGCCGCCATTGCCAGTGCTGTAAATGTTATTGCTTACCGGGTAGCTGGTACAGGCACGACAAAACTGGGCGTTCTAGGTTCCAGCTTAGCCGGACCACTACTGGGAGATGGCCTTCTGGCCCTTCCCAATTTTACATGGCCCGAAACGGTTGCAGATTGGGGAAATCTGTTTGGCTATGGGTTTCTGGCCGCCCTCGGTCAGTTACTTATTATGTTGGCAGCCACCCTTACCCCTGCCAGCCGCGTTGCATTGCCTCAATATACCCAAATGGTTTGGGCGGTGCTGTTTAGTTACACACTGTTCCATGAACCGTTGGATAAATGGACAATCATTGGCGTAACAGTTGTTACACTATCTGGCATGCTGGATTGGTTCCGCAAGCACCTGCTGATCCTTAAGCAACGCCGTCTTGCCCGCAAGCAAGCGCGTCTTCAGCCTGCCAACCCTACGCCAGCTGATGCAAAGTAACGATTAACGGCATCTCGCATGGCCCCGGCCACCATGGCCCGGTGGCCAGCCTGACGCAACGCGGCCTCATCCATCCGGTTTGACATAAAGCCCATTTCAACCAGAACAGAAGGGATTTGGGCAGATTTCAACACCGCAAAAGCCGCATGCCGATGTGGATGCGGCAGCAGCAACACCCGAGAATTGAAAGCTGACACAACAGCCTGCGCCATGTGGGCTGACCCTTTGCGGGTTTCCTCTGTTACCAGACTAGCAAGAATCTGCTGCACCTCTGGCGATGCACTGTGCACCATTGGTCCACCATATCTGTCTGCACTGTTTTCAGTCTTGGCCAAATCCGCTGTCTGACTGTCTGATGCACCGTGCGAATGGGTATAAACACTTGCGCCGCGCACCTGTGGGCTGTGCAAGGCATCGGCATGCATGGAAATGAACAGTGAAGCTCCGTGCTGTTGTGCCAATTCCACCCGGCCATCCAGCGGCACAAAATGGTCTCCGGCACGTGTCATGGCCACGCGGTAACGGCCTGTTGCCAATAATTGCCGCTTCAATTCCTGCGCGGCAGCTTCTGCCACATGCTTTTCATATGTGCCGGTGTACCCAATGGCGCCTGGGTCTTTACCGCCATGCCCGGGGTCTAGCATTACAAGCGGAGCAGCAGGCCGTGCTTTGCCAATAATGGCCGGAGCGGCCAGCTTATGCCCTGTTGCCTGCTTACTTGCAGCCCAAACATCTGCCGGCACACTGGCAGCAACAAGTCCGCCACCACCCAAATACAGCAGGCCGGAACGGCGCATTACGCCCTTCTGCACCGCTGCAGAAGTAACAGTTTTGCCGTCCATCTTGTCTGCCTGAAAAGCCATTAAAGTGCTCCTATTCACTTTATGCCAAAGTGTGCACTGAAAATGACAGAAAAAAGGTGTATCGGCACCCTAAAACAGTGTTTGTTACGAATGGCTTGCGATTTATAGTTATTTGAGCCATGTTCACACAGCGTGGCACAAGGGTAGAAATGCCCGTCATGCGCTTTTTCCGCTCCGTCCATGCCGTGAACGGGGGCCGCCGGTTACATAAATACCGCGCCCGCACGCATAAAGATCAGGGGCAGAAAACACTGACTGAAGGATACATGACCATCGCCCGCCCCTCCCCTTTGCTGAAAACAGCCAGACCGCAGGCCGTACCATGCCTGATGGATGCTGATACAGGGGCAGCCGTGGAAACTTTGTACGCCTTCCAATTTTTATCGCACGCCTGTTTATATCCGCCGGAAGTGCCCCTGCTCCGTCGTGCCATGCCATTTACGCGGCAGCACCACACAGGCTGGCCACCGGCGCACCGGAGTTTTTCTTTTTATGTCAAAGCGTATGCTGATCGACGCAACACACGCGGAAGAAACGCGCGTTGTTGTGATGGACGGAAATCGGCTTGAAGATTACGATGTTGAATCTGCTGCCAAAAAGCAGCTTAAAGGGAACATCTACCTTGCCCGCGTTGTTCGCGTAGAGCCAAGCCTGCAGGCCGCCTTTGTAGAATATGGCGGCAACCGTCACGGCTTTCTGGCTTTTAGCGAAATCCATCCTGATTACTATCAGATCCCGGTTTCTGACCGCGAAAAGCTTCTCGCTTTGCAGGCTGAAGAAGAAGCTCTGCTGGAAAACGGTGAAAACGGCGCTGATGAAGATGATGCGCCAGAAAGCGCAGAAACACAGGCATCTGACGCTGAACAGGACACTTCTGAATCTGACTCCTCTGCTCAGAATGAGGAAGAGGAAGGTTCAGAACAGGGCCAGCGCGCTGCCAATAAGCAGGATGCACCTGATTATGTAGGCGGCGAAACAGATACGGGTGAAGAAGCCCTTATTCAGAAACGCATTGCCCGATTCCTGCGCAACTATCGCATTCAGGAAGTTATCCGCCGCCGACAGGTGCTGCTGGTGCAGGTGGTTAAGGAAGAACGCGGCAACAAGGGCGCAGCCCTGACCACCTATGTTTCTCTGGCTGGGCGCTATTGCGTGCTTATGCCTAATGCCCTGCGTGGTGGTGGCGTTTCACGCAAGATTACATCTGTGGCAGACCGCCGCCGCCTGCGGGATATTGTTTCTGACCTGAACCTGCCCCGCGGCATGGCCATGATTGTGCGCACGGCAGGTGCCCAGCGCCCCGGCCCCGAAATTACGCGAGACTGCGAATACCTGCTCCATCTGTGGGATGATATCCGGGAGCATACGCTTCAATCTGTTGCACCCGCGCTGATTTACGAAGAAGCGAGCTTGGTAAAACGCGCCATCCGCGATGTTTACACCCGCGAAATCAGCGAAATTGTGGTGGATGGAGAAAACGGCTGGAAGGCCGCGCGGGACTTCATGCGCATGCTAATGCCTCAGCATGCAGAAAAAGTCCGACTGTGGAACAAGGAAAACCAGCCCCTGTTCACGCACTACCACGTGGAAGGGCATCTGGATGCCATGTTCTCCCCTGTGGTGTCTCTGCGCTCTGGCGGTTATCTGGTTATCAACCAGACAGAAGCTCTGGTTGCCATTGACGTAAACTCCGGCAAAGCCACCAGCCAGCGTAATATTGAAGAAACAGCCTTCCGTACCAATCAGGAAGCAGCTGATGAAGTGGCCCGCCAACTGCGCCTGCGTGATCTGGCTGGGCTGATTGTGATCGACTTCATTGATATGGAGTCCCGCCGTCACAACTCCATGATCGAACGCCGCCTGAAAGATGCCCTACGGCATGATCGGGCCCGTATTCAGATTGGCTCCATCTCCCACTTCGGGTTGCTGGAAATGTCGCGCCAACGGT
Source organism: Acetobacter oryzoeni (assembly GCF_004014775.2). NCBI lineage: Bacteria > Pseudomonadati > Pseudomonadota > Alphaproteobacteria > Acetobacterales > Acetobacteraceae > Acetobacter > Acetobacter oryzoeni. The sequence continues at coordinate 2,027,499 of NZ_CP042808.1, forward strand.
TGCGGCCATCTGTGGCAGAAGCTGCCTTCATGCCCTGCCCGCACTGTAATGGCACAGGCATGATGCGCAGCATCGAAAGCTCCGCCCTGCATGTTCTGCGCGCAGTGGAAGAGGAAGGTGCGCGCCGCCGTTCTTCCGCTATTACCGTGCATGTTGCTGCGGATATTGCTTTCTATATCCTGAACAACAAGCGAGACTGGTTGACCCAGATTGAACAGCGCCACCAGATGGAAGTGCTGTTTGCCGCAGACAATACGCTGCCTGCTCCGGAAGTTCGGATCGAACGTCGCCAGCATGCCCGTCCGCCACGGATCCAGCCACCATTGCCTCCAGTTGAAAACATTGTGGCAGATGAGGTTGTTGCAGCCGCGCCAGAAATTCCGGCGGCAGAACCTTCTGCCATTCAGGAAGCTGTCGATAATTCGGATGAGCCACGTCGTCGCCGTCGCCGTCGGCGCCGTCGGCGGAGTGATCAGGATACCAATCAGACATCTGCGACACAGACGCAATCTGATGCCGTCACACCGGAAGCAGATGAAGCCGCACCAATTGCAGCCTCTGAAAATGCAGCAGAACCTGTTGCAGAAGCAGATGCAGAAACCAATCTGGTGCCGGGCCGGCGTAGAACCCGCCGCTCCCGCGTGCGCAAACCGGCTGAAACGCGCACAGAAATCCACGTAGATATCGAAGAAGGTCCCGCACCACGACCCACTATGCCAGCATGGGAAGGCCCAACACCGGCCAATCCATTTGGCGGGGCGCCAGATATTTTCGAGCTGCTGGAAAATACTGCACGCCAACAGGCTGCCGAAGTTGCACCAGAACCCAAAGCGGCAAACGTGCAGGAAGAAACTGCAAGCGCACCTGCTGAACCAGTGAAAACAGAAGAGGTTACGCCTCAGCCTGTTGCGACCGCAGCGGAAGAGCCTGAAAAAACGGAAGAAGCGCCTAAACCACGCCGCCGCCGTACACGTAAGAAGGTAGAACCTGCAGCAGAAGAAACTGCCGAACAGGCTGAAGCTCCTGTAGCAGCACCGGCAGATGAGGCTGCCTCAGCTGAAGCAGAGCCGCCCAAAAAGCCTGTGCGCCGCCGCACAACCCGCCGCAAAACAGCGGCAAAGGATGAGACTGCGGAAACAGCAGAACCTTCCACAGCCGAAACTGCCGAGGAAAAGCCGAAGAAAACAACGCGTCGGCGTACTACTCGCAAAAAGGCAGAACCCGCACCTGCTACGGAAGCTGCCAGCGAAAGCGAAGCTGTAGCTGCCCCTAAAGCAGCCGCAACCGAGGCTTCTGATAAACAAACGGAAGAAGCTATCGTTCAGCCTATCGTGATCGAAGATAGCCCGCCGGCAACGCGCAGACGTACCGGCTGGTGGAAGAAGTAAATCACACCATGCCTCTACCAGATCTAAAGGGTTTTCCCTTTAGATCTGGTGGGTAGCCATATCTGCCAGAAGCAAACGGATAGCAGATGTGGCCACTACATATTTTTCTTCTGCTGCACCTTGTGGTAGGAGTGCAGGCCTAATTTGACACGCCTTGCCTCCGCCGGAGTTTTCATGAACCATCCCCGCCCTGCCCATCAGACCGAAACATCTTTCGGCACGGAAGATAACGGGCGCATAGTTCTGGCTCTACCTAAAGGCCGTATCCTCAAAGCCGTGTCCCCTCTTATGTCTGGCACAGGCATGGCCCCTGCCCCGGAATGTTTGGGCGGAGATAGCCGCAAACTGCGCTTTCCCACCCAGGACCCACAGGTTGATGTGGTGCGCGTGCGCTCGTTTGATGTGGCAACCTTTGTAGCCAGCGGTGGTGCTCAGGTTGGCGTTTGCGGCGCTGATGTGCTGATGGAATTCGATTACCCCGAAATTTATGCCCCGCTTGATCTGGGTATTGGCGCATGCCGCATTTCTGTCGCGCAGCCTGCCCACCTTCCGCATGATCCGCAGGAATGGAAGCGATGGTCCGAAGTGCGCGTGGCCACCAAATACCCTGCTATCACGCGGCGCTTTTTTGCAGCACGGGGCATTAACGCCACCATCGTGCATTTGCATGGCGCTATGGAACTGGCCCCCATGCTTGGGCTTTCTCGTCTGATTGTGGATCTGGTAGACACGGGCTCTACCCTAAAAGCCAACGGCTTGAAGGAAGTGGAAACCATCGCGCAGGTTACCAGCCGCGTAATTGTTAACCGCACGGCCCTTAAAACCCGCCCGGAACAGATTGACCGCATTCTCTCCCGCTTTCGCACGGCGCTTGCTGCATCCTCGCCCGTTGCGGAAAATGTGTAAGGCAGACGCATTCCATGAAACGGCTTGATACGCGCGAACCGAATTTTGAAACCGAATTTACCGCCCTTCTTTCAAACCGTGAGGAACAAGGGCAGGAAGTTCATAAACCGGTTGCGGATATTCTGGCTGCGGTGCGCAAAGAGGGCGATACTGCACTTTGCGCCTTTACGGAACGCTTTGATCGCCTGCCCCTTACGGCTCAGCAGCTTGCCTTTACAGCAGAAGAAATTGAGCAAGCACGTGCAAAAGTAAGACCGGAGTTGCTGGAAGCTCTGGATGTTGCGGCACAACGTATCGAGTCCTTCCATAAAAACCAGCTGCCTTCTGATATCCGTTACACAGATGATGTTGGTATGACACTGGGCATGCGCTGGATTCCGCTGGATGCTGTGGGCCTGTATGTGCCCGGTGGCAAAGCCGCATACCCCTCTTCCGTGCTGATGAACGCCATTCCCGCCAAAGTTGCTGGGGTAAAGCGTTTAGCCATGTGCGTGCCCACGCCTGATGGAGTTATTAATCCACTGGTGCTGGCCGCCGCGCATCGCGCCGGTGTGACAGAAATCTACCGTGTTGGTGGTGCGCAAGCAGTGGGTGCCATGGCTTACGGCACGCAAACTATCCGCCCGGTTGACCGGATTGTTGGCCCGGGCAACGCATATGTGGCCGAAGCCAAGCGTCAGGTTTTTGGCTACGTGGGCATAGATAGCATTGCTGGCCCATCTGATGTGGTGGTGATTGCCGATTCGAATACAAATCCGCGCCTCATTGCTCTAGACCTACTGGCACAGGCTGAGCATGACGAATGCGCGCAGGCCACTCTCATTACCCCGGATGCAGCGTTTGCAGACACCGTGATTGCGGCTGTGGAAGCTGAACTGCGCGTGCTCTCCCGCGCAGCTATTGCCGGTGCAAGCTGGGCCCGTAACGGGGCGGTGCTCATCTGCCGCGACATGAAAGAAGCAGTGGAACTGGCAAACTGCCTTGCCCCTGAACATCTTGAACTGATGGTAGATGACCCGGAAAGCCTGTTTGCCCATGTGCGCCATGCCGGGGCGGCTTTTCTGGGCCGTTTCTGCCCAGAAGCAGTTGGGGATTACGTAGGTGGTCCCAACCATGTGCTGCCGACTTCACGCACCGCGCGTTTTGCTTCTGGCCTGTCTGTTTTTGACTTCCTGAAGCGTACAACGTTCCTTTCCGGTGGGCCTGATGCCCTCCGCCAGATTGGACCTGCTGCTGTAGCATTGGCTCAGGCCGAAGGCCTGGAAGCCCATGCACTTAGCGTTTCCGCCAGACTGGATGCACTGGCAGCCTCAACACCTAATGCTTGACCATAGGCTGCCGGTCACCCATATCTGCTCACCAAGATTGACCTTTAACGGCTCTGAAACATACGAAGGATGCAATGTCTAAAGAAGACATGATTGAATTTAGCGGCACGGTAACTGAACTGCTGCCTAATGCCATGTTCCGCGTAAAGCTGGACAATGAACACGTTATTCTGGCGCACACCAGCGGCAAAATGCGTAAAAACCGTATTCGCGTTCTGGCGGGCGACCGCGTGAATGTTGAAATGACACCTTACGACCTTTCCAAGGGTCGCATTACGTTCCGCTTCAAATAAAGCCGTGACAGTTTCCGGCCAGCAGAACTCCGTTAAAGGAGAGGCACCTCTCCTTGTACTGGCATCTGCTTCGCCCCGGCGGGTAGATCTGCTGCGCCAGATTGGCGTAGTGCCTGACCGCATTGTTCCGGCTGATATTGACGAAACACCCGCAAAAAACGAACTTCCTCGCGCTTATGCGCGCCGTATGGCGTTAGAAAAAGCGCGCGCTGTAGCTGCCTATGTGACCGAACCCGCATTAATTCTTGCTGCGGATACAGTGGTTACGTTGGGGCGGCGTATTTTGCCCAAAGCCGAAAACCGTGAAACAGCGCAATTCTGTCTGGAACGTCTTTCTGGCAGACGGCACACGGTCATCACATCTGTTGCTGTTATGCCCAGTGCCACTTGGTCAAAAGGCAAAGCAGCGGACCGGCTGGTAGAAACAGCAGTTACGTTTAACCGCCTCACGCCTCATCAGATCAACGCCTTGTTAGATGCAGGTGATTGGGAAGGCAAAGCAGGTGGTTATGCCCTGCAAGGCCATGCAGCCAGCTTTATTCGCTTTCTATCTGGCAGCAGCTCAGCTGTTATTGGGTTGCCTCTGTTCGAAACAGCCCAACTTTTACGTGGGCAACCCGGGCCTTGGCTGGCGTGATGCAATATTTGCGTGTTGCCACCTTTCCGGGTGAAATGCGCCTTGCCGTTACCCAAGATGATGCGCTGCTGGATTACGCACTTTGGCGGCCAGCTGCCCCGGATCTTGTTGGCAATATTTATGTTGCCCGCGTGGCGGCGCAAGCAGCCTTTATGGGTGGGGCTTTTGTTGATCTGGGCCAAGGCTTGCAGGGCTTTCTATCTGATCAGAAAGCGGTCTCGCATCTTACCGAAGGCCAAAGCATAACAGTTTGCGTTTCTCGCGCTGCACAAGGTGGCAAGGGTGTGCGTGTACGCATGCTGGAGCCTTCTGCACAAGGTAAGGATATTGGCCTTGTAACTGCTGGCCCAACACCTTTAGAGCGTTTGGCCAGCCAATGGCCTAAGGCAACCATTGTAGTAGATACCCCACAAGCAGCTGCCCGCGTGCCTCTATCCTTACGCGCAAAAAGAGACTCCGGGTTTACACCCATGCCACCAGAAATCGTGGCTGCATGTCATGCTCTGGAAGACAGCACCGTAGAACTGCCCGGCAATATGCAGGCCACCATTACGCCCACCCCTGCACTTGTTGCCATTGATATAGATGCCCCACCTGTTGCGGGGTCTCGGCCTAAGCAGACTGCACAATTTGCTGCAAACCGTGATGCATTGCCTGAACTTTTGCACCAAATTCGCCTGCGCAATCTTTCTGGCGCCATTGTTATTGATCCAGCAGGGATGGCCATGCGCAAGCGTCAGGCCTTGCAGGATGTTGTGCAGGCAGCCTTGCAGGCAGACCCTCTTCGCCCACGCTGCCTTGGTGTCAGCGCTTTAGGGCTGATTGAAATTGTGCGCCCGCGTATTTATCCTTCTCTTCCAGAGCTTCTAAACTCTTCCCATGGGCATGCGCTTAAGGCGCTCCGCACCATTTTGGCAGAAGCCCCTACAGCAACCATCTTACGTGGCAGTATTCCCCTTATTCGGGCACTGGAGCAGGACCCGCAAGCTGTGGCAGACTGTGTGCAGCTCCGTGGGAAGCCTTTAGCCCTAAAGGCTGATCCTGCTTTGCCTGATTTTTTCTGGACGGTTCAGGACGCATGACTTCTAAACCCGCTAAATGCCCCGTATGCGGCAAACCTGCACAGGCTGAATTTCGGCCTTTTTGCTCAAAACGTTGTGCGGATGTGGATCTCGGCCGCTGGTTTTCTGGCGACTATCGTATTCCCGGTGCGCCTGCTCCGATTGAAAATGATGAAAAAGCTGAAAGAAATGACGAAAGGTGACTTGATCTCGTGCAAAGAGTGAGATACATGCTCTCTCACGCCGCGAGGCTGCGGTGCCCAAGTAGCTCAGTTGGTAGAGCATGCGACTGAAAATCGCAGTGTCGGTGGTTCGATCCCGCCCTTGGGCACCATATCATATTTTTTCCCTTTAATTACAATGCGTTGCGGGCTGTTTTTGCCCCACTCTGCATTTTTCGCTTCATTGTGGGACATTTCTTGTCCCTGCATACGTGCGAACGCACTCGCTGCCAGTCGCTTCTGATCTGCTGCAAGCGTGTAGCGTTGAACCTCTTTCAATGACCGGTGGCCTGTTACAGCCGCGATCTCATGCGCTGTGCATCCGATCTCTGCCATCCGCACCGCTGCTGCCTTACGCAAGCCATGCGCTGCGCAATGCGGTAGCCCTGCTTCGTTGCACCATTGGCGAAACCGATTCCCAAAACCTTCTGGCGTGTATGGGTTGCCATAGGTGCTTTGGATGAATGTGTTTCCCTCTAACGCGCCTGGTGTTGCCTCTATGATTTTCTTGAGTTCAGGAAAGATTGGCAGCGTGAGTGTGACAGGCTTCTTCTTGATGTTCTTTTCTTGGGTGAAGGTGATGTATCCATTCCGCACATCCTTGATGCCCATCTGCACCACATCACCACGGCGCTGCCCTGTGTAAAGCAGCATGGCAAAAGCCAATCTGGCAGGCGTTCCAATCGGGTGGGTATTTTCGAACTGCTCGATTTCTTTTTCTGACCAGCTATGAAAACCCGTTCCTGATGATGGAATATAAGGCACGTCCTTGGCTGGATTTTTGCTTAACGCGCCAATCTGAACACCATATGCAAAAAGCTGGCGTAAGGCTTTGAGAATGCCGTTGCTTGCCGCTACTTTGCCCTGCTTGCTATCTCGCAACGCCAGAACATGCCGTGGCTGGATGGTAGCAACCTGAAACTTGCCGCATGTTTCACACAGACCATCCAGAACGCCATGCCGGACATACTGGGTGCGACCATCCAGCCGTGCAAATATGGCCGAACCAAAATAGCTTATGCACAGATCCCGAAAACTGCCCGGAATGACGACTTCTCTGGTTGGCGTGGCTGGCAGGATTTCGCCTGCCATTGCCTTGCGGTATTCTTCATCAAATTCCGGCGTTCCGGGTATCTGATGCAGCCGGACTTTTCTATGGCCCGGACGGCGCAAATACACACGCACATTGCCGTGCCGGTCTATATCTTCTGACACGTATTTATAGCGCCGCTTCACCTGTATCATTTTTTAACGATTGCATCCCATTCGTTAGGTGCATCCTGCATTTCCGACTGGGCAGAATATTGCAGCTCTGTGCCGGTCATTCTTGCCGCCGCTGCTACTAAAGCAGGCCGGAACCAGATTGATATTGATCCTATACGCGCCGGTTTAGGGACAAGTCCCTGCTCAACCATTTTGTCAAAAGTGCTTTCGCTTACATCAAAAAATGCCGATGCAGCTTTACGGCGCAAAACAATAGGCAAAAGACCGGGCGGCAGATGGTCATAACGCGATTTCACGCTGCATCCTCCTGCTTGGGATTATATCCTTCCTGCTCACGAATTTCGTTCACGGTCAGAATTTGATTCTGTATGGCAATGCCATAGGACTGCCAGCGGGTTGCGTAGTCACCACGCATCAGACTGGACAGGTCTATGTGCATTTCGAACGGGCTGGATGCACCAAACACTGAACGCTTGAATTCAGCTTCAATCTTGCGTGCCCAAGGCAGCAACGTATTGGTGGCAAACCACAAGCTGGCCTGTGTTGCGTTCGTGAATGTGTTGTTGCTGTAATCCTGCACAATCGGTGGCGGCACACCATAGACTCGGCACAGTTCCTGAACGCTGAACTTGCGGCTTTCCAATGCTTCGGCATCTTCTGGGCTGATACCGATAGATTGCCACTTCATGCCATTGGACATAACCATGACCTGACGTGCATTGCCGGTGCCAGAAAACTTGTTGCGGACTTCCTGCTTCAATTCATCCAGTGCGGCTGGTGCAGGCCGTGCATTTTCGAATGTGATGATGCCGCTTGGTGTGGCTTGGTTCTGCCACATGTTCAGGCTGTAATCTTGCAAGGCAGCAGCAGCCGTATGCACATCTCTTGCGCGGCTTAACCTGCTACGTCCCATCAGCCCATCATCTGAACGGTCGCGCAGGTGGAAAACCTCATCATCCAGATAGGTGCGTGTGATACCTTGCCATGCAATGACCGTGTAGCGCAGGCGACCTGATGCCAGCCTATCCACCTGCACGCATTGCCACGGCACAGGTGTTAATCCCGTAGGACGGCCTGCACCATCATACTGGATGGTCAGCAGCGCGTTGCCTGTCAGCAGAACACTACCCATGAGCCATTCCACAAGATCGGGCCATGTCTGATTCTCATTGGGCTGGCGTATCAGCCGCGCCACTGGATGGTTTGGGGCTTCTGTTCTGGTATCGCCAGATGTGTTGTAAACATACACATCCAGCGAACCAATGCCGCTGCCAATCGCGTTGACGCAAGCCAGAACAGTTGACAGTCCTTCTGGATTGCCGGGACCGCGTGGAAACCACATGCTGGGCAAAACAGGTTCTGCTGATACCGTATCGCGCTTTTCTGTGCGGCCAAAAAGGCGATCAAGAAAGCTCATCAGATTGTCTCCAAGAAGCGCAGCCGTTGTGCAGGTGTCAGACCAACCAGACGGCTACGTGCTGATATGGTGGTATCGGCATAGGCAGGAAACGCCTGCACAACGCTGATCTCCACCAGATCGACTGCACGCAGTTCCCGTTGATCTGACGCGGGCCACGCTTCATCTTTGACGCGGAAACCAAAAGACATGCCGCCCAGATCACGCCGCTCGGCCAAAGCCAGAACATCATGACCAAGCTGGGTGTCTGGGATTGCCAGTTCAAAATGCAGCCCGCGCGTGTCTTCCGCCAGTTTGAGCGAACCAGACGCCGTGCGTGCCAGCAGCCTAGTTGGGTCATGATCTACCAAGGCAAGAATATCCGGGTTGCTCTGGAGCGTTTGTGAAAACGCCCCAGAACGGATGGTTTCTGAAAAACTGCCAATGCGAGCTGATGCCCCAAACACTGCGGCATAGCCTTCCAGCTTGCGACCGGCGGCGCGAAATTCTACGCCACACGAACGCCTTTCCACGCTGCCAGTCGCGCCCGTCATTGCGTAATACCTGTCAGGGTCAGCAATGTTTGTGGCCGCACGACCAGAACGTCTGCACGCATCCATGCCACGAAGCCAATCTGCCCGTTTTCTGCATACAGTTCGTTCAACACGCTAATCTGCAAGCTGGTGCGCATACCAACGTAGACCTGGGAAAAATCGCCCATGACAATGCTGCTGGCGTTATTGTCCGTGCCCTGATTTACCGGAACGCTTGTGGTTGTGAGGCGCGGAATAGTGGAAACATCAGCCGGGGCAGATAATGGGTTGCCGTTGGCATCCTTGAAACCACGAATTGCACGGTTGGTGCGCGGCGCCATAATCATGGCAGACACCTTGCCTGCATTCACGTTTTCCAGATCAAGCACGGCATCCAAAACCGGGTCCCAGTTTGTTAACTTGCCGTTGAGAGCTGATGTCTGGATGTTTGGCGTGTTGACGATGCCAAGCGGGCTGTTGGCGGTGCCATCACCAAACAGAATGGCCTGATCTAATGCCAAAGCACCAGATGCAGCAAAGGCGGAACGGATAATGCTATCCACATTCTGCCCATCTTCCAGCAGTTCGCGGCTGATCTTGCAGCGCAATGCCCATGACTTGGCGGTCATTTTCACCTGGTCAAAGGTGCTTTCATCTTCAACAATGGCGGCATTTTCTGCCCGCCATGCACCTACTGGTGTTTTGGTCAGCCGCCCGAATGTAAGAGACTGGGAACCCATCGGCACAGTGCGGCAACCAGCACAGAAAGAAACCGTTGCTGCTCGCAGTTCATCAAGAATACCGGCAGCGACTGGCACAGGCACAAGCGCACCGCCTGAACCAATGCTGCTTTCTGACATGACGCGGCGTTCAAGTTCAGTCTGCGGGCCACGATAAAGCGCACGCAAGAAGCCACCAAGGCCGAGTTCTTGTGCGCGGTTTTCTGTTGCAGGCAGGAATGATGCAAGACTATGCCGCGCCTCCAAAACCGGAACAGTCTGACCTTCCTGTGTGCGCAAGAACAGGCCGTCAAAATTCTCTGGCGTCCTGGCTGGTTCATCGAACCCGGCAACACGGATTTCTGGCTGCACTGGCGCACCACCGCCTATGCGATCGGCTGGCGCTGTTCTGTCCAGTTCATCAATTTGCGCCTGACGCGCCATACGGCTTTCCAAACCGGCCAATTCAGTGGACAGTTCTGTCCAGCGGGTCTGTGCTTCGGTCGGTAATGCATCTGGATGTGCAGTATTCAAGGCACGCAGTTCAGTTGCAATTTCTGCTTTACGTGCCTGCATTTCGCGGAGTGTCATTTACAGCCCTTCCATTTCATGAACAAAGCCAAATTCGTTGACTTCTTCACGATAAAATTCCTCAAAAACCCGGCGTGGGTTCATGTCTTCCACAAGTTTGGATACGAGGCTGCCAATGGTTTGAAATGGCGAAAGTTCTTTATTTTCACTCATTGGATGAATTCCACTTGTACTTCTATTATGCCTCGCCTATAACTTGGGAGGCATTGCGGGACGGTCATTCTCGTAATCGGATAAGAGCGTTGCAGGGTGGTGGTTTCCAGTTCAGCCCCTGCAACGCTTTTTTATTTATAAAACTGACCGCATAAAGGCTATGCGTGTTGTTGCGCTAAGATTTATTACTATTTTTACGGAAGCATTTTCTATAACTGACAATTCTGCTTGAATGTCTTCTTTGTCTTTATTCTTGAATATATCTTTGAAAATAAGATCAGCTCCTCTTTCCCATCCTCGGATTTGGAATGCAAATATCAGTTCATCTTCTTCCAATCTATTAACAGCAACATAATCACCATTTATAATTGTAAGTATTACATCTCCTTTCCCAGCCTTATATAAATCCCATTCATCACCATTTTCCATAATACTCATTACGCAATTAAATGTAATGTCATCGGAAGACTTGAAATTTAATTCATCAATACCAATATCATTGGTTTCTTTGCAAATAATATCCTTATAGTGCGGTAATTTTATTAAATTAGCATCAAGAAGCAATCTATCTGCTTCTTTTCTATGCTCAGGCCACGGCATAGGGTCAATAATTGCCTTAGCCCAGCCACGCAAAGCAACATTCTCCAAAAATGTAATTACAAATTTTGCCGCTTGTGTTGGTCCAATGCCAATGCTTGCGATAGCTCCTACAAATGCAATGCGCCGCAAACCATTTACAGATACAAGCCGCTTTTTGCCGTGTCCCTTAGCTACCTGATCTTCTGGAAACAATTCTGGCATTCTGTTCATAAGCATAACAATATTAGCTTCCGTCATACCAGATGCCTGTGCCAACTGACGTATATCAAATTGTATCATTTTCCACTCATGCTCAGAAATTAATATGCCCATGAGAGATATATCACGCAGGTTATAACTTGCGTCAATACTATTTTGCACTGGCAATGGAAAAACAGGGAATGGAACTGGTGGCCGTTCTGGTTTTGGCTCGCAGGGATGACGGAAAAACATCTTTATGCTCCCTGCATTTTCATAATTTCGGGAGCCAAATCTTGTAGCAGAGAAAGTAGAAGTGTTTCTTCCCACAAGCCACTATGTGCACTATATGCAATGTGTTTGCCTGCCCATACAGCAAGAGCACGAGCTTTTGCTTTTATGCCTTCCGGCGTAACGGCACGCCAAAGAACAATGCTCTCTACAACCTCATCATTTCGGTCATAAATAGAGTTAACAATGACATCTCGCCTGTCATCATCATCAATTCTATTTACGCCATCATAGAAAGATTGTGCGAATTGGTTATCTTTGATGAAGCGTTCACACAGAGCAATGCCAACAGCGTCTTTCCCTTCCGGCTTCGCGGCAGGCGCGGCGGTCAGGGTTTCTGGTTTTGCCAACCCGGCGGCGGCAATGCCTGCCAGTGCGGCGGCTCCAAATGCGGGGAAAATGTCACGACGAGACAATGAGCGCATGACGTGCGACTCCTTCAGCTTTGATTGCCGAAGGCACCTACTGATCAAAGCGCGCGCCTCCGGGGGTTGATCACCTGGCTGAAGTCAGGCCGAGGGTTTTTAGGCTTGCGCCCTGGACAGCGCCCACGCCCCCGGAGAAATTCTATTTGCGCGGATACCACGTTACGTGCAGTCACCGCTTCAGCTACAAGGAGTGATCAAACTCCGCTGGTGAACCTGCCAAAACCCGATTCCTGTGTCAACATCACAACGCGATCACATCGAAAAATAGTTCTTCCTCGGCGGGCTCACTTGCAGCCAAGCCTACGGCCACCACACTAGCAACCAGTGGGTCAATACGGCCTCTGGCACGCTGCTTACTCAACTTGCGATTGCCCGCCGGGTCAGTATCCAAAGCCGCGTTCGATACAGCCCAGCGCAGCAATGGATTGCCGCCGTGTTGCAGCGTGCCTTGAAGAACCACGGTTTCAAAAGCCGTTATGGCTGGTGACTGATCTTTGAAGCCCATGCCCACGGGTGACAACGGCAGGCTTATGCCCTCACGGTCTGCAACGGCCTCCAAGTCTTTCAGGTTCCACCTATCCAGCCCGATAGCAACCACATCCAGCCCTTCTATGGCTTGCGCAACCCACATCAGAAGCCATGCACGATCAATGGCACGCCCTGGTATTGCTTCAATCAGACCAGCCGAAAGCCATTCCCGGTATGGTGCGTGATCTTCAGATTGCTTCACGTCCACCAGCTCACTTGGCAAGAATGCCTTGACGGTCAGTTTTCCGGTTTCCGGCCAATAGAAGCTAAAGGCCGTCAAGTCAGATGCGCCTGACGCCAGATCAAGCCCACAATAACACGGCCCTGCTGCTTCGGCCTCTCCCGCGCAGGCGTCCCAATCATCAGGACGCAAAAAACGCACGTCTGATGTCACCGGCTGGTTCAGGGTGTAAGCTCGAAAAGCTGCTTCCTGTGACGGCACGCGCATGGCCTGCATTGCCTGGGAGCGTATGTCCTCCACGCTGCGGAATGTGCCCAGCGCAGGGTTTGCCATGCGCCACGTTGCCTCAACCCACGGGTCTGCATCCATAGGCGCGGACCAGACAAAGGACTTGAACGTCCGATCTGGGAAGGTGCCATCTGCCACGCTGGCACCGTAACGTAAAAGCTCCTCAAGTGGGTTATCTGCATCTGGTGATCTGGTGGAAATGCCCAGCAGCAGGCTTTCCCTGTGCGCACCGCCGCCGGTCTTAAGTGCGTCAAACAGATCACGGTCGCGCCACTGGGCAACCTCATCCGCAATCGCAAAGGTTGGTGAAAGGCCGTGTGCCTTACGAGCATCTGCTGACAGTGCCTTATAGACCGAGCCGGTCACGGCATCCTCTACGGTTTTATTGAAGGCCCGCACCACCAGACGCGCTGCAAGCTGGGGCTGTTCCAAGGCAAAGGCCACCATCTCATCAAACACAATGGACGCCTGCCCGCGATCTGCGGCAGCACTCAACACCTGCCCACGTTTTACAGCTTCCGGCCCGCACAAATGGGCAAGCGCCAAAGCTGATGCCAGCCCTGTTTTACCGTTCTTCCTGCCCATGCTGATAACGCCGGTGCGCACAAAGCGCAGGCCGTTTTCATCGGTCTCATACAAGGCGCGGATGATATCTTTCTGCCACTCATCCAGCCGCATGGGCTGGCCTGCCAGAGCGCCACTGGTAATTGTCAGGCGTTCTATCCAGCAGATCAGCCTCTCTGCCCGCGTTTCTCCTACCAGTGGAAGTTCACCGGTGCTTGCAACTTGGTCCCCACCGGGTGCATCACCAAAGAGCGGCAATGGTGCCGGGGTCTTTGTCTTTAAAACCGGTTTGGCACCGGGTCCACGAAGGCCCATTTTTTAAAATCCCAATTTTGAACTAACTATTTTTTGACCCCCAGCACGGTCGAGAACCCCAAGCCCTGAGCGATTTTTAAGCCACATGAAAGCCGCGCCAAGGGTCAAGGTTTTCCAGCATGTCAGCCCATCCGCTAAGGCCAAAGCTGGTTGCGCCCACACCTTCGGTTTGGTCTTGGGTGATAGACCGATCACGCGCTGCCTGATGGTAGATGGCTGCTGCAATGTCCATCACTGTGCGGGTGATGGTCTGCGGCATCGGGTCAAGGGTGGTCACATCCTGCCCGCAATAATCGGATGCAATGCCCCATGCCTGATTTAAAGCCATTGCAACACGATTGGCATCTACGGTTTCAGATTGGGCGGTCAGATCAGCAATAAAAGTTGATGTCAGGTCTGTAGTCATGAATTCCACCAGTGGTTTGGGTCTACGGGCTGACCATTCGTGTTGCAGCCCTTGAGGTATGGTTCATTGCCGTGTCTGCGCATGTTGTGGTGCCGAATGCATAGACCACGCAGGTTTTCCAATGCGTCTGCACCGCCTTTGGAGCGCGGTATGATGTGGTCAGCCACTACAGCACGGGCATTGCAGCCGGGTGTTGTGCAAATCCGGTCACGTTTCAGGCACGCAGCACGCAAGCGTTTCCAGAACGTGGTTTTGTAAAAGCTCGTCATTAGGCTGCTTTCTGCACCATGTAGGGACGCAGTGACGCACAGGGACGCACTTTTCTATAGAAGGGTATGTCCGTGCGTAGGTGTGCGCGCACACGCATGGGCGCTCTATAAGAAAGTGCGTCCCTGTGCGTCACTGCGTCCCTGTTTGATGTGTAATTCATACCATTTTTTCCCACAATCGAACGCCACCAGTCCCGCGAACAGTGCCACGTTTCCAGCCAAGGCGTTCCATAATTTTGGCAATTCGGCGTTGGTCTGCTGTGCCTATCTTCTTGTTTTCAAAGAATAAGCAGTCATGAGCCACCTGATGGATGGTGACTTTATTTCGGCCAATCAAATGGTTTGCAATCAAGCCTTCCCATTCATCCTGCTCAAAACGTGCTTCTTGCTCTGGTTTGATGAAAAACTTCTCAAAACTGGCATCTGGCCACCATTGCGCACCATGCCGAAACGCATGAACAGCCTCGGCAAGTATCTGGTCACGATCAGCCGCCAGATCATCAATGGAAATTTCGCCTATCTTCACGGGCCAATATCGGCGTCCGCCTGTCTCATCAGACAGGTAGACGGATTTATTGGTGGTTCCGACAAACAGACATTGCCTTGGCTCTATCACCTCACACCGGCCGAATGGTGGCCTGAAGCGTTCTGTTGTTCGTGTGATGAAATGCTTGAGCATTTCGTTTTCGGCTTTGCCTAAGGCTGAAAGCTCTGCAATTTCCAGCAGCCATTTGCCGCGCAGATGCATTTGCACATCTTTGCCGGTTTTCAGGTCTGGCATACCATCAGAATACCATTCACCACCTAGAATGGCGCAGGCTGTAGACTTTTTTGCACCCTGTTCGCCTTCCAGCACCATCATGTAGTCTGCCTTGCATCCGGGTTTGAAGATGCGAGCAACCATTGCAATCAGGAACATGCGGCCAATACCGGCATGGTATTCTGACATTTCCGCACCAAGGTAATCTGTCAGCCACGTATCAAGTCTGGGTATTTTGTCCCATTGCAGGCCGTTCAGATAATCACGCACAGGATGGTAGGCGCGTTCTACGGCTACACATCTGACAGCTTGGTGCATGATTTCGCTGCTAACACGGCGCAAACCGGCAATCTGCAAGCGTTCCTGAACGTGCGTTACATCTTCATCCGTGATCGGACGTGGCGTGAACGGCTCCGCCTGCGGGCCGAGTGGTTGTGCCAAGTATGGCAGGCAGACCATCTGGTTGTATGCGAATTTCCCTGAATATGCAGGGTCTGCACGCAAAGCCAGAAGCACATTTGCTACGTTGGGAATCGGCTGCCCGCGATCATCACGCAAGCACATTTCCAGCCAATCTGGTGAGAGAATTTCCTTGGGTTCCACATCGGCAGCATCATAATCTGGCGCTGCTTCTGCAAGTGCTGCCAGTTCTTGCGCACCGTGTCCGGCCTCTAACCAGTCGAATACATCACCTTTTGCTGGCAAATCTGGCAATGTGAGGATGCGCACACGCTTGGCCTTGCCATGCAATGCTTTGGCGACTCGGTTTGCATGATCTTTGCCGGGTGCATCATTGTCCGGCAGGATGACTACATCTGCACCGCGCAAGCTGCTGGAATAATCTGCACGCCATTTTCCTGCACCGCCGGGACTACATGTTGCCGCAAAGCCATATTCAGCCATGCGTAAGGCTGATTTTTCGCCTTCTACAACATAGATCGGCTGACCTGCCTGCATGGCTTGCTGGATTTCCGGCAAACGATACAAGACACGCCGCACGCCTTTGGTTTGCCAAGACCATTTGCCGCCTTCCAGTGGCCTGCGCTGGCGAAAGTCCTTCGGCTCCATCCGGCAGACCTGAAAAAGCAGTTCACCATCCTCGCTCACATAATCGTAAGTCTGGACAATCTGGCCTTTCTGGGTCGGTTTGCGTTCTAATTTTTCAAGGTATCCGTGGTCTTGCAGCCACTTAATGGCTTCTGCCTTGGGCACACGCTGTTCACGCATGACCAAAGCAACAACACCGCCACCTTCGCCGGTTTCATTGTCAAACCACGTTCCCTTGCTCACATCGAGACAGAACGAACCACGACTTCCCCAGCGCCATTCTGTTTTTATGGACTGGCTTTTGTTGGGTTCGCCAAGCAAGCGCCGCGCAACATCGCTAGCACACGCTTTGAAGGCAGTATTCCCGGCGTCACTCATAGAGTCGCACCGTGCCGAATTTGTGGGACAGAACCCCAAAAAAACGCTATAAAAAAGTGGCAGAGGCTTTTACCCACCGCGCTGTAACTATTTGTTTTTATTGGGGGTAGAAATGCCGCCCTTGGGCACCATTTAACGGTAAAACCGTTCTCCCCCTAAAAATTTAATAATGCTGCAATTAAGTGGCTTTCTATCCATTATCTTAATATGCGCGCAAAATGCGTAGCACCTCATGCGCCCTGTTCTCCCTTTTTGCGCGGCTATGTAACCGTTTTCCCCCTTATTTGTAGCCACAAAGCCTTTCTTCCGCCCTGATTGTTCGAAATAAAGAAAGCATATTCTTTCAACCTCCTTAGGTTGAGAAGATAGGCTATCCGTGTATAGTCATTTCATTATCGAACAGTTTTCAGGAGTATTTTATGAAAAAGACCGTTCTCGCTCTGCTAGCAGCTGTTACCGGGGGCGTAGGCTTTTCCGGTGCGGCGCATGCAGCGGCAGATGGCGCACAGCTTTATGCAACGCACTGTGCCATGTGCCACCAGAGCAGCGGCGATGGCGTTCCTGGGCAGTTTCCTCCCCTGAAAGGACGCATTGACAAAATTGCGGCTTCTCCTGAAGGCAAAACCTACGTGACGCACGTACTGCTGAACGGCCTTGCTGGCAGCCTGAAGGCAGCTGGTGGTTCCTACATGGGGTACATGCCTTCCATGTCATCCATGTCTGATGAAGAAATTGCCGCTCTGCTGACTTATGTTTCTTCCCTGAGTGGCGCGGCTTCTACGCCCACCTTCTCGGCTGATGATATTAAAAAGGAACGCGCTACACCGCTGCAGCCGGGTGTTGTGCTGGAAGAGCGTGAAAAGCTGAATGCTGCTCACCCTCTGCCATAAATGAAACAAGAGCCAGTCATTGCTATAAATGGCTGGCTCTTTTTAATTCTCTTTAATTTTTAAAAATATTTAGCCGCTAACGTCTGGATTGCCTTCGGTAGCATCTACTGTGCCTGCTCTCTTTCGGCGTCCATCTACAGCTTCTGCAATTTCAGACACCAGATCCAGATATTTCTCCCGATCAGTTTCTACAGAAGAACCAAACTGATTGAGCAAGGCGAGAATCAGGTCCTCCCGTGTTGCATGTTTTTTCTCCCTCCGTGGGGAAAAGTGCTTTTTACCGGACATGAAATTTCACTCCTTTACACCTGCATGCAGCTGCATGTGCTGCTTTGCTTATTGTGCAGTGTAACCACCATCAATCACCAGTTCACTTCCGGTAACAAATTTGGATTCATCCGAGGCAAGATACAAAATACCATAAGCAATATCGTTGGGCTCACCCAAATGGCCAATGGGGTGCAGATCCACCAGTTTTTGGCGGGCAGCGGCATCTTCCTTGGTGAGACCGGCCACCATTGGTGTCCAGATATAACCGGGGTGCACTGAATTGACGCGAATCTTGTAACCAGATTTGGCACAATGTAGAGCCGCAGATTTTGTAAACAGCCTTACCCCACCTTTACTGGCATTATAAGCAGCCAATGTTGGATCCCCAACCAAGCCTTCAATAGAAGACAGATTGACAATAGACCCACCACCAGACTTCTTCATGGCCTCAATAGCCACCTGTGTGCCCAGAAATACGCCATCCAGATTGATGGACTGAACGCGCCGCCAATCTTCCAGAGATGTACTTTCCACACTGCCAGAATACGCAATGCCTGCATTGTTCACTGCAATATCCAGCCGCCCATAAAGCTTGAGCGTCTGCTCAATAGCAGCCTTCCATGCAGCCTCATCCGTTACATTCAATTTGACAAATACGGCTTCACCACCTGCTGCCTTAATTTCTGCAACGGCTTTCTGCCCGTCTTCTTCTTTCAGGTCACCAATAACAACCTTAGCGCCTTCCTTGGCCAAAAGCTGTGCGGTTGCCTTGCCTATGCCGTTAGCGGCGCCAGAAACAATAGCCACCTTGCCTGCCACACGTGCCATAATACTTTTCCCCCATTTATGCATTCTGTTGCATTGCATGCTGATCCCAGCCTGAATCAGATATCCCAACCATGACCTGCATCAATTCTTGCAAATGTGTATTTTGGAGCATCTCAAAATGCCCCAAAGATTGGGACAAACTTCTGCCCTGAACATAATGTGCCAGGACAATGATAGTTTCTTTCCGAGCCGTTCACTGCTTTTTTGAGTCTGCCCCGTACCCAATAATTGCTTTGGTTTCCAGAAACTCTGCAATTCCAAAGCGGCTGCATTCACGACCATTGCCAGACAGACCATAGCCACCAAACGGGGCCTTTACGGTCCACGCTGCACCATTAAGGGTAACTGTGCCGGCCCGGAGTTTGCGCGCAACCCGGCGCGCACGCTCCTCGCTGCCTGATTGCACATATGCCGCCAAACCATATGGCGTGCCATTTGCCAGCCGGATGGCATCATCTTCATCCGCATACCCCATGATGCACAAAACCGGACCGAAGATTTCTTCCTGCGCAATCACCATATCCGATGTCACGTGACCAAACACGGTTGGGCGCACGTAATAGCCTTGCGCAAGCCCTTCTGGGCGCCCTACCCCGCCAGCAGCCAGAATGGCTCCTTGAGCCGTGCCTTCTTCAATCAATGCCTGAATACGCTTAAACTGGCTGGCACTTACAACGGGGCCAAGCTCTGTCATGCTATCAGCCGGATCGCCCACACGCAGGCCATTCGCAACTTTAGCAGCAATATCCATGGCCTTTTCCATCAGCTCATGCGGCACCAACATGCGGGTTGGTGCATCACAGGACTGGCCAGAGTTTCCAAAACAGTCTTGGGCACCTCGTTCTACTGCATCTGCAAAATCCGTATCAGGGAAAATAATATTGGCAGATTTGCCGCCCAGTTCCTGCAAAACACGTTTAACAGTAGGCGCTGCGGCCTGCGCCACGGCAATACCTGCCTGTGTTGACCCGGTAAAAGACACCACATTGACCAACGGATGACTTGCCAAGGCTTCTCCGGCCACAGGGCCATCACCCTGCACCATGTTATATACACCAGCGGGCAGACCTGCTTCATGCAGGATTTCTGTAAATATAATGGCAGATAAAGGTGCAATTTCACTGGGTTTGAGCACAACAGTGCATCCGGCAGCCAAGGCAGGCATAACCTTGCAGGCTATCTGGTTCATGGGCCAGTTCCATGGCGTAATCAGCCCGGCAACACCTATTGGTTCATGAGCGATAAGAATATCATCCTCACATTCCTCAAACTTGTAGTGGCGCAAGGCATCTAGCGTTTCTTCTATATGCGCCAAGCCTGCCGGTGTCTGACTTTCCCGCGCGAGAGTGATGGGAGCCCCCATTTCCAGAGAGATCGCCCGCGACATCTCTTCCGCTCTGCGCTGATAGAGAGAGGGAATACGGCCTAGAACCTCTAGCCGTTCTGCACGCGTTGTGGTGCTCCATGCCTCAAATGCCGCATGAGCAGCCTCAATAGCCCGATTCACATCCTGCGCGTGGGCCAATGCAATACGGCCACATGGCTTCTCTGTTGCTGGGTTGATAATGTCTTTTTGATCTTGAGCAGATGGGGAAACCCACTGCCCATTGATAAAAAATCTTTCAGAATTTTCTAAACAATCCATTTCATCACCCTCCAGTAACCGCCTGATGCGTTGGGCATTTCAGGATAATACGACAAACGCGCCCCAACATGTTATAACAGCCATGCGTTACCAGAAACGGGGGTAGCCAAAGACTTTCTTGCTTGCCTATGCCATGTTTCTTGTCATTTGTTATTCACGGCGCAATATCAGGCATAACCGTGAAAACAGCTTTACGTTATACTCTTGCCGGTATCTGAAACACGACCTCCGGCTGCCGTAGAAAGGATTTATGCGTGACAACCGCCGCAGAAAACAACAAACAGCTGATTGAACAGCTGAAGAATATAGCTGGCCAGCACCATGTCCTGACCGGAGAAGACAGCACATATCGCTTTACCCATGGTTTTCGCTTTGGCGCGGGTAAGGTGCTTGCTGTTGTCCAGCCGGGCTCACTTATCGAACTTTGGCATGTTGCTCAGGCCTGCGTAAATGCTGATAAAATTATTATCATGCAGGCCGCCAATACGGGTCTGACTGGTGGTTCCACCCCCGATGGCAATAATTATGACCGCGATATCGTGCTTATCAGCACGTTGCGGCTGGATAAATCTCACCTGATTGGCAACGGCAAGCAGGTGGTGTGCCTACCGGGTGCCACGCTTTACGAACTGGAAAGCAAACTGGCTGCCATTGGGCGCGAACCGCATTCTGTTATTGGTTCCTCCTGTATTGGTGCCTCTGTTTTGGGTGGTGTGAGCAACAACTCTGGTGGCGCATTGGTGCAGCGCGGCCCTGCCTATACAGAAATGGCTGTGTTTGGTCAGGTCGGGCCAGATGGTAAACTGCAACTCGTTAACCACTTGGGTATCCAACTGGGGAATGACCCGGAAGCCATACTGCAGAAGCTGGAAGCTGGCACCTTTACAGAAGCAGATATTGATTGGAACGCCGGCAAAGGGCACGATGGCAATTACATCAACCACGTGCGCGAAATTGATGCCGACACCCCTGCCCGCTACAATGCAGATCCGGCACGCTGGTACGAAGCTGCAGGCTGCGCGGGCAAGCTGGTTGTGTTTGCTGTGCGCCTTGATACCTTCCCCGCCAACAAAGACACATCTGTTTTTTATATCGGCACTAACAATACGGATGAGCTGGAAAACCTGCGCCGCCATGTGCTGACAGCATTTAATGAACTGCCGATTGCGGGGGAATATATCCACCGTGATGCGTTTAATATTGCTGAAAAATACGGCAAGGATACCTTTGCAGTTATCCGTTATTTTGGCACCAAGTTCTTGCCAAAAATGTTCGCCATGAAATCACGGTTTGACATTTTTGCCAAAAAACTTGGCTTCCTGCCCGACCACCTGAGTGATCGGATCATGCAGGCTGTCAGCTACCTGCTGCCTCGCCAATTGCCTAAGCGGATGCTAGATTATCGGGACAAGTTTGAACACCACCTCATGCTCAAGGTCTCGCACGATCTGGCTGGACCTATGCGCCAATATCTGCAGACATATTTTGGCAGTGTCACTGGCGAATATTTTGAATGCACGCCAGAAGAAGGCAAACTTGCCTTCCTGCATCGTTTTGCTGCTGCTGGCGCGGCTGTAAGATACCGCGCAGTGCACCATAAGGAAGCAGAAGACATTGTGGCGCTAGACGTTGCCCTGCGCCGGAATGATCGGGAGTGGTTTGAAAAACTTCCGCAGGATATTGAAAACAAGCTGATTGTTAAACTCTATTACGGCCACTTCCTCTGCCATGTCATGCATCAGGACTACGTGGTGAAAAAGGGTTACAATGCCATAGCTGTTGAGCATGAAATGCTGCCCGGTTTGGATGCCCGTGGAGCGCGCTATCCGGCTGAGCATAATGTGGGCCACCTGTACAAGGCTCCGCAAAACATGCTGGATCACTATCAGCAGCTTGATCCCTGCAACTGCATGAACCCCGGCATTGGCCAGGCAACAAAACGCAAAAACTGGGTTGCAGAAAGCGTGTAATCGCAACTTTCTGTTAGCCTAGCATAACACTCAAAACCCGATGCGGCTCCTTTGGCTGCATCGGGTTTTATTTTGCGCATACATCAAGCCCACACGCTCCAAGAGTTTATGATTTATTCTGAGCACCTCGAATAAGATCATGAATGAAATGCAGTTTGTGTAGAACGCCCTGCGTTAACGTAAATGGATAAAAATCTGGCAAACCCATGGAACGATTCAAATTATTGACCGCATAAGTGAGCGGAACCCATGCGTCGATAATTTCCTCAAAAGGCATGGTTGTATATGGATCTCCATGCGGAGAAAGAGGAGCATCCCCACCAACTGTAGCACTTACCGTCATATCGTAAGCCAATGCTGTTTCTAGTGTAGAAACGATATGGAAGTAATGCGCCCATGTTTCCGCAAAATCTTCCCATGGGTGAGATGTCGCATAAAAGCTTACAAAATTCTCACGCCAGTTTTGTGGAGGAGATTGCGCATAATAAGTTTGTAATGCAGCCTGATAATCTGCACGATCATCACCAAATACAGCACGGCAGGCTTCCAGCTTTCCACCGTCTCTTACCAGAACGTTCCAGTAATAATGCCCAATTTCATGGCGAAAATGCCCTAGCAGAGTACGGTAATATTCTCCCATTTCAATGCGCATCTTTTCACGGTAGGCATCATCTGCCTCCTTAGTGGCAATCGTGATAATGCCGTTGCTATGGCCTGTCATGACGGCAACAGAACCATCTGCCGCATCATCCAGAAAATCAAACGCCAAACCGTTTTCCGGGTCCTGCCGCCGGTTTTTAAATGGAAGCTTCAAACGCAGAATTGTGTAAAACATCCTGTGTTTTGCAACTTCCAGTTTGTACCAACGGTCTTTATTTTCTGGCACATTCAGATTGGGGATCACGCGGTTAAATTGACAGGCAATACAGAACCCGGCAGATGCACCATTATCTGCGGCTAATGTCAGCCAGTTACACACGCCATAAGCATGATTGATACAAAAGGCATGCGCTTTGCCTTCTGCCTTTTCTTCCAAAGGCAACCATGTTCCATCGGCCTGAGGTTCTAGCGCAGTCATGGCAGCAAGCTCTGGCAAATAGCCTACAGTAACACCACAGCACTCACATTGTGTCGCCTCAAACCCCACCAGATGGTTGCAGGATTGGCAGAAAAACCGTTTCATTGTTGGGGTAAGTGCTGCACTTGCATGAACACATCAAATACGGCTTTGCAACAATCCAACACGCCAGAAACTGGCGCTGCATCCTGCGGGGTATTTGCAACTGCCAACGGAATATGCCCTGCTCCTGCCAGAAAACCAGATGTGGTATCAAACCCAATCCAGCCCTTTTGCGGGATAAGAACCTGCGCCCACGCGTGTAAGTCACCATTCAGGGTTGTCATCTTACCTTCCGCACATTCTTCCTGAATAAGATAACCGGAAACAAAGCGCGCCGAAAAACCAAGCTGACGCGCGGCACTTACCAGCAACCATGCGCTATCTCGGCAAGAACCGCTTGCACGCTGCAATGTTTCCTCTGCCG
The DNA here is from genome assembly GCF_004014775.2 of Acetobacter oryzoeni. Classification (NCBI taxonomy): domain Bacteria; kingdom Pseudomonadati; phylum Pseudomonadota; class Alphaproteobacteria; order Acetobacterales; family Acetobacteraceae; genus Acetobacter; species Acetobacter oryzoeni. The sequence continues at coordinate 2,051,328 of NZ_CP042808.1, forward strand.
TCCAGACCCCCGGCTCCATACGCCGTTGGTATTGAATCCGCTGTGCGATAAGCTGGTTAAGGGCTTTTATTTTATCCAAAGGGTTTTGCGCGGCCAGAACCTGATGCGCACCTATGAGTGATTGCATATTCTCACTTATATGCTGCGGCGTTTGCCCATTTCCCTCATTCACAGGTTCCGAGCCTATAACTGTATGAGCAAGAGGATCATACGGCGTAAGATCCACCATCAGCGCAACTTCAATATCAAACTGCGTCACCTGATCGGCACATTCAACACACGCAATCTGATTGCCCAGTGCATCCTGTGTCCAATTTACCAAGCATTCTGCTGGTTGCACATGTAGGTTATACGAGAGCACAGGTGTGCGGGAATATAGCGTAGGGCGTAGCCGAATTGTTTGTGGCCCCATGCTGACGGGCCTATCATACCGATAGCAGGTTCGATGCGTCAGCATAACGTGAGAACTCATCAAACCCTAACCCTGTCTTTTATCTTATTTATGGCAAGCATTGTTGCCTCGTTCAACAAGAACACACACTTGTAGCGTAAAACCATAGCAGCATGGTCTGCACATGCAATACATATCCAACGCAATCAAAAACTTGCTCAAATAGCCGCTTTTTTAGACTTGGCAAACATCTGGAAACCTGTTCAGTTAATTCGGTAGTGAAACGAGTTGAGGCCGCACTGGCCACCAGCCTGACGGGAAAGAAACCATGACACCAACAGCCCTGCATGCTCCCCCTCAGGCCACTTCCTCAGGATTACTGGATAATTACCACATCCCTGATTTTTTCTGCGAGTTGATGAATCGGCGTGATCCAACGCCCGCCACCCTACAATGTGTAAAAGACCGGCTTGCAGCACTCAGTCTGTCAGAACTGCGCCGCCGAACGCAGGCTGCAGAGGCCCAGCTCTACCGCATGGGCATTACCTTTACAGTGTATTCAGATAAGGAAGCGATTGACCGTATTCTGCCATTTGATGCCATCCCCCGCGTTATTACCGCACAGGAGTGGGACCACGTAGAGCGCGGTGTGCAACAGCGTATTCAGGCTATCAATCTGTTTTTGCATGATATTTACCATGATCGAAACATCCTGCGTGATGGCATATTACCCGCCGAACTGGTGCTGAATAACCCCAATTACTGTGAGGCCATGGTGGGGGTAGATGTTCCGGGCGGCGTTTATGTGCATATCAACGGCACGGATCTGATACGGGATGATAACGGCCAGTTTCTGATTCTGGAAGATAATGCCCGTACGCCCTCCGGCGTATCCTACGTTATTGAAAACAGGCATATGATGCTACGCCTTATGCCGGATCTGGCATCGGGCCTGCCCATTCGCTCGGTTGAAGAATATGGCCTGCGCCTACATCAAACCTTGTGTGAAGTGGCCCCAGAAGGCGTAGTGGATCCACAAGTCGTTCTTCTTTCTCCCGGCATTTATAATTCTGCTTACTTTGAGCATGTTTTCCTCTCGCGCGAGATGGGCGTGCCCCTTGTGGAAGGTAAAGATCTGTTTGTTGAAAACCATCGGGTGTTTATGCGCACGGTTAACGGCCCGCGGGCCGTACATGCCATTTATCGCCGCCTGAATGATGATTTCTTGGACCCACTCGCGTTTAACCCTAACAGTTTGTTGGGGGTTCCCGGATTGGTAGAAGCGTATAGACGCGGCAACGTCACGCTCGCTAATGCCTTAGGCACAGGTGTAGCTGACGATAAAGCCGTATATGCTTATATGCCGCGCATTATTCGGTACTATTTAGGGCAAGACCCCATTCTGCAAAGTGTTGAAACGCATATCTGCGCAGAACCAGACGGCCTTGCCTATACGCTAGCCAATCTGAACAAGCTGGTTATAAAACCTGTTGGAGAATCAGGGGGGTATGGCCTGTTAATTGGCCCGCACGCCAGCCAAAAAGAACTGGCAGATTTTAGAGAAAAATTACTGGCTGATCCTTCCAACTATATCAGCCAACCCGTTATCAATCTGTCTGTCACCCCCACCCTCTGCCCGGATGGCGTGGAAGCCCGGCATGTGGACCTCCGTCCCTTTGCCTTAACCGGTCGCTCTGTATGGGTTTTGCCCGGTGGTTTGGCCCGTGTGGCACTCCGCAAAGGGTCTCTGGTGGTGAATTCATCTCAGGGTGGTGGTTCTAAAGATACATGGGTGATGGCATCATGATGAACGAAACACAGGGCCACCTGCTCTCTCGCTACGCCGAATGCATGATGTGGCTGGCACGCTATATGGAGCGCACAGAAAATCTGGCCCGCCTTCTGGAGGTAACAGAAACATTTGTGCGCGATGCCAACGGCCAGATTGCATGGCATTCCATTGTGCAAATTAACTCGGACGAGCAAACTTTTCTTGCCCTGCACCCATCAGGCGATGCAGACGCCGTCGCCAGCTTTTATCTGACAGAACAGGCAAACCCGGCCTCTATCTGCGCAACTGCCCACGCAATACGTGAAAATGCGCGTGCTGTTCGCCCTTTGGTTTCTATTGAAATGTGGACACAGTTAAATGTGTTCACGCGCTGGGTTCTGGATCTAAAAGAAAAGGACATTTATCAAAACAGCCTTTCAAGCCTGTGCACACATATCAAACAGGATTGTCAGGCTCATTTTGGTATTACAGAAGGCACGCTTTACCGCGATCAGGCATGGCTTTTTTACAAACTCGGCAAAACGCTTGAGCGGTGCGACCAAATTACGCGCTTGGTAGATATTCGCTACCATATGCTGCTGCCGCAGGGAGAGGCTCCCGGCTCTGAAATCGACATCACACAATGGACAGCTGTATTGCGTTCTGCCGCAGCCTACCATGCTTTCCGACGCTTGCGGCCTGTTACAATTACGCCTGCCAATATTGTAGGCTTCTTGCTAAAGAATGAAGGTTTCTGCCGGTCCTTAGCTGCCAATTTGCGCTTGATGGATGAAACGCTCGCGCTTTTAGCCTCTTACCCCGGTTTGCGTTCACGTTGCAGCCAACTGCAGGAATGTGTTGCAGAACTGCGCGTGACACTTGCTGATCAAACTGCAGAAGATATCATTATTCGTGGCCTACATGATTACATGAGTTGGATACAACAGCAGCTTGCACAGCTACAGGGGCAGATTGCATTGGAATTCTGGCCTCCTGTTTCAGTTGTATCCGTTCAGGCAGATTTTCAGATGCAAGCCTAAGATTGGTTGCATAGAGTATAAAAGCTTTTGGATATAATTTTGGAAAACTAGATGTAATCCAAACCAATATCCAAAGCTTTTACGCTATGGGTTAGCCACCCTGCAGAAATAACATCCACTCCGGTTTCAGCAACAGCGCGCACTGTTTCATGCGTAATCCCGCCTGATGCCTCGGCTATGGCAGAGCCCTTGATCATACTGACAGCTTTACGCAGAGTGTCCGTATCCATATTATCCAGCAGATAGGCATCAGCACCGCCGCAGGCTAGAGCAGTTTTTAACTGTTGAAGCGTATCTACCTCTAGTTCGATTTTCATAAGATGACCTGTTCGCTCACGTGCTTTTTGCAAAGCCACATCAACCCGTCCACCACACAAGGCAAGGTGATTATCCTTGATCAAAATAGCATCATCTAACCGAAAACGATGATTGCCACCTCCTCCCGCCTTTACAGCATATTTTTGCAAAGCCCTTAAACCCGGCAGTGTTTTACGGGTGCAGCAAATAACAGCTTTTGTGCCCGCCACTGCATCCACCATCTGGCGTGTTTGAGTGGCAATACCACTCAGATGCGAGAGGATATTCAGGGCTGTCCGCTCTCCTGCCAGAACAGTTAGGGCATCGCCTTCTACTTCGGCAATTACATCACCAATGGCCAGCTTGTCCCCATCCTGCTTGAGGGTACGAAACTGCACATGCTCGTCCAACAAAGCAAAAGCTTGCCGTGCGCCTTCAAGCCCCGCAATAACACCTGGATGACGCGCACGAAATACTGCGCGTATTTTCTGCTCCGGCGTTACCAATGCTTGCGTGGTAATATCTCCTCCCTGCCCCAGATCTTCAAACAATGCGGCTTGAACAACAGGTTTCCATAACAAAGCAGGAAAATGGCATGTGTAAGACATATGTATGGAAGCTCCTATCCTAGCCTTTAAACACGCAGCATACGCTCAACAGCCAAGCGGGCACGCTCTTGCAAGGCTTCATGGATAACAACCTCGGCCTCCAGATTTTCCAAAGACTTTCGGATAGCGGGCAATGTAATCCGCTTCATATGCGGGCACAGATTACAGGGCCGCACAAAAGTTGTGTTTGGATATTCTGCTGCCAAATTGTCACTCATAGAACATTCTGTTACCAGAAGGACTTTTTCGGGTTTTTCTTGCGCAATATAGGTAATCATCTGGGCAGTGGAGCCCGAATAATCTGCCGCTGCCACTACCTCTGGTGGGCATTCAGGATGCGCAACAACTTTAACCCCTGGATGCATACGCCGATATTGCCGAATTTCTTGCGGGGTAAACCGTTCATGCACCTCACAATGTGCAGGCCATGTTATCATTTCAATTCCGGTTTCAGCCTGAATATTACGGGCCAGAAACTCATCTGGAATCATGATGACACGCGGAACGTTCAGACTTTCCACCACCTTGCGCGCATTACCTGAAGTGCAGCAGATATCGCTTTCGGCCTTAACTGCGGCGGTGCTGTTCACATAAGTTACAACAGGCACGCCGGGATACGCTTGTTTAAGGCTACGCACATTCTCGGCTGTAATGCCTTCCGCCAAAGAACAACCTGCAGCTACATCCGGAATAAGAACTTTCTTTTCTGCATTCAGCAATTTGGCTGTTTCTGCCATAAAATGCACGCCAGCCATAAGAATGATATCGGCATCTATATTCTGCGCTGCACGTGCAAGAGCAAGGCTATCGCCCCGTATATCAGCCACACAATGAAAGATTTCTGGCGTTTGATAGTTATGCGCGAGAATAACGGCATTATGCTGCTTTTTAAGGCGTATAATCGCCTCAATATCCGCTGCATACCGTTCTTCCCACAAATCTCGTGCCATAATGCTGGCTACAGGCTGATACAGAGTATCCCTGTCTGGAACATTGACGACCAACATGAATACCCTCCTGCGCGGTACATATGCTCAATTTGAGTATATGTACCGCACAGGAAAAACAAGCACTTTGAACCTACTTTTTATAACAATGGCGTTAGCGGCAATTTAGCGCCAGCCAGATAGCAGTTCTGCCCTGCTTCTGGCCGAAAACAGTATAGTTTTGCAGGCCGCCCCTGCTGAGGCACATCAAAATTACCCGTTTCTTCCACCAGCTTTTGCTGCAAAACCAGGCGTCTGAAGTTTTGCTTGTGCATCCAACAACCCGCCAATGCTTCCATGGCCAACTGAAGCTGCAACAATGTAAATGTCTGTGGCAACAGATCGAATACAACCGCTGTATAGCGAATTTTAGCCCGCACGCGCGAAAGAGCTGTCGCCAAAACGCGCCTATAATCTGCCTGCATTGGCAAACCTAATTGAAGTTGTCCTTCAAAATGTTTGGCTTCGTGCACCAAACCAGCTTCCCACAAAAGTTCGTAACGGTCTAAAGCCAGTTCATCGTTCCATGGATGCGGAGAAAGGCCAAACAGTCTGGCGCATCTTTGCTGTTTGGCAGAACTCTTTCCGGCCCAATTTTTCAGTAATAAAATGATACTTTCCAGGAGAGGCTGAGCCTCTGGATTTCTCCGATCCTCCCACGGAAAGTAATCATATAGGGAACGCTCTGCTATTGTTTGGTCTGCATTGGAACTGATCAGAGCCATATAGGAAATACGCACCAAGCGGCTTTTATCTGCCACCTGCGTATCTGCAAACGTATAAAGCTGTTCTGTATGACCCAATATCACGCCCGTTTGCTGCTCCACCCATCGGCATAGTTCCTTTTGCAAGGAATGACCGCCCAAGGTTAACGGGCCAGATGGTAAGGCCAGACCATTTTCCAGCGTAAGCACACAGGGCGTATCCTTTCTGACATTCAAAAGAACGGCTACAAGCTCTGCCCTGCAAAACGCTGTCTGTTTCATGAAGCCTCAATAATGGAGCAAAAATGAAAATATCATGGATGAAATCTGCATACTCATTTTTCATATGGGCGTGAAGATTCCACACAAAAAAACAGATATTCTTAACAATGTTTCCACTGCAATATTTTCCAAATGCACATGTCTCGTGATATTATACAGAGACATCATTCATTTCTGGCATCTTCAGGCTGATATTTGTGCTTGTTTAGATAAAGATATAGAAACTTTTTGAAAGAAATCAGGATATTCCCGCGCCCATGAAGACGCCTACAAAACATGATATCGCAAAAAAGAAAATTGTAGATTCAGCACGCGCGCTTATTGCTGAACGCGGATTTTCGGCAGTGGGCCTTTCGCAAATTCTAGAAGTTGCGGGTATTCCCAAGGGTTCGTTTTACCATTATTTTGCATCTAAAGAGGCGTTTGGAGAGGAACTTCTCCGCTCTTACATGCATGATTATTTAATAAATATTCATGCGCTCTTTGCCACACCAGATAAAAATGGTGCGCAAAAGTTATTTTCTTATCTGGATTTCTGGCGCTGTTCACATATCAAAGGGCAAGTTGGGGATAAATGCCTGATTGTTAAACTGGCCGCAGAGGTTTCTGACATATCAGAACGCATGCGCCGTATTATGGAAACCGGCACAGCTTCCGTTATCACCCATGTCTCTCAAGTTATCAAAATAGGACAGGAGGACGGGTCTGTACACTCCGCCCTACCTGCCCATAAACTTGCATCATCACTCTATCAGCTCTGGCTGGGTGCAACCTTAATGACGAAAATTACGCATTCATCCCATCCAATGGATGAAGCATGGCAAACTTCGCTCACGCTTCTTGGTTGCACCGCAAATCAGATCAGTCCAGCCGCACGGAAGGACGAATAACGGTTTCTACCATATCAGCAAAGATGGAAGCCAAGCCGCGTATCCAGCCAAACAGTTCTATCTGGTGCTGACGATACAGCATGATATGCCCAATACGGGCTGAAAGCCCATGCAGCATACCGCCCCCCATAACGCGGCCACCCGGCAGAGCGGCCCAGCCATTGTAATTACCCAATGCAACAATGGCGCCTTTGTTATGGAAGATGCAGGAAGGCACTTCCTTACCGCTTTCCAGCCATGCTGGCAGATGCTGTGCCAGATGATGCGCCTGCTGGCGAGCAACCTGTGCCGTAGCGGGCAGCGGATCATCTACAATGTAAGAACAATCCCCCATTGCAAAAATACGATCATCATCAACAGAACACAGGTTGGGTTTGACGTTGATCTGCCCAGAACGGCTTAGGGAAAGGCCGCCATAGGTTTTTGTCACCTCCGGCGCCTTCACACCGGCTGCCCATACGCGCAGGGTAGCTGGCACATGTGTGCCATCTTTAAGCGTAAACCCTGTGGGATCAGCAGCAGCAACACGCGCAGATGTGCGCACATTCACACCAATCCGCTCCAGTTCCTGCTGCGCTGCAATGGAAACAGATTCCGGAAAGGCAGGAAGAATACGTGCGCCAGACTGTAACAAAGTGATGCTCAGTTTTGGCGGTGCCTTGCCAAATGCATGCAAGCTGACCGGGTCAACAATCTCAAGAGATTTATGAAGTTCCGCAGCGAGCTGAGTGCCTGTGGCCCCACCCCCAACAATAGCAATATCCAATTCGGAATTATCAGCAAATGACTTCAGAATTTCCATTCTGAACTTTTCATTAAAAGCATTTGCTTCAACAAGATTATCAATAAACAGACAATTTTCCAGTACACCGGGGGTGCCAAAATCATTGGCGCGGCTTCCGATGGACAGCACAATGGCATCATACGTCATGGTTCTGCTATCCAGAACCTTGCTGCCGTCTGATGCATGTAGGGGGCTTAAAACAACTTCCCGCTTTTCTCTATCAATAGAAACAACTTCACCAGGCCAGAATTCAAAATTGTGGCTGCTGGCTTGTGCCATAAAACTGATGCGGTCATTTTCATTCTGCACTGTGCCTGCGGCAAAGCAATGCAGCATGGGCTTCCATACATGTGAAAAGCTTTTATCAATAAGCGTGATACGTGCTTTTCCATGCCGGCCAAGTGTTTTACCCAGACGCGTTGCAAGGGCAAGTCCTGCCACTCCGCCACCGACAATAAGAATTTCAGACTTGGACGACATCAGGTTTACATGCCTCTTTCAGGAAGTAAGCGGGAGATAACGTTATATTTTGGGATGAATATTTTTATTAAAAAGAATTATTTGTTATTACACTATATAATTCTAATTACTTATATTTCTTATACTATAACTATTCTGTGAAAGCAGGCACCTTTACAGGCGCCTGCTAACAGTATGATCAGAACGGTGCGTCGATATCGACCGTGTTGATCAGCTTGTGGTTCACGAACTCTTTGATACCAAGACCAATCAGTTCACGACCATAACCGGAGTTTTTAATACCACCGAAGGGCAGATCTGCCTTAGGCACCAGCGGATGGTTGATGAACACCATACCCGTGCGGATTTTTGCAGCCACACGTGCGCCGCGTGCTTCGTCTTTAGTGAAGACAGAACCACCCAGACCATAAGGAGAATCATTGGCAATGCGGATTGCATCGTTCTCGTCTTTTGCACGATACAACTGCGTTACCGGGCCAAAGAATTCCCAATGGCGGGCTGCGTTATCACCGTCCAGACCGGTCATCAGCAGCGGACGGAAGAAAGCACCCTTACCAGGAACTTCTGGCCCAATTACTTCAACCTTCGCACCATGCTTGATGGCTTCTGTCACCTGGCGATGCAGATCATCCATAGCGCCTTTGGAGCACAGAGGTGCCAGCGTTGTGGAAGGATCCATCGGGTCACCAGCTTTCAGCTCGGAAACACCCTTTTTGTACAGTTCCAGGAAGCGATCATAAATGGAATCAGCAACAATCAGACGCTTGGCAGATACACATACCTGGCCAGCATTCCAATGGCGGCCAATAACGGCCCATTTAGCAGCTTTTTCTACGTCGGCATCGTCCAGAACAATAAAGGCGTCTGCGCCGCCCAGTTCCATGGTTGCCTTTTTCAGGGCTTTACCAGCAACACCAGCAATAATGGTGCCTGCGCCTTCAGAACCTGTTAGTGCCACACCGCAAACGCGGGGGTCATTCAGGATAACTTCTGTGTGGCGGCGTGCTGTATAAAGGTTACGGAACAGACCTTTTGGCAGGCCAGCTTCGTTCATCAGTTCTTCACATGCAGCAGCGCACTGCGGCAGGTTGGAAGCGTGCTTAAGCAGAACAGCGTTACCAGCAGAAAGCTGCGGCGCAATAATGCGAACAACCTGATAGAACGGGAAGTTCCATGGCTCAATTGCCAGCACAATACCCAGAGGTTCGTGCACCAGAACAGCCTTGCCTTCAGCCGGATCAGCAACCGGCAGGGATTCCGGCTTCAGCAGCTCTTCTGCATATTTTGCATAGTATTCGAAAATTTCAGCAGAAAGGATAACTTCCGCTTTGGACTCTGCAAACAGCTTGCCCATTTCCAGCGTGCCCAGACGGGCATACTTATCAACATCACGACGCAGAATGGCAGCTGCGGCATTCATAATACGAGCGCGTTCAGCAAAGGAGGTATCACGCCATTTTTCAAAAGCGGCATGAGCTTCGGACAGTGCGGTCTGAACTTCCTGATCTGTAGCTTCAGGAAAATTAGCAAGAACTTCCCCTGTATAGGGATTGGTTGTCGCGTACGCCATTTTTACCTCGTGAACAGTGAAATGGAAAAAGCAGAACGAGCCCGCAAATGCGGCATGCACCCGGCAGAGCAGAATGCTCTTATGTGTGGCATCGTCTCCCTCATCCAAAAAATAGACCGGTCAACTTTTATCGAGCAGGAAAATCCCTGATGGTAAAGTTCCATATACAAACTGGAAATATTCCTACCGAATCTGTATGGCCTGTTCTGGTTATCTGTATATGAACGGATATAGATGAAGTCAATTTATAATTAGACCAGTCGTCTTATAACTCTTATCCCATTTATGGTGGGATCGTATAAATGGGTTCAAGCAGGTATTATGCTTCTGCCCTCCCCCTTTCACCTTGCCATGTAGTAAATACAAAAAAGCTGAAAGGGATATTGCCCTTCCAGCTTAAAATGTTCGCACACAACTCAATATAGAATGCCGTCTCAGGCACTCTATCATAATCTATTCAGGAAATAGGTTGCCTGATTTCTTTCTGCCCACTCCGGCGCAACACCAGAATTGCCAGCAAATACACGACAAGACCACCAGCTGAGAGAACAGCGCCCCCAACACCCAGAGCCGAATACCCAAACTGATGTGCCAGCAACATGCTCCCCAGCGCTGCCCCCAATGCATTGGCAATATTAAATGCAGAGTGGTTAAGGGAAGCCGCCAAGGTTTGTGCATCCCCAGCAAAATCCATCAGACGTGTCTGCAATGCAGGCCCCAAACCATTTACAAAGGTTGGAATAAGAAAGACAGCAAGCGCCAAGAGCAACGGCTGATGCAAAACCGTAGAAAATCCAAGCATAACAACTGCACTTCCGCCAAGAGCCAGTATTGCAGCAAGATCCAACTTACGATCAACAAGCCATGCGCCCAGATTGGCCCCCACCAACATGCCCATGCCCCAGATAATCATGTACACCATAACGGACCATTCCGGCACATGCGTTACATTCTGCAGGATACTGGTAAGATAAGTATAAATGGCGAACATACCGCCAAAACCGATAGCCGCTGTAAGCAACGTAAGCAAAACCTGCGTGTTACCCATGGCAGAAACTTCTTTAAGCGGTGAGTTCTTGCGGTTGGGTTGATCTGCCGGAATATACCGCCACACCCCCAAAAAGGTAATGCAGCCAAATATACCGATAATAAGATAGGCCACACGCCAGCCAAAATGATCCGCCGCAAATGTAGAAAACGGTGCGCCAACCAAAGTGGAAATGGCAATACCAGACAGAACCCGCCCAACAGCCCATCCGCGGCGTGAACGCTCCACCATGGAAGCCGCAACAAGCGCAGAAATACCAAATAATGCCCCATGCGGCAGGCCGGTAATAAACCGCGCCACTTCAACCAGTTCTGGCGTGGGCATGCAAATGCTCAGGAAATTCCCGAAACAAAACAACACCAACAAAGAAAGAAGGAGCTCTCTACGGGAAAGCCGAGCACCCAGAATTGTAATAAGTGGCGCGCCAATCACCACCCCCAAAGCATAGGCTGTAATGGCGTATCCTGCATCTGCCGCAGATAGATGTAAGGAACGAGCAAATTCTGGCAACATGCCCATAATGGCAAATTCACCAGTTCCCACAACAAAAGTGCCAAAAGTAAGAATAAATAGGGCTGCAGCACGACCATGAGGGGGCTCAATGAACGAAGTACTTGCGGGAGGAGGCTGAGGAGCTGTGGTCATTTAAAAACTCAAAAATAAGATAGGATCAGTTATTTACGGCCTGCTTCATTGCAACACGCGCAATGGCAATATCATCTTCCGTTTTGGCGCCGGAAACACCTATGGCACCTAAAAAGGAACCATCAGTGGCTTTAATTACCAACCCACCGCCAAAGCTGGTTAAACCACCGTTTGTATTTTCCAGTGTATAGGCCTCACCATTCGGGTGGCCTTTTGATGCAAAATCCGCACTGTCCATCTGAAACAGAGCCGCCGTGCGCGCCTTTTTCTGGCTGACATCAACCACACCTAATGGCGCCCCATCCATCCGGGCAAAAACCACTGGCCATGCAGCGGTATCTACAATGGAGACACATACATTCACATTAAGCCGGCGTGCCTCTGCCAAGGCGGCATCCAGCATGGATAAAGCCATAGAAAGCTGCATGAAACAGAACTCCTGCACGAAGAAAAGCGCGCAGACTACTCATCTCGCTCTTAAATGAAAGAGAAATTATACACAAAACACATTTATTTAACGGCAATGAACATATTCTTGTTACAAATTGAGTGTGAGGCCCTTATTGGTTTTTTATTTTCGGCCCCACAATTCCTCCGATAGTCTATTTTTGTTCTCTACGTGCCAGATCTGCCAATGCCTGTATCTGGCGCGTAAGAAAAGCGCGTGTTCGCTCGTCTGTCAGTTCCTGCTTGTCTGTATCAAACTTATCCGCTGCCTGACCTATCATGGCTTCTGGCCTGTTCAGCACAAGAGCATCCATAAACACCATGCTCTGGCGTATGTGATACTGCGCACGTGCACCACCAATCATTCCGGGAGAAACCGTCTGTAATGCAACAGGCTTACGTGCAAATGGTTGCGGCGTAAGACGAGAAAGCCAATCAAGCGCGTTTTTCAGCACACCCGGCACGGAATAATTATATTCTGGCGTAACAATAATAACGCCGTCGGCTTTCCTAATCTGCTCCCCCATCGCAAGCACAGCAGCAGGAAAACCCTGCTCCTGCACATCCTGATTATAATGTGGAAACTCAGCAATGGACCCGAGTGCTGAAATAGTTATGCCCTCTGGCGCCAATGCAGGTAACGTGCGTGCCACAATACCGTTATAAGATGCCTTACGCAGGCTTCCCAACATCGTTACAAAATGTAGAGTTTCTTTTCCCTGCGTCATATTTTCTGCCCTAACTTGAAGTCATTATTGAACAATAGACCGCCATGGATGACATGACGTGCAGTCTGCACAATCGTTGCGTGCCATGGCATGAGGTATCAGGCTGAGATATTGCCAAAATGTCCGCTCTTGAAATCTTCAATCGCCTGACGGATTTCCTCCCGCGTGTTCATGACAAACGGTCCATATCCGGCAATAGGTTCATTCAACGGTGCGCCAGTTAAAACAAGAAAACTGGAAGGCTGGGTTGCTTGTAATGTTACCTCTGCCCCTTCCCTGCCCAGAAGCGCAAATTGTGCACTTCCCACTTCTTCCGCACCATTCACAATCAGCTTCCCTTCGAGTGAAACAATGGCTGCGTTATGCCCTGCTGGCAAAGGAAGCGTGATGTGTGCTCCTTCCTCCAGCTTCCCGTCCCATACATTCAGCGGAGAGAAAATATGCGCAGGTCCGTGTTGGCCTTCATAATCTCCTGCAATAATACGCAAGCTGCCAGTATTGCCCGGGAATATAACTGCCGGAATATTTCCTGCCTCTATAGTTTGGTAACCTGCCGGCACACCTTTGTCTTTGGCGGGCAAATTCACCCACAACTGCACCATCCGAAAATCTCCTCCCGTTTTTGCATAGGTTGGAGAATGAAATTCCTCATGCTGGATGCCATTGCCTGCTGTCATCCACTGCACATCCCCGGGGCCAATAATACCGCCACCGCCAGATGAATCACGGTGTTCCACTTCACCATCATAAACAATGGTAACGGTTTCAAACCCTTTGTGTGGATGCTGGCCTACGCCGCGCCGCTTATCTGTGGGCGCAAATTTATGCGGGCCAGCATAATCTAACAGCAGAAACGGGCTCAGATGCTCACCAAAATCTGTATAGGAAAACAGAGAGCGTACGGGAAAACCATCACCAACCCAGTGCCCACGGTCATTTCCATAACGACCAAGAATTTTCTTCTGCATGACTTTTGTCCTGTCTGAAGCAAGAAGCGCTTTTGCGCCTTGTGTTGACATGAAACATGCACCTTTCTTATCGTCTTATAAAGATTCCTAAATAAAACATTGCGTTGCATGAGCAGGACGATGAGAGACCTTAACGACTTTGGATATTTTGTGCAGGTTGTAAAATATGGTGGTTTTTCTGCCGCTGCGCGTGCAACTGGCCTACAAAAATCTCTTCTCAGCCGCCGCATCCGCCTTTTGGAAGAACGCCTGCATACGCGCCTGATCCAACGCTCATCACGCCACTTTAGTGTTACAGAAACAGGACATCGTTTTTACGAACACTGTATTGCCATGTTGGAGGAAGCAGACACGGCAGAGCGCTCTGTAGCCCAACTTCAAAGCGAGCCCTGTGGGCTTGTGCGCCTAAGCTGCCCTGTAGCCTTACTGAACTTTCAGTTTGGCGCCTTACTTGCCCGCTTTATCATGCTCTATCCGGCCGTAACACTACAGCTTGAAAGCACCAACAGGCGCGTAGATGTTTTAAAAGAAGGCATGGATCTTGCAATACGCGTGCGGTTTCCGCCCATTGCATCATCCGATCTTGTAATGCGTACGCTTGATACCAGCACGCAATGTTTAATTGCAGCCCCTAGCCTTGTACCTCGCCCTCTGGCTTCTCCGGCTGATTTAAACGCCTTTCCCAGCCTGGATTTTCATACCACGCCGGGTTCTCACTCATGGTTGCTCGAAAATCAGGAAGGACAAACAGCGACCATTTTCCATGAACCACGATTGGCAACAGACGATATGGCTGTGCTACGTGAAGCTGCCCTTGTAGGTGCAGGTATTGTGCAAATGCCCACCATGATGGTTTGGCAGGATATTGAAGCAGGGCGCCTCGTACGTGTGCTTCCTGGCTGGCAGCCACAAGCAGGTATTATTCATGCAGTCTTTCCATCTCGCCGTGGGCTTGTACCCGCTGTTCGCGCTTTACTGGATTTTTTGGCCGCGGAATGCCGCACACAACGCAACCTGGCCACTGAAGCTTTTAAAACATCCCTCTGACACAAAACCCTCTTTTCAAAACAGATAACAAAAACATTTTTTCAGAATTGTAAAAACGGAAACCTTATTTGTCGGGAACGTTGTATCTACACGCCCTACACCAATCAGGCAGACACCCAAAGATCCTGCCATTTTGGATGCGGCTTGTTCCACTACAATATGTATGAGGTTTGTTATGGCCGAAAAGAAAAACAAAGACAGCAAAAAGCAGGCTCAAGATGAAAAGCTTGATGAGGCTTTGGATGAAAGCTTTCCGGCTAGTGATCCGCCGTCTCAAACGGGTTTTACCGGAGATAAAGATCCACCTAAAAAACCCAAGAAATAAGAATGTTTATCTTTAACGTGCCTTCAAGATAGCTCTCTCTTTAGGCAAACATTCCTAAAGAGAGAGCCTCCCTTATTACTTACCGTCAGCGAACTGTTCCTGTCCGACGATTCCGAGTTTTGTGACGCCGAGGCGCTGTGCGTCGGCCATGACGTGGATGACGGTTTTGTAGTCAGCCAGACGGTTGGGCTGGAGGTGGAACTCCGGGCGGGAAGCCTCTGGCCCGCTGGCGATCTCACGCAGATGCGCCTGCAGATCGGCCTCGCCATTGATGGGCTGGCCATTCCAGGTCAGCGAGTTGTCAAAGTCCACAACCAGTGTCACCACAGGTGTTTCTTCCGTGCTGGGCGGCGGGTTGCCCTGCGGCAGATCAATCGAGACCGCCTGCGTCTGCAACGGGATGGTGATGATCAGCATGATCAGCAGCACCAGCATCACGTCAATCAGCGGCGTGGTGTTGATATCGACAATGCCTTCATCTTCCGTTGTGCTCTCGGAGCCAACATTCATGCCCATGGCCTGTGCTCTCCCCCACAGGATGGGGTGGCGTGCTGCGCCACCCGCCCCTGCCTATTTCGGCTTTTCCGTAATGAAATCGATATGGCTGATGCCCGCTTCCTGACACGTCGCCACCAGACGGCCCACACTCTCATAGCGTGTGGTCACATCTCCGCGGATCTGGATCTGCGGCTGGGGCTTCTGCACCGCCGCCTTCTCCAGCCGGGCCAGAAGATCGGCCCGGTCCCTGATCGGCGTTTCATCCCAGAAGGTCTGACCATCCGCCGTGACTGCCAAAACCACATTGCTCAGCTTGGTCTGGGTTGGCTGGTTCATGTCCTTGGGCAGCTGCACCTTCACGGTATGTGTCGCCACCGGAATGGTGATCAGAAAGATGATCAGCAGCACCAGCATCACATCCACAAGCGGTGTGGTGTTGATGGCGGAGACGACGTCGTCTTCCCCGCCGCTATCGCCAACCTGCATGCCCATAAGCGTTCTCCTTGCCTTGACCTGAGCGATTAGCCGACGCGGTTGGAAACCGTGGCCGTGGTGGGGGAGTTATCCGGGCGCACCACAATCTGATCCACCGCAGCCCCATGACGCACGCCACCGATGAGGATGGACTGCAGGTCAGCAGCAAAGTCACGCACCAGGTCCATGGCCGTCTTGTTGCGGCGCACCAGCAGGTTGTAGCCCAGAACGGCCGGCACCGCGGTGGCCAGACCAATGGCCGTCATGATCAGGGATTCACCCACGGGCCCTGCCACCTTGTCGATGGAAGCCTGACCGGCAATGCCGATGGCTGTCAGCGCGTGGTAGATCCCCCACACCGTGCCGAACAGACCGATGAACGGAGAGGTGGAACCCACGGTGCCCAGAAAGGCCAGACCCTTTTGCAGGCTGTTCTGGATGTTGTTGACCGCGCGCTGGATGGACATGCCCGTCCAGCTATGCAGGTCAATGCTTTCCTGCATCGTGCCTTCATGGTGTTCGGCAGCCACAATACCGGTATCGGCGATGTAGCGGAACGGGGATGTGGAAGTGAGTGCGGAAGCACCTTCCTGAATGCTGTGCTTGGTCCAGAAGCTTTTGGTGGCTTCCTTGGCGGCAGCGAACAGGCGGGCCTGCTCGATGAACTTGGTGATCATGATATACCATGTGCCCAGGGACATGGTGAGCATGATCAGCAGCACGCCGCGGGCAATGATATCCCCATTGGACCACAGAGCACCCAGACCGTAGGGGTTGGCTTCTTCCTTGGTGTCTGCTGCAGGTGGCGCCTGTTCGGCCGGGGCGCTGGCAGCAGGTGCAGGCGCTTCTGGCGCCGCAGGGGCTGGGGCTGCATCCGGTGTGGCGGCAGGTGCCGGTGCGGAAGATGGCGCCGCATCAGGAGCCGGGGCCGTGGCTGCGGGTGCGGGTGCTGCGGGCGCGGCATCCTGCGCAAAAGCCGCAACTGGGGCTGCAGTGCTCATCAGCAGCGCCAGAGCCGGAGCCGCAAGACCTGACACAAAAGAACGGGGCAGTCTGGTCATCTTCCTCATAATCCTCATCATCAGGGCCCGATCCGGCAGGGTATGGCCATTATGGGCCGGGCAATCCGTTATTGTGTTCGTAAGCTGATCTTAGTCATCCAGCTTGAAGTGGATGACATAGACCTTGTGCAGTTCCTTCACCGGCACACCATTGCGCATGGCCGGGCGATAACGGGCCTTGTGCACGTAATCCAACGCCGCCTGGGCAAAGGCCTGACCACCAGAGACCGACTGCACCTGGCAGTTGCTGGTCATGCCCGTGGGTTCCACATCACATGCAACCGTCACGCGGCCCTCGATGTTGTCTTCCTCCATTTCTGGGGGATAGACCGGCTGCACATGGTTAAGCGGTGCCGTTCCGGCCGTGGTGTCTGGCGCATCGGATGACGGTGCGCTGGCTGCGGGTTCGGTGGCGGCAGGTGGCGCCTTGGCCGTTTTGGTCTGTGGGGGTGCCGGATGTTTGGGGGGCGCCTTGGCCACATGCTTGATGGGCGGCTTGGGCGGCGGTGGCACCTTGATCTTGGGCGGTGGAATGAACGGCGGCGGCGGCTCTGCCATCACCGGCGGTGGCGGCGGCGGTGGAGGTGGCGGCGGTGGCGGCTGAGGTGGTGGCAGCACTTCCGTCTGAATGGGCGGGTGTTCAACGGGCACGCTCGCCTTCGTGCCCATCCCATACATCAGCCCCCACACACCAGCTCCATGCAAAAGAAGAACCGCTATAAGCGCACCAGCCCCAACCGCACCACCAGCGCGAAGAACATAACGCTCCTTCCCCTCTGTTCGTTGAGCAGCGTCACTTTCCAGCTTTTCGGAGTGTTCTGAAATATTCTGCATTATGCTCTCGCTGTTTTTGCACTGGCTTGGGCTATTTGTTTCAACAACCCAAGATGTGTCAGCCATGGTTCCAAAGGCTTAAATGTGAACACCTTCCTTTCCCTTTAGAAATCCAAAGAAGTTTTCACATAATACATCCCGCCGCTGAACCCATACGGAGAATAGGATGCGTATTTGGCAAGACCTTGCTGGGTATTGGCAATGGAGCTTGGCACACGGGTAGGATGCTTATTTCCTACATTGTTAGCCCCAATACCCACAGTCCACCGCGGGAAAATTTTATAGTCAACTTCCAGATTGGTAATAAAGCCCGGATTCTGCTGGAACGGTACACTGCCCGCCCCTGTTGGGGATGCCATATAGACAATGGAACCATACCGAAGTTCCTGCGCCATAAAGGACCACTTTCCACGCGTCCAATTGACGCTGATCTGCTCACGATTTTTGGGAGCAGAGTGCAACACCATCATCTTGGTATATTCATTTACCAGATCAGACTTTGCAGAACGAATTTCGTTGTCCGAGAAGTTGATCCCCATAGCAAAGCGGAACTGACCAAGATTTTTTGTGTGCAGGGTATAATCTGCACTCAAATCGCCACCAAATGTCTGCGTATTATACAGGTTTGCATAATATGAGAGTGAGGTTGCGCTTTCCAGATTTGCGTTTTTCAGCATTTCCAGAAGAACAGAGTCATTCTGATCTACCGAATAGGTTTTTGTGCTCCCCATTCTGCCGTTAATGGCAATGTAATAGAGGTTGCCTGTTACGTGGAAATCATCAACCGGCGTGGAATCAAAACCGATTGAGTAGCTACGAGAATATTCCCCTTTCATGCTGCCCGCACCAAGATATTTAGCAATCTGGCTGCCTGCAGGAATCTGGTCTACCGTATAGCCAGGATACGGCGCAGAATAGAAGTAGTTCATCGCACCCAAGGTAGGTGGACGATACCCCGTATTCACATTCGCACGGATCGCCCAACGCTTATTAAAGTTGTAGCGCGTGCCAACAGACCCTGTTTCCACTGTTGCAATGTTATTATAGCTGCCAACACGGCCACCCAATGTCCATTCCCACTGCTTGGTCACGTAGAAATCAAGATTGACATTACCTTCATAAACATCGCGGTTCTGATAGGTTGCCGCCATGGGAACGTTACCAGGGTGATCTGTTGCGCCCATCCCGCTCCATGAGGCCATTTCACCTTCAACCATCTGGAAAGTATCGTGGCGATATTCACCACCAAACCGCAGATTGATAGGCCGTGGCGCCCAATCTGGACGGAACGAACGAGAACCACGCAGGCCAGCCGTTAACTCTGTTGCAACTGAAGCACCATCATAAAAAGATGTTTGCGTGCTGCCGGGTATGGAAACGTTTTCAGAATTGGTAGTGCGGTAATTCTGCTTATCACGTGCGTAGGTTACATAAGCATCCCATGCAAAACCAAACTTGCGGGCCTTGATGCCGTTATCCGTTTCAAAATCCAGCTGATCCATTGCAATATAAGGCTGGTTACCAGCTGGATACAGGTCTGGATTGATCCACTCATCAGACGCCGTGTTGGCACGGTAGGTTTCAGGCACGTTGGCACGTCTGTGAGAAAACGTGGAAGTGCTGTAGAAATTGAACCCGCTACTTGCCAACGGCACAGACATGTTTTCGCTGATAGTTTCCAGTGTGGATTTAGGAATACCTAGCCCACGCTGAACATTGCGGTTTGCCGTTTCATTTCTGGAATCATCAAACATTGTCCCATAAAAATCGCCGCCACGTGTGGTTGGCAATTGATGAGAAATCTGCGCTGCAAGATCCAGATAGCCACCATTATGACCCAGCGCCATACCGTAGTTAGCCGAGCCATCCAAGGCCTGACCATCACCTGCATAATAACCACTGTTCTTAAAATTAACGCTGCCACCATGCGTATTGTGCTTGAGCACAATGTTTACAGCACCGGCAATGGCATCCTGCCCATAAAGGGCCGAAGCACCTTCTGTAACAACTTCAATATGATCAATGGCAGATACTGGAATGAGAGAAATATCAGCAGGCTCACTCCCCCAGTTTGTGCCAGAGTTTGAATTGAAGTTGGCCCCGATATGCCGGCGATGACCATTCACCAAAATTAGCGTATCATCAGGAGATTGCCCACGCAGCTGCATAGTCTGCACAAATGAACTGGCACCACCACCTGGCAAAGCTGCTGTTGTAATAGCCGGGTTTGCCTGTGCCAGAGCAGAGAGCACGTTTGTCTGGCCTGTTTTTAACAGTTCAGCACCCGTCACCACAGTAACCTGCGTCGTACTATGCTTTTGCGTTACCGGAGAAAATACAGAGTTGCTGGAATGTCCACCAACTTCAACAGCCTCTTCACCACCACGCAATGCCGCAAGATTTTTGGTGCGTCGGGTTGGCGCTGCTTTTGCACTTTTGGTTTTTTTTACAAGAACCTTTTGTGGGTTTGCTGTTGCAGATGTTGTATCTGCAGCAAACCCACTTTCTGCCGGAATGAGAGCACCGAATGCCACACTCGCGACAAGCGACAATTCAAACTTTGAGATCCTGGCCATCGCATCACCCTCAAATCCGGTAGGATTAAGAAAATATCGTATGAAATTATGATACGGTTCCGTTACGTTTTGACGTCATATTTAATATTGATATATCTCCCCTGCGCTCAAGGCAGAGCTTATATCTCTCGGTAAAACCGAGGTTTTGCATAATAAAAAATCCCCGCAAAGCTGCGCTTACAGCTTTCACGGGGGCTTTCCTATGCAATCAATAGATACTCCTAAGTATCTATATTTCTCTTTTAAGCACTTATGCCATAACAATCGGCTTACGCACTGTCAGCAGCGAAATGAAGCCAGCGAAAATCAACGCAACTGAACAACTATACCATGCCATATTAAAATTGCCTGTATATGACACAATATATCCTGTCAGAATTGGCGCTGTAAGCCCAATGGCATTGCTGAAAGTAAGCGTAACCCCTGTAACGGATCCTATTTTCTGTCCATCCTGCAACATGTCGGCCAACATGGCTGTGTTGGCACCATTTGCTGCAATCAGACAGCAAAGAGACAGAGATAAAATAATAAGGATAGGTGTTGCCTGATGAAAGAAAGGGAGAACACCAATCATCGCACTTCCCATAATACAAAACGCGACAATAAACCGGCGATGACTAGAATCTGAATGATTGCGGAATACAATGTGCTCCGCAATACGCCCTAAAATAATAGCTCCCACAGCGCCCAGTACATAACATCCTGCCGTACCACTCCCTGATCCAATAACATTAACATGTAGTTCATGAATAAGGTAAAATGGCACCCAGGACATCAATAGAAAATTCAGAAAGTTTTGAGTACACTGCACAACCAGAATGCCGCAAAAGGTTGAAGATCGAAAGAGTGCACATACTTCTGAAAACCGAATAGGGCGAACACGCGGTTGCGCGGCAGTTTTAGCCGGATTTCTATAAATCAGCCACCATGCAAGAGCCCAAACAAGCCCAATGGCACCCAAGGCCATAAATTCAAACCGCCACCCTACTTTTGCTATAAGATACGCGCCAGCAATTGTTCCCCCAGCCAACCCAATCTGCATACCGGTCAGCAATATGGTCATCACTGTTCCACGCTCATGCGGCTTGGCCCAGTTCCGAACTATAGTTGCCCCAACCCCGAATGTAGGAGCCTCTCCTACCCCCAACAGCATGCGTGATAAAATAAATTGAGTAACATTTTGTGTAAGTCCGCCAAGCACCATGGCACATGACCAAACAGAAACAGCCAGACTACCAACCAAACGCGCGCCAACAAGATCCAGAAATATTGTTGAAGGCAAATTCAGCAAAAAATAAGACCACAGAAAGCTGGAAGAAACCCACCCCATCTGCACGGAAGACAAGGAGAACTCCTGCCCCAATGCCGGAAGTGAAATAGAAAGAGCTGCGCGGTCTCCATAACTGATGACATACATCAGAAAAATCATAGTGAAGAATATGTATCTTGATGAACCTGCAGCCTTGTTCATATCTTCCTCTACCCTTCAACTTTATGGCTCCAAGAGCCACCCTGCATCGCGCAGATCATCAATATTACTTACGATACCGAAACATTATGGACGCAATTCACCCGTCTATAAAAGAAAAAACGTCTTTCATATTATGCGCCAGAAGAAGATTCTGTTTCTAAAACCACTTTTTGTTTTTGTGGTCGTTCATGCCTTAACATCCACAGGCCTGAACCAATAATCAGCAGACCACCTATAAACATGGCAACACCAGGTATCTCATGAAAACCTAGCCAGCCGATAAGAGCCGCCCAAATCAGACCGCAATATGCAAATGGCCCAATGGCTGAAACCTGAGCCGAAGCAAAAGCCTCTGTCTGCAACACCTGTGCAATGCCAGCAAAAGCACCAACTGCAATAAGGCATAATACATCAGCCCGTGTTGGCATCTGCCAGACAAAAGGTAGAGCTGCTGCTGTAGCAATTGTCATTAAAATGGCCTGCCACATTGCAATTGTTGTGCTTTTTTCCGTTGCTGAAAGCTGCCGGATCTGCATGGTTGTTAATGCCCCAACAGCGCCCTGCCCCAACGCAACAGCGTAAGCCCATGTAGGCACCGTACCATGTGCCGCTCCTAACAGACCCTTGCCGGTTGCAACAATAATAACCCCAACAAATCCGACACCTACCGCAACCCATCTTTGAACAGATGGCCGTTCATGCATGAATGGGATAGACAGCAAGATGAGAAACAGCGGCTGTGTATAAGAAAGAACCTGCTGTTCAGCTAACGGCAGATGAGTGACTGCCACAACAGTCATAATCATGCTGATAAGCCCCACAACAGAGCGAATAACATGGCCGCCAAAGTGGTGCGTTTTTAAAACCAGACCACCACGTAAAGCGATGGCAATAACAAACGGCATTGAAAAGAGATTTCTAAAAAAGACAATTTCAACAACAGAAAGTGTTGAACCTGTAATTTTTTGAAGCGCATTAAGCAGAGCCGTAAACAATGTTGCCAAGGCAAGAAAATAAGCGCCTCGCGCCAAATTATGCTGCATAGCCATTATTGCTCTGCTCCGGACAGAAACATATCCTCTTTTTTCTGTCCTTTTTTGCGCAAAATCATATCCTTTTTCTTACCGTATTTTCCACTGTTATCTGCCAGATAATGGCAGCTTACTCCGTATCCGCCGCAGCAATTCTTCCGCCCATGGCATGAACCTGAGTTGCAATGGCCTCTGCTAATTTATCGGAACCCGCCGTATCACTATGCACAAGTATGGAACGTGATTTTATAGGTAATATTTTACCATCAATTGTCGTTACACTTCCTGTTTCCAAGAAGTTCTTTACACGCTCTTTAACTTTATCAAGATCATGAATCACTGCCCCTTCCTCCCCACGTGGAACCAGAGCTCCGGTGGATTGATAGGCCCGATCTGCCAGAAAAAGATATCGCACACGTAATCCTGCTTTTCTGGCAGCAAGATCGATGGGGTGCCCCTCCATAGCCAGCATAACCAGTTCAGGATCAATTTTTGCAATCACACGGGCTAAGCGGTCTGCTAAATCCTGATCAGCGTTGGCCATATTCCCAAAAGCAGCATGGTAACTTACATGCCCCACACGCATATCATGCCTTGCAGCAATCCCTTTCAGTGCGCCAATCTGATAAGCCAGCATCGCTTCCATTTCTTCTGGGCTGACCACCATATTGCGCCGACCAAACCCCATGCGATCTGGCAAACCGGGATGCGCCCCAATGCTCACTCCCTGTTCCTTGGCTGCTTTTACCACGCGATCCATAATCAGATGATCACCTGCGTGAAAACCGCACGCGATGTTTGCAGATGAAATCACCTTCATCAGCGCATCATCATTGGCAACAGTCCACCGGCCAAAGCCTTCGCCAATATCAGCGTTCAAATCAATCTTCATGATTTTTTACCGGCTTTTCCGGCATCCCTTCTGATGAGCGATTTTTTGTAAAGTGCCGCAATATCTTGAATATTGTTCAGATAGTCATCAACTTCTTGCATGGCCCGCAAGCCTTCTGCCTGATCGCATTGCTGGAACTGAATGTAACTTCCGATACGTGCCTGCGCGAGCCGCCACACATCAGCATCAATTACTGTTGCAATACGTGGGTAACCACCAGCAGTATTGGCATCTGCCATCTGCACAATAGGCTCCCCAGCAGGAGGAACTTGAATAAGACCCGGAATGACACCGTAAGAACGTAATTCCACAGGGTGCTGCAGTTTCAGCGCGCCACCTTTTAGGCGGTACCCCAAACGGTTACTTTGCGCTGTGATTTGCCATGATGCATCCCAAAAATGCTTGCGAGAGTCTTCAGAAAACAAAAGATAATCCGTTGCCGGAATAACCCGTAATGTTACGGTTTTTTCCTTTTCACAGGTTACTTTCAATGCCTGCGATGGTGGAAGCGCCCCAAAGCCATCAGGCACACACCCTCCGACACATGCAAGATGATCCCCCTGTTCCAAGGGGCGGCCATGATAGCCACCAAATCCACCTCGCAATTGCGTGCTACGGGACCCAAGAACCTCCGGCACATTAATGCCACCACATACGCAAAGATACATCCGTGCACCAACGGTAGGATGATCAATTGTTAAAACATCTCCGTCTTGGGCAGACACAACAAACCAAGGCAGGATTTTTCTTTCGCCAAGTGTGAGAGCACCTTCCCCACCTGTGACAACAAAACTAACTGCTTTGTCGAAACGAACCTTGAATGGAAATGTCTGCACCTCAATACAGGCAGCATTGGGCGCATTTTCCAACAGTGCATTGCCGCAGCGCAAAGCCAGCGGATCCATTGCTCCAGCAGTACTAACACCCAGATGGCGATACCCAAACCGCCCTACATCCTGCACACTGTTGAGCACACCTGTTTCAAGAACTGTAATCACACTTCAATACTTTCGGCATAAAAGCGGATCTGATCCCCCACAGCAAATAACGCTGGCGGATCACGCTCCGGATCAAACATCACAAGGTCTGTAAAGCCTATGGAATTCCAACCATTCGGCCCTGTCAGGGCTGATATACCTGCTTGTGGCCCGCCAATAGTGACTGTACCAGCAAGCATTTTCAAAGAAGGCACAGACTTGCGCGGTGTGGCAAGGCGTGGGTCCAACCCATGCAGATAGCCAAAGCCGGGCACGCTGCCCAAGGCACATACTGTATAAAGGGGTGCCTGATGTAGGGTAATCACATCCTGCGTAGACATACCGCAATGCTCTGCCACACGTGGCAGGTCACTCCCTAATTCCCCACCATAGCGCACGCCCACTTCAAACAAGCGGCCTTTGATATGCTTTTCTGGTAATGTTGCCCATGCCTTGCGCAACCAGCCTGCCACAGCTTCCGGGTCTTCTGGCGGAACTGAAAAAATCAGCATCAGGTTGGTTACACCCGGCATAACTTCTTCAATATCTGCCCGATCTGCACAGGCATCCATCAACGCCCAGATACGCCGCTGACAAGCCAGAGTGAATGCACCGGGCGCTTCAAACAGCATAGCCCGCGTGCCGATCATACTAATTGTTGGCGTATCCGCTGAATGCCCAAATGGAGTGTTTTCCAGCATAGAGATAGTATCTGTCATGAATGTGCGGCCTTATCACCCCAAATGTGCTTGGAAGATAAACAACACGAGCACTGAAATAAGAAAGCTACCACCAAAGACATCCTGTTTTGCGGCGTTACGTATTGTATTCGTAACGATAAAGGGAGAGAGCAAAGCCCGGCTAACATTATCTTTGTGTGGTGATATACAATAATCTTATGACCAATTCACAACTTGGACGCATTGGATAATCTTATGACGCAAGATCGAACTCATCTTGGTCAATGCATTATTTCGTCTCTAAAGTGAAATGACTTGGTGAATTCTGTTTTTATCATAAGCAGATTAATCCATATTTTATCGGGAACTTATGCCATGACAAATCAGCCCTACCGTACAGCACTTGTTACCGGCGCCTCATCTGGCATTGGCGCAGCAACCGTACGCCGCCTGCGAGAACTGGGGCTGGAAGTGCATGCTGTTGCGCGTGACAAGGCGCGTCTGGACAAGCTGGCAGAAGAAACGGGCTGCATTGTGCACGCTGCAAGTGTTGCCGATCTTGATGCCATGGCTGCTATTTTCCAAGACCATGAAATTGATATTCTTATCAACAATGCTGGCCAGTCCCGCACAGGCAACATTACCAACACCACAGAAGAAGACATTGATGGCCTGGTGGACATCAATCTGCGCGCTGTTCTGCAACTCACCCGCCTTGCCCTTCCCGGAATGATTGCACGTGACCGCGGCCATATTGTGAACATCACCTCCATTGCTGGGCATTATGCCTTTGCTGGTGGCAACACGGTTTATCATGCCACCAAGGCTGGCGTGCATTCGCTCTCTCAACAGCTCCGGTGTGATCTGTTCGGCAAGAATATTCGCGTTACAGAAGTTTCTCCTGCTCGTGTACAAACAGAAGTGTTTGGTCGCCTGATTGGGAATATGGAAGAAGCACAGCGCCGCTTCTTTGATGAATATGATTCACTGCTGCCAGAAGATTTAGCTAACTCCATTGCTTTTGCCATTACAGCACCGCAGCGCATGAATGTCAGCTTTATGGAAGTGCTGCCAACCATGCAGGTTGTGGGTGGCCTGAACTTCGCAAAGAAACCTACCAAAGCCTGATAGCTGATAACCATGGATACTCAAGCTCTTAAAGCGCTGATAGACCTGTTTGGCCGTGCTCCGCTCCGTGAGCTTGAGATTTCGGATTGCGGCCAAACTGTTAAAATCACGCGGGCAAGGCAGGTACAGGCTTCAATGCCTCCTGCTTCTTCCCTTCCGGCAGCTCCACCAGTTGCCCCCACAACATCTTTGCCCCCTATAGAAAAAGCAGAAGCCAGCCCTCCCAAAGAATTACTGGTAACTGCTCCCATGTATGGAACACTGCATCTTTCTCCTGCACCCGATGCACCGCCTTTTGTGGCTGTGGGAGACACTCTTCATGCCGGACAGCAAGTAGGTCTGATTGAAGCCATGAAAGTTTTTACACCCATCAAAACCGAGATTGCCGGACGTGTTGAAGCTATTTTAGTACCTGATGGCAGTGAAGTTGAGGCGCATCAGCCTCTGATGCGTCTATCATGAGCGCGCCGCAGCGCTTTGGGCGCGTTCTAATTGCCAACCGGGGCGAAATTGCACTCCGCATTCAACGCGCCTGTCGGCAGCTTGGGTTAGAAACTGTTGCCGTTTATTCAGAAGCTGATGCTCAAAGCCGCCATGTTCTGGAAGCCGATATTGCATTATGCATCGGCCCGGCTTCTGCCGCACGCAGTTATCTGGACGCCGCTAGCATTATTCTAGCTGCAAAAGTGACTGGAGCCACTGCCATTCATCCTGGCTATGGATTTCTCTCAGAAAATGCTGATTTTGCAGAAGCCGTTGAAAAAGCAGGAATAACCTTTATTGGCCCTACGCCTGATTCTATCCGCCTGATGGGGGATAAAATTACGGCAAAACAGACCATGCAAGCCTCTGGCGTACCCTGCGTGCCCGGATCTGATGGCCCATTACCAGAAGACGAAAATGCCATTCTGGACCTTGCCAATTCTGTGGGCTTTCCGGTTATTGTGAAGGCCTCTGGTGGTGGTGGTGGCCGCGGCATGCGGGTTGTGTGGTCTGCTGATGAACTTATCAAAGCTGTTGCCCTTACGCGCAAGGAAGCACAGCAGGCGTTTGGCAACCCAACACTGTACCTTGAACGGTTTATGCAAAAACCCAGACATATTGAAATTCAGGTTCTGTGCGATACGCATGGCACCGCCTTATGGCTGGGAGCGCGCGATTGTTCCTTACAGCGTCGTCATCAGAAAGTGCTGGAAGAAGCGCCTCCTCCGGGTATTCCATCTGAACTTATTGCAGAAATTGGTGCACGCTGTGCGCAGGCTTGCCGTAATATCGAGTACCGCGGTGCTGGCACGTTCGAATTCCTGTATGAAGACGGTATCTTTGCATTTATTGAAATGAATACGCGCCTACAGGTTGAGCACCCTATTACAGAAGAAACCACAGGCATTGATATTGTGTGTGCGCAAATTGAAATTGCGCAAGGCAAGCCGCTCATGATAGCACAAAACGCTGTTCAGACATCTGGTCATGCCATTGAGTGCAGAATTAATGCTGAAGATCCCTTTACCTTTGCACCTTCCCCCGGCCAGATCAGCCAGTGGAATCTGCCCGGTGGGGCTGGTATTCGTATAGATACGCATATTGTTGCGGGCAGTGTGGTGCAGCCATATTATGATTCCTTGATTGCCAAGGTTATTGCGCGCGGAGCAACACGAGAAGAGGCCATTCAACGCCTAAAGGTTGCCCTTTCTGAAATGCAGGTTGAAACAATAGCAACCAATATTCCGCTCCATCAGGCATTACTGTGTGACCGGGATTTTCTGAAAGGTGGGGTTGATATCCACCATTTAGAACACTGGTTGGAAAAAAGGGAAAATCCTGATGACAAAGCCTCTGTCTCTGCCGACATTTGAAAGCCTGCCCAATTCAGACGAAGTTGTGCAGATTAGCCAATGGCTACATGCAGCAGGCCTGAGTTCTCTGGAGCTTTCTAATGCACAGGGCACGCATTTCCGTATTTGTGTTGAAACGGCTGAAATGCCTACGGATGGTTCTGAGCAACACAATGCTTTGGAACCATCATCACTCAACATACAAGCGGAAACAAATGTAACTGTTACAGCCCCCTATTTTGGTCATTTGTTACTGCACAATCCTGCTACAAAGGAAGCATTAGCACCTGTTGGAAGCTCTGTTTGCACAGGTGCAATTGTTGCCATATTGGAGATAGAAGACGTTACCATACCAGTTACAGCATCCAGTAATGGTATAGTTGCAGACGTTCTCGCTAAAGAAGGTGAGTTAATTGGATACGGTCAGCCTATTCTAACGCTTCAGTCTTCTTAATTTTTATTCTTTTCTAAAACCCCAGTAAGAGAACAAAAAATAACCCCATCTCGTTAAGAAATGGGGTTATCTCAAAAGCCTTGCAGGCAAAAATCTCTTACTTCAAGCCTTCAACAAACTTTGCAATACGCTCACAACCTTCGCGCAATGTTTCTACATCTGTTGCGTAGGAAATACGGAAAAACGGGCTCATTCCGTAAGCTGTTCCCTGCACTGTTGCGACCTGCTGTTCTTCAAGCAGCCCCATGACAAAATCTGTGTCCGTAGCAATAGTTTTACCACCAGCAGAAACCTTGTTCATACATGCGCTAATATCTGCATATACGTAAAAGGCACCTTGTGGCTTGTGGCAATACACATTTGGAATGGCGTTCAGCAGATCAACTACAAGATCACGCCGTGCCTGATATTCTTGCGCACGATCTTTGAGAAAGTCCTGAGGCCCTTCCAGCGCGGCTACGGCTGCGGCCTGTGCTATTGTGTTGATACCGCTTGTTGACTGCCCTTGCATGTTATTCATAGCGGCAACCAGATTTTTGGGGCCGCCACAATATCCTACACGCCAGCCTGTCATGGCATAGGCTTTAGAAACACCGTTAACAGTAAGAACACGATCTTTTAGCCGTGGCTCAACCTGGGCAATCGTGCAGAATTCAAAACCATCATACACAAGGTGTTCGTAGATATCATCCGTCATGATCCAAACATGAGGGTGCTTGAGCAGTACGGCTGCAATAGCTTCCATATCTGCGCGGGGGCAACAGGCACCAGATGGATTATTAGGGAAATTGAGAATAACCCATTTGGTGCGTTCGGTAATCGCAGCATCCAAATCTGCTGCGTGGAGGCGGAAACCATTTTCTGCTTTGCATGGCACCTGCACCACGCTTGCCCCGGCAAGGCGTGCCTGATCAGCATAGCTAATCCAGAAAGGTGTTGGCAGAACAACTTCATCACCCGTGTTACAGGTTGCCATAATGGCATCAAAAATGATTTGCTTGCCGCCATTGGCAATCAGAATTTCATCCAGCGCATAATCCAGATTGTTTTCGCGCAAGAATTTGGTCTGCACCGCTTTTTTAAGTGCGGGCTTGCCTGATTGTGGCGGATACTTTGTATCACCGGCACGTGCGGCTTCAACCGCAGCTTCAACAACATGTGGAGGCGTAGGAAAATCCGGCTCTCCCGATGAAAGGCTGATGACCCGAATGCCCTCTGCTTTCAATGCTGTTGCTTTATCCGTCATTGCGGCTGAAGCAGAAATGGCAATTCCGTTAAGTCGATCGGCAAAACCCGGCATTACACACATACTCCGAAGATATTCTTGCGCAGGCGCGTGAGAATATTCAGTCAATTATCAATATCGAATGAATGTACGCCAAACCCACCCTTAAGAGATAGCTTTGAAAATCTTCTACCCCCATACAAGAATATTATGGAAAGTATATGAATGAAAAACATAAAAAATATTTTGTATTTTCTTATTTTATTTATAATTTTATTGAAAGTAATGTAATTTTATAGATTTGTTGAAATAAATACTCAATTATGAATGGAAGTTCCATCAAAATATTCGTTTCGAATGCTTATTGACTGACGGCATATTTTCGGTAACAATAATTTGAAATGCAGCGCATGGAGATGACTCAAATTGGACATCAGGCGACTACAGGCATTCGTAAAAATTATTGATATCGGAAGCATTTCCCGTGCTGCTGATATCCTGAACATTGCGCAGCCAGCCCTCAGCCAGCAGTTAGCCTCTCTTGAAACCGCATTTAAACAAAAGTTGCTTATCCGCAGTAAAATGGGGGTCACTCCTACAGCTGCAGGGTTGGAACTTTACCGTCACGCTCAAACCATGATCAAACAGCTTGATCGGGCCATGACAGAAGTCAGCAGTGGTGGTGGGCCTTTAGTTGGCAAAGTATCTGTTGGTCTTTCGCCATATTCCTCTGGTTCTACTTTGTCTTTGGCTCTTCTGAAAGAAGTGCGTGCCAAACTGCCTGGCATCATCCTTCATTTAACCGAAAGCTTTGATGATATTTACAGCGAAATGGTCATGACCGGTCGGTTAGATATGGCCATTATCCACGGTGCTGGGCCAATCAAAGGTGTGAATTTTACACCCTTGATGAAAGAAAATTTTTTCTTGGTTGCACCAGAAAACTCCCCTTTTGCAGAAAGGGGATCAGCACCTGTCAAACTTTCAGAACTTACTGAAGTGCCCCTATTGCTTCCTCCAGACTACAATTTTGTGCGCAAACGTATCAACACTGCTTTTGCACGCAAGCAAATAGAGCCACATATTGTTGCAGAAGTTGAAGCTCTTCTGACACTTCAGGATGCCGTTGCTGCTGGTATTGGTTTTACTATCCTGCCTTGGTCTGTTGCCAGCAAGATTATTGTTCCGGGCAAATCCCGCGTGCATGAACTCCGCAGCCCCATCATTCAGGAAGATGTTTCTCTATGCGTACCAGAAAGTATTCCTGAAACAGAGGCTGGTGTTGCCGTTAGAAATATTCTTATTGAATTGGCAAAAAGCATGGTGATGTCTCAAAATTGGCCGGGCACACAAATTATGGATGCCAATAATTAAAAATTTAACACAATCAATAATTCGGGACATATGTTCACATAAAACTGGCGTGACCTGTCTTTTGCTGTGGCTGTAAGCCAACCATGATACACTCCCACCCATTCTTGTCATGGATCAACAGCCAATAAACACGGAACTGCCCCTCATGTCCCTTCTATTCCCATCCATGCTAGATGCTGCACAGGCACTTGCGGATGGCCGTACAACGGCCCGGCAATTAGTAGAAAACGCTTTAGCCAATATTGCAGACCCACATGGAGAAGGCCCGCGTACCTTCATATCTGTGCATGCCATGGCTGCGCGCCAGCAAGCCGATGACATGGATAGATTACGATCAAAGGGACAAGCCCCATCTCCTTTAGCCGGGCTTCCTGTCTCCGTTAAAGATCTTTTTGACGAAGCTGGTTCCACCACCAAAGCCGGTTCCATGGTGCTAGCAGATGCGCCACCAGCCAGTATGGATGCGCCAGCTATTCAGCGGCTTAAGCAGGCCGGGCTAATTAGTGTTGGCAGAACAACCATGACCGAATTTGCTTTTTCCGGCATTGGCATAAACCCTCACTTTGGCACCCCAGCCAATCCGTGGCACAGAAATGAAAAACGCATTCCCGGCGGTTCTTCTTCTGGAGCGGCCATTTCAGTCTCGGACAACATGGCTCTTGTCGGTATTGGCAGTGATACGGGGGGGTCCTGCCGTATCCCTGCGGCACTTACTGGCCTTGTTGGTTTCAAACCTACAGCACGCCGTATCTCTACCCAAGGCACTGTGCCCCTTTCTTTCACGTTAGATTCCATTGGCAGCATTGGTCGTACCGTAAAGTGCTGCTGGGCTGCAGATAGCCTTATGGCAACAGGAACACTCCGCATACAAGATGCCCCAACCGGACGGGAGGGGAACACGCTCCGCTTAGGTATTCTTGGCACTTCCGTTATGGAAGATATGGACAAGACAGTAGCCCAGACATGGGAGGAGAGTTTGCGCAAGCTCTCCGGTAACGGCGTTGTACTGGAAACATTTACATGCCCTCCCCTTAAAGAAATTCCTAAGGCCAACAGTAAGGGAGGTTTTCCCGCAGCTGAATCTCTCACATGGCATCAATCTTTGCTAAAAACGCACCGTAGCTTTTATGATCCTTTTGTATTGCAGCGCATTCTAAGAGGTTATGAGCAAAACGCCGTAGATTATATTTCTTTGCAGCAAAGCAGAGCCAGACTTATCCGGCAGGCAGCCGATATTATGAACCATTATGACGCTGTTATTTTACCAACTGTGCCCATTATCGCGCCCAAAATCAGCGATATGAATGACAATGCCCATTACATCGCAACTAATCTGCTTTTGCTGCGCAACACCACTATAGCCAATTTTCTTGATCTTTGTGCTATCAGTCTTCCATGCCATCGTGCGGGTGAGGCTCCCGTAGGACTGATGGTTATGGGCCGCCATGCAGAAGATCGTA
Organism: Acetobacter oryzoeni; assembly: GCF_004014775.2. Classification (NCBI taxonomy): domain Bacteria; kingdom Pseudomonadati; phylum Pseudomonadota; class Alphaproteobacteria; order Acetobacterales; family Acetobacteraceae; genus Acetobacter; species Acetobacter oryzoeni. The sequence goes on from NZ_CP042808.1 coordinate 2,084,309, forward strand.
CCCTTTTCCATATTGCTGCGCAGATTGAACATATGCTGTCAGATTAAACTTCATACGCCTGCACCTATTGGCCACCCTGCTTTCCGAAGGCTGTATCAGGCTGGGGTTCCCGGCCTGATATCGTAAGCCTTTTGCACTAGGTCGGACCGTTTCCCAAGTCCATCAGTCACTTTCTGTTTCCATACAGCATCCAGAAGTTCTTTCTGCTGGCTGATAATTTCCTTGGGTTCAACATTGCGATAATTATCAATTTCCCCTGTCAGAACGCCAATTGTCGTTTCAAAAACAGGTTCGGGATCATACTGTTCATGCGGAAATGCAATATTTTCATAGTCGAATAAACGTTGTGTAGGATCATCGACCCAACTTTGCCAACTATCGAACATACGGTCATTAAAGCCAGTAAGGAATGGTCCAGGGTTTACCGTGGCAACTTCGATACCAAACTCCTTGACTTCCTGACTTAGAGCAGATGCAATTGCCTCAATAGCATGTTTGGAAGAGGAATATGCGCCGGAAAACGGATCTGTCGTTAAACCAGCTACAGATGACATAAAAACAATCCGGCCTTTCTTGTTCTTTACCATTTTCTTCAGTAACAACTGCGTAAGTATAACTGGACCGATGACGTTGACTTCATACTGACGGCGCAAATTTTCGGCTGGAATATCTGCAATTGCACCCCCTTCAGAAATACCTGCATTATTCAGCAAAATATCAACATCCCATTTAGCTGCCTTCAAACGGTCCCCCTCACACGTCACATCCAGTTTCTCAACACATAAGTTGACACCACGTTTTTTTGCCTCTTCAGACAAAGAATGAACTTGTGCTGCAATTTCCACTCCAGCAATCACATTAAAACCTTTGGCGGCCAGTCGAAGTGCAACTTCGTGACCAAAACCTGTGCCTGCACCAGTTATGAGTATTGTCGCCACAACTTTTTCCTCTTCGTCATTCAGATAGAGATCAAACAACGTGTGGTCTGGCGTATATGTTCCCAATCTGCCTTTTGATCTTTAATCCGCATCCTGCTTTATACACCAGATCATGTAACATGATGCGCAATAAGAACATCAAACGGCAACGCACCATAAAAATAGCCAAGATTATCAAAGTCTTTATTTTTACAGGATTTATTCCATAAAATGCTTTTCCATTCTGCACTTTTCCAATCATCATGTAAAAAAATCTTAGTCTTTTTCCATCCTTCATGACAGCTTTGTAAACTCTCATTAATTTTAAGTGAAAAATTAAACCGTGACGTGATAACAATTATTTTTATATCTTTAGTAAATCTCTGAAATACCACAACATTATCTAACAAATCACCTTCTACCAAAATTTCTTTATACAAACCGTTTATAAATAATTGTGGATAATTTTTTCTTAATATCAAAAGTTTTCGGATTATTTCTTGTTTAATCCTCCCATCACGCCAACTTGTTGCTAATGCTGAAAGATTTTCTTCTCTCCCTAAACTTTTTTGTAATTTTAGATAATTCACAGGCCTTCTATTATCGGGATCTACAAGACTAAAATCCCATTCCTCACGCCCTTGATACAGGTCAGGAACGCCAGGAACCGTATAACGAAGAATAACCTGGGTAAGACTATTAATAGCTGCAGAAGGAGAAATATTATTTATGAATGTGGCAAGATCTTTGACAAATGATGTATATAAAAGCTGCACCATAAAATTTTGGCATGTTTTTTCATATGCCAAATCGGGATTATCCCAACTAGTGCATAAGCCTGCTTCTCTCAAAGCTTTGGTTAAATAAGATTGGAGTCTTTGAGAAAAATTAGAAAAATCTTCATTATTTAATGGCCAGGCAGAAATAAGGGTTTGGTATATAAAAATTTGATCTGCTTTAGAAATATATGGATTTTCTGCAAACCAGCGCATGACAGTTTCAGGCCATTTCACCTCAGGCTCACTTAAAACCATAAGGCGAGCCCTGCCATCCTCTCCTCGTTTATGGTCATGCGTCGCCGTACAAAGCAATGCCTCTGGATATGATGTAAAACGTGACATATTGGCTTGATGAAATGCTTCTATATTTTTTGAAAAAAGGGCAGGATCTGTCCCAACTTCGTTCCGAGACAATAAACATGCATAACGATAGAATGCGGTATCTTCCCCAGCCTTTGCTGCCAAAGGAGCTGTGAGATTAACAAATAAATTTTCAGGGGCTTTTCTATTCAATGTTTGATAAATTGCCTGGCTTAAAATCTGCTCAATCTTATTCAATAATGGAAGATGATAAGAAGGTAACCCTTTACGTGCTTCATTACAGGCCTTTCGTAAGTATGGAAGGCTATGTTTGCTGATAGTATTTCCTGAAAAATAAATACGATATATAGGAAATGACAGTAGAATATTGCGCAGCACAGTTTCTATAGAATGCGTTGTTATATTCTGTTCTAACGGAAAAAATTTTACAAAAGATGATATCAAATCATGAAACATTTTATAAAATGAAGAATTCAGTTTTTCATTCCGCGCTAAATCCTGCACTTTTTTATAGGGGAAACTCCCACATTGTTCCCATACGAAATCTAACTTTTTCTCTCCTTTTGGAGAATGCAAAAGAAGAGAAATTTGCTCAAGAAAATCATAACCTGTGGTGCCAGAAACCTGCCATTTTTTTGGGAGAGATTCCTTATCAGCTAAAATTTTTTCTATAAAAATAATAGGATCATTACGTAAAAACTCTGGTCTTTTTTGTTTTAGTTGTTCCAGTTTTTTTCTTAAATTCCGACAGTATTCATCTGGTTGTAACAAACCATCTATATGATCAATTCGAAACCCATCAATCAAACCTCGTTGATATAAATCAAATAAATATGCATGAGTATTATTAAAAACGTATGACTGTTCCATACGAAGTGCAATAAGTGATGTTACATCAAAAAAACGACGCCAATTTACTAAATCACCAGCATTACGCCACCAAACCAATCGATAATGTTGCTTTTGAAGCAACATCGAAAGGTTTTGCCTTCCTTCTGACGTTTCAGAAGAAAAAAAATCTATCAAATGTTTTCTTGAAACAGAGGTAAGACTCTCTTCATTTTTATACTCAGCAAAACCTTCTACCCATTTCATACTTTCTAAGGCTACTGGAAAAATTCTGTCTTCATAAACAAAGACAAAAGACCTTTCTTCATCCATATATAAAAAACGAATTTTCTTTTCTCTAATGATATCACTTAAAGGTTTCTCAAGAAATGGAAGGATAATATGGTGCGCCTCATCTACCTGAGATACATCCCAATCGATATCAAAGAAAGCTGCATATTTACTACTATATCCATATTTCAAAACATCCTGCCACCATACGTTAAGATGGTGTGTGGACATATGATTAGGTACAATATCAAGAATAAGGCCCATATTATGGGCACGTAGTGCATCTACCAAAGCTTGTAGCCCAGCTTCTCCACCTTTTTCTGGGTCTATATAATCCCAACTAATTGTATCATATCCGTGCATTGAACCTGGTACTGCTGCCAATAGTGGGGATGCGTAAATATGGCTAATGCCAAGGTTTTCAAGATACGGCACAAGTTGCACGGCATCATACAAAGTATAATCTTTATGAAATTGCAGTCGATAAGTTGCACGTAATGATCTGTTCATGACCTGCTTTCCATACTGGCCACAAAACTGAATGCCGGCAATGTTCCTGCTTCTCTTGTATCTGGAATGGCGAACAAAACACCATGCGGCTCAGTAATTTTATAATTTTCATCAGAAATATTTATAAAAATAGTAAGTAATTTTTTATCTCTCAAATACCAATGAGCACAAATAGCACCCAATCCTAGTATTTTTACTCCTGCACTCTGCACATAATGCAGATAAGGAATAATCCATTTTTTACGCAGTTCGAGTAAGTGATGTGTAACGGCCAACCATTCCTTTCCCCAATCTGTATCCCGCAAACTTCTATCAGGTCTAGACGCTTCAAAAGTGCTTAATGCATTCGGATCTGGAATACGTTTACGCTCTTCCTCGTTTTGAAATGTAGAAAATTGAGAGAATTCCTTTTGCCGCCCTTCTTGGATCTGCTCAGCCAAGTCACCATGGAAATCACAGAAAAAATAAAACGGTGTGATACACCCCCACTCTTCTCCCATAAAAATCATGGGAATCATTGGGCTTAAAAGGAGCAAAGCATAGGCTGCCTTCACAGCTTTTGGATTTGCCAGCGCTAACAATCTCTCCCCAAATGCGCGATTGCCTGTTTGATCATGATTTTGCAAAAATAAAATAAACTTTGTTGCAGGCAGATCCCCACTAGGCATTCCTCGCCTTTTGCCAGAATAAGGGTTGAATTGCCCTTGATAAACAAAACCTTCTGCTAAAACACGCGCTAAATCCTGCGTTGGGTTTTTAGAAAACATTTTGTAATATCCTTCATGTTCTCCCGTCAGAAGAACATGCAAGGCATTATGGCCGTCATCATTCCATTGAGCCGTAAAACCATTTCTTAGCAGACCTGCATCATTATTTTCGTTTTCAAGGATCAAATGCACATGTCGGCCCGGTTCAATCGTGGTCTGGACCCGTTTCTGCAAAGCTTCAAACCATGTATGGTCAGAAATGGCAGATGCTGCATCAATCCGTACACCATCGAACCGATATTCCATAATCCAGTATATTACATTTTCTATAAAATAATCTCTCACTTCAGGTTTGCTAAAATGAATACCTACACCCCATGTAGAGTGCTGATCATGATCGAAAAAATCATCAGGATATTCAGGTAAAAAATTTCCCTCGGGTCCAAAATGATTGTAAACAACATCAAGGATAACCATAATTCCACGCATGTGGGCTGCATCAATCAGATGCTTCAATTCATCTGGCCGACCATAAGAAACTGCTGGAGCATACGGTAAAACACCATCATATCCCCAGTTTCTAGTCCCCCCAAAGCTATTTATCGGCATAAGTTCAATAACTGTAATGCCAAGCGCTGCCAATTCATCTAGCTGTTGGCATATGCTGCCATAGCCACCCAGCAAACCTGCATGCAGTTCATAAATAACAGCTTCATGCCAAGACCTACCCTGCCATTCTGGGCACTGCCATTGATAATGTTCTGGATCTATAACTTCACTTGCACCAAGCACGCCATCTGGCTGACTACGGCTTGCGGGGTCCGGCACGCACAGACCACCAGAAATACAAAAACGATAACGTGCCCCTGCACCACAAGGAACCATAAGGCTGAAATGCCCAAGGCCATTAGAATGCATTTTTTGATCTTGCATACCTTCTATATGTAAAAAGACATTTTCACTTGAAGGTGCCCAAAGAGTGAAAAAGGTTTGTTCTTTTTCCAACAGTTCCGCACCAAAACTTTTTCTAAAAAGAAACGTGCGCATGGTCAGGAACCTTTCAAGCAAGCATAACGTGCCTAGATAGCAACCGGACTAAAATATAAAACAGAAAGAGGTGGGAGCGTTGCCTCTAGAGAACAACACATTCCATGAGCCGGCACATCCTGCGCATACAGGCCCCCAGCGTTGCCAACATTAGAGCCACCAAAACATGCAGCATCAGTATTGAGGATTTCGTGCCAATATCCACCATGCGGCACTCCCACCCTATAATTATGGCGAGGCACAGGGGTCATATTACAGACAACCAACACTGGTGCTGCATCTGGCGCATAACGCAACCATGCAAAAACACAATTTTGCGTATCGTTTGCAATCACCCATTGAAAACCCTGAGGGCTATAATCATCCGCATATAAAGCCGGATAAGCACGATAAAGGCGATTGAGAGTGGCAACGGTATCATGCATCCCCTTTCCAGATGCCTCTACCAGCCTGTGCCAGGCTATTTGGCCATCATGGTTCCATTCCTCCCATTGGGCCAACTCCCCCCCCATAAAAAGTAGCTGCTTACCGGAATACGCCCACATAAGCCCATAAAGGCACCGTAGGTTTGCATGCTTCTGCCAAGCATCCCCCGGCATGCGCGACAAAAGAGAACCTTTGCCGTGCACAACTTCATCATGAGAAAGAGGTAAAATAAACCGTTCGGAATAGGCATAAATCATGCCAAACGTCAGATCATGCGCATGATAACCACGCCAGAGCGGATCTCGCTGCATATAACGCAAAGTGTCATGCAGCCAGCCCATATTCCATTTAAAATGGAACCCTAATCCGCCTGCCTCAGCAGACATGGTTACGCCCGGCCACGCAGTAGACTCTTCAGCTATCAGCATAACGTCATCATGCGTATCTCGGATAAGTGCAGAAAATTCGTGAAAAAACGAGACAGCCTCAAGATTTTCACGCCCACCATAAATATTAGGCTTCCATTCCCCATCCTTACGGCTGTAGTCACGATACAACATGGATGCAACGGCATCGACCCGCAGACCATCAATATGAAAATGCTTCAGCCAGTACAAGGCACTTCCCAGTAAAAAGCCCCTCACCTCGTTCCGGCCAAAATTATAGATAAGTGTGTGCCAGTCCTGATGAAATCCCTCTTGTGGATCAGCATGTTCGTAAAGATGTGTACCGTCAAAACAGGCAAGTCCATGCGGATCAGAAGGAAAATGAGCCGGCACCCAATCCATAATTACCCCGATACCAGCCTGATGGCACCGATCTACAAATGCAGCAAACTCAGAGGGCTCACCATGCCGAGCTGTTGGTGCATACATACTGACAGGCTGATATCCCCAGGATCCAGAAAAAGGATATTCTGTAATTGGAAGTAACTCTATATGCGTAAATCCCAATTCCTGAATATAGGGAATAAGTACATCAGCCAAACTGCTCCAAGATATAAACCCTTGGCCATTTTCTGACAGTCTCCAAGAAGGTGCATGAATTTCATAAATAGATAGCGGAGCATTAACTTTATGCCGTTTATGCCTTTGCTCCATCCATTCCGTATCATGCCATTCATAATTCTGTGGGGCTGCAACGCGCGATGCTGTAGCTGGAGGCTTTTCCGTAAAACGCGCATAAGGATCTGCCTTTGCTGGTAAAACTTTGCCTTTAGAAGAAAGAATTTCATATTTATAGCGTTCACTTGCCATAAGGCCGGGAACAAACAGCTCCCATACTCCTGCTCCATGGCGTAACCGCATAGGGTGGCGTCTACCATCCCAGATGTTGAAATCTCCAATAACAGAAACCCTACTGGCATTAGGCGCCCAAACCGTAAAGCGCACACCTTTTACACCATTAATCTCGATACAATGTGCCCCCATAATCTCATCAGGAGAGTGATGGTGTCCCTCTGAAAATAAATGTAGGTCTAAATCTCCTAATAATTTACCAAAACTGTAAGGATCAACAACATCTTGCCAACTATCCGCCCACTTCACCCTTACAAAATAACTTTGGCTACGTTTGGGAATCGTAACACTATAAACGCCATGAGGATGAATACGCTGCATTTGTCGCTCAACGATAGAGCCGTCCGATGAGGTAATAATGACCCGAACCTCAAAAGCATCCGGGAAAAATACGCGCACAATATCCCCTCGCCCATCAGGATGCCGCCCCAATACAGCAAAAGGATTAGAGCAGTTTCCGACAACAAGCTCTTCTATGTGCTTTTGAAGCGCCAAATCTGCCGTTTTACGATTTTTAGATACAGAGCGAGCAGGCATCGCAATACACACCGTTTTTTTATTACTGCAAAATAATTCTGTTCTGCTTAATCAAGCATATGTTCCTGTGCTCTTCAGGCTTTCACTTTTTTGTCCACCAAGCGGCATACGGGCTGGCTGTATTCTGCGCAGAGCCCGGAACGAGCGCTGTAAAATATCGCCTCGGCGAGGCGCAATTTCGGCGTAAGTATTATGATGTAATGGGGAGTGACCAGCTAACTCTCTAAATAATTGGGCATATTCTGCCGCTTTCCCTTCCCATGAGACATCATGCAATGCACCATTACGCTGCAAACGTGCCCAAACAGATTTTTGCTGAAACAAAGCATATGCTCGCCTAATAGCTACCAAAAGTGTTTCACTATTAGTTGGAGCGAATAAAACACCGTTCGCAACACCTTCTGCTATCGCAGCTGAATTTGCATCCACAATGGTATCTGATAACCCGCCAACACGCGCGGCAATTGGCACAGATCCATAACGCAGCGCATGTAGTTGGGTGAGACCGCACGGCTCAAACCTGGATGGGATAAGAGAAGCGTCAACAGCAGAATGCAATTTATGACCAAGAGTTTCGCTATAATGCAAATGACATGCTAATTGATGTGGATAACGACTTTGCAGTTCCGCAAGAGATCGCATAATTTCCCGATCTCCCACACCTACAATAATAAGTTGTATATTCCATTCAAACAGACGCGGTACAATTTCGGCCAGAATATCCACACCTTTTTGTGTGGTTAAACGGCTAACAAGCCCTAAAAGAAAGGTTTCTGTCGTTTGCGGCAATCCAAATTCAGCTTGTAATACTCTTTTATTTGCACGGCGCCCAATGATATCCCCAACTGCATATGGAAATGTTACGGCAGGATCTGTCATAGGATCCCACTCCGAAAGATCTAGGCCATTGAGAATGCCATTCAACGCAGCCGACCGGGTACGAAGCAAACCATCAAGACCCATACCATGTTCTGGTGTTTGAATCTCTTCTGCGTATGTAGGAGATACCGCTGTTAAGCGATTTGCAAAAAAGAGTGCTCCCTTCAAAAAACTTATCTGCCCATGATACTCCAAACCTTCCAAGGCAAATGCATGCGGTGGCAACCCGAATTCTTCAAGTTTATTACGGGGGAAAATGCCCTGAAACGCCAAATTATGAATAACATGTACAACAGGCGGAGCTTCTACGGCATCATAATGCAGATAAGCTGCAACTAATGCGGAATGCCAATCGTGAGTTTGCACGACTGCAGGCCGCCAATGTTCCAGATATCCTTGCGCAATAAATGCGCCAATACGTGCCAGAACCGCATAACGTATGCCATTATCTGGCCAGTCCTGGCCTGTTGGGCTGCCATAAGGGTTTCCCGCTCGATTATATAAAGCGGGCACATCAGCTACAAATAATGCACGATTCTTTGTCACGCCTTCCCAAATAGTAACAGCATATCCCAATACATTATCAAATTGCTTAACAATTTGTCGCCCTTCCAAAGCATCCATTACGGAAGGATAGCCAGGCAATAATGTATGCGTTTTTATTCCATATGTACGTAAAGCACCGGGTAAAGAGCCGACAACATCCCCTAAACCACCAGTTTTTATTAACGGATACATTTCTGACGCAACGGAAAGAACGTTCAGATTGGTTGGTAGCATTTCAACGGATGTCTGCGTCATGTCTCATCCCTTTTTGTATATCTTGAATGGAATATTTCGCCCTGACAGGTATGACGCAGCTATCAGTAGCTATGACATATAGAACGTTGCCCCTCCTAAAATGTCCCTCACACACGATTATGTTACTGAATTTTCGCAATGACCACGCGTTACGGACTTATGCTGTGCCATGTTTTCGCCAAGGGGTGAAAAATGAATGAGGACACTGCCAATGAGTCTTCCGCTTCGTCAGCGCCTACGTGAAGGAAACCCCGTAGAACTTGGGGCAACATATGATGGATCTGGTGTTAATTTTGCTGTTTTTTCTGCCAACGCTACGGCTGTAGATATCTGTCTTTTTGACCAGGATGGAAAAACAGAAACAAACCGTATTCGTCTTCCAGAATACACAGATCAAGTCTTCCACGGTTGGATACCTGATTTACATCCGGGCCAGCTCTATGGGTTACGTGCACATGGCCCCTACGAGCCCGATGCCGGACACCGTTTTAATCCCAACAAACTGCTTTTAGACCCATATGCTCGCAGCTACTTGGGAAATCTGGAATGGAACCCTGCCCTTTTTGGGTATCAACTGGGACACCCTGATTTGGATTTAAGTTTTGATGAGCAAGATAGCGCACCTTTTATTCCGAAATGTATTATTTCCACACCATCAGAAAGAAAAAACAAACCACTAAAAATAAATTGGTCTGATACTGTTATTTACGAAACACATATTAAGGGATTTACACAAAATAACCCTTTGGTGCCTGAAAATTTGCGCGGCACCTATGCCGGATTCTGCCATGATTCTGTATTGGATTATATCAAGTCTTTAGGCATAACCTCTATTGAACTTCTGCCTATCCAGAGTTTTGTAAACCCTCAATCTCTTATAGAAAAAGGCCTTACAAATTATTGGGGCTATAATACCATCGGTTTCTTCTCCCCAGATACGCGCTATGCTGCAAACCATGCTGATCCAACAGCAGAGTTCCGGCAGATGGTTGCGCGCTGCCATAAAGCTCATTTGGAAGTTATTATGGATGTCGTCTATAATCATACGGCAGAAGGTAATGAACTTGGTCCCACGTTGTCCTTTAAAGGGTTGGACAATGCCTCTTACTATCGGCTCATACCTGATAATTTTCGCTATTACATCAATGATACAGGTACCGGCAACACGTTCAATCTGAATACCCTGCACGTCATAAAATTTGTGGCAGACAGCTTACGTTACTGGGCTGAAGAAATGGGCGTGGATGGTTTTCGCTTTGATCTTGGCTCTATTCTAGCGCGGGAAAAAAATGGTTTTGACCGCCAAGCTGGTTTTTTACGCGTCTGCCGACAAGACCCCACCTTGGCGCACCTCAAACTCATTGCCGAACCATGGGATATTGGCCCCGGTGGATATCAGATTGGAAATTTCCCTCCCAGTTGGTCAGAATGGAATGACCAATTTCGTGATACCGTACGAGATTTCTGGCGAGGAGAAGCACGTGCTGCTGCTCTGGCGCCGCGCCTTCTTGGTAGTCCGGACCTTTTTAACCATAGCGGCCGTCAGGCATGGGCTAGCATTAACTTTATTACAGCCCATGATGGTTTCACACTTAAAGATTGTTTCTCCTACAACGATAAACACAATGATGCCAATGGTGAAGGTGGCAAAGATGGATCAGACAACAACCGTTCCTGTAACTATGGCATAGAAGGCCCTACTCACGATAAAAATATTAATACATTACGCTGGAGACAATGCCGAAATATGTTGGCAACTCTCCTGTTCTCACAAGGTACTCCCATGATTCTGGCAGGAGATGAATTTGGTCGCACTCAAAATGGAAACAACAATGCATATTGCCAAGATAACGATATATCATGGATAAACTGGAACATTGAAGAAGCAGGGCAAACCCTAAAAACTTTCACACAAAGAATACTCTATCTTAGAAAGCGTTTTCCTATTTTACGGCGTAGCCGTTTTCTTACTGAAGCTTACAACAAAGAACTGGATATTAAAGAACTCACCTGGATTAGCGCCAATGGCATGGAAATAATACAGGAAGAATGGGACCATGCACAATGCTTTGGTCTTATGCTAGATGGGCGCGCCCAACCGAGTGGAATTATGCAACGTGGTGGAGATGCAACATTATTCCTGATTTTAAACGGCTGGACAGACAGCGTGGAATTTACTTTACCAGAAGCTGAAGGCGGTGATTGGAAGTTGCTTCTTGATACCAACCGTCCCGATGCTGGCGATGAAATAGAAAAGGGTATCTTTGAACAGAAAAGAGCTTTTACTGTTACAGAACGTTCCGTTTTACTTTTTGAACTTCTTGGAACTTAACTTTTCATTAACACCGTATAAAACAGGCTGATTTAACAAAAACTTTTCTTATTACTCAACGTTACTATCAAACATATATCTTTCTTTCGTGAGATACGAAAAGAAAGTTAGAACCATAAAAAACGGAGCATAAATCATGCCTCGTGGTGACAAATCTACTTACACAGACAAGCAAAAACGACAAGCTGAACATATCGAAAAAAGCTATGAGCAACATGGTGTCAGTGAAAAGGAAGCTGAACGCCGGGCTTGGGCTACGGTTAACAAAGAAACCGGTGGCGGCAAGAAAAGTGGATCAGGAAGAGGCCATCCCGTAACACATGCTCCCTCACGCAAAGGTGGCAAAGCAGGTGGAGAGGCCTCCGCCCACCGGACGGCAGAAGAGCGCTCTGCCTCTGCACGAAAAGCCGCTCAAACTCGCAAGAAAAATTCAACATAACGCACTCTTTAGGAGCAAATATGATGGTACATGAAGAAAGAATTCCCCCTCAACATCAGACAGTTCCTGGTGAAACAGACAAAATGAATCCTATCCCCGATCATGGAGAAGAAAGTTATCGAGGATCTGGAAAGCTTTCTGGCAAAGTTGCTTTGATAACAGGAGCAGATTCTGGAATAGGTCGAGCAGTTGCCATTGCTTTTGCACGTGAAGGTGCAGATATTGCAATTGCTTATTATACAGAAGACAAAGATGCTCAGACAACAGCTGAATGGGTAGAAAAAGCCGGGCGCCGCGTAATCTTACTCCCGGGAGATATTCGATTACGCTCACATTGTAACGATATTATAAAACGCACAATAGATGCATTCGGAAATCTCAATATTTTGGTAAACAATGCGGCTCATCAAAAATCTATTAAAGATCTTTCCGAAATTGATGAAGAAGAGCTTGATACTACGTTCCGTACAAATTTTTACGGTATGTTTTTTCTCTGTCAGGCAGCTTTGCCATATTTAAGCAGTGGTGCTTCGATTATTAACACCACTTCGATCAACGCTGTACAACCATCTCCACATTTGCCTGTCTATGCTGCCACAAAAGCAGCTATTTCCAATTTTACAGCGGGCCTTGCCCAAATGTTGGGAGAAAAAAATATTCGTGTAAATGCCGTTGCACCTGGTCCAGTTTGGACACCTCTTATTCCATCAACAATGCCGCAGGAAGAGATTGCCAAATTTGGTAAAAACACTCCTCTTGGCCGGCCAGCACAACCAGCAGAACTCGCTTCTGCCTACGTCATGTTCGCTTCAGATGAAGCAAGTTACACAACAGGCGCTGTTCTTCCCGTAACTGGCGGAAGACCTATGCTTTAGAATAAAGATACCGCAGGTAAAAACAAAAAACTTACAGCCGCCTTGTTTTTAATAGGCGGCCAAAGATTTTACCCAACGGATTATGATTTACGTGCAGGCATAATAGATGCAAAAATCTGCTTAGCTGATCTACTAATTACACTGCTACGCTCTGTATCTGTTGGTAATGAGGAAAGAAAGGCTTTGGCTTGCTGTAAAGTAATATGAGGCGGCAATGGCGGTACGTTGGGATCTGTTCGGGCTTCAAGAATAACTGGCCTATCTGCATCTAGGGTCTTTTCCCATGCGGCCGCCACTTTTTCTGGATCATCAACATAAATCCCCTTAAGCCCCAGCAGTTCTGCATACTTATGGTAAGGAAAATCAGGGATAGATTGAGTTGATTCCGTCTTACCTTTACCTAGCTGAATACGCTCTTCCCAAGTTACCTGATTAAGATCCTGATTGTTTAATACAAGAACAATCAATTTTGGGTTGGACCACTGCTTCCAGTATTTGGAAATTGTAATCATAACATTCAAACCATTCATCTGCATGGCGCCATCTCCCATACAGGCAATAACTGTGCGTTCTGGAAACGCCATTTTTCCTGCCACAGCGTATGGTGTGCCTGCCCCAAGAGATGCCAACCCACCCGAAAGAGAAGCCTTCATGCCTCGTCGTATTTTAAGGTCTCGCGCATACCAATTGGCAACAGAACCAGAATCTGCCGTAATAATAGCATTTTCTGGCAAACGGGATGAAAGCTCCCAAAATACACGTTGGGGATTAAGAGGCTGTGCGCGCGCCATGGCGCGCGTTTCCAGAACCTTCCACCATTTAGCCACCTCTTTTTCAATTCGCACCCGCCACGAACGATTGTGGTTGCGCCGAAGGAGCGGAACAAGGGCTTGCAATGTTGCTGCGCTATCACCTTGAAGATTCACTTCCATTGGGTAACGCAGGGAAAGATTGGCACTGTTGATATCAATTTGCACACCACGCGCCTGTCCTGGTTTGGGCAGAAATTCACTATAAGGAAAGGCTGAGCCAACCATTAAAAAGGTATCGCATTCTTTCATTAAGTCCCACGAAGGTTTTGTACCCAGCAAACCAATGGAACCGGTAACGAAAGGCAAGTCATCAGGAACTGCCGCCTTACCCAAAAGAGCTTTGGCTATACCTGCACCAAGTATTTCCGCAATATCCACAAGCTCATCTGTTGCATCCAACGCGCCAGCCCCAGCAAGAATTGCAACTTTTTTTCCTGAATTCAGTATCTCGGCAGCCGCACGTAAGGCTTCATCCTCTGGCACTTTGCTAACAGTTGTTCTGCCAATGCCCGTGTGCGTAAAGCCGTGCGCCATAAGTGGTTCTGAATAAGGGAGTAACTGTAAATCATTAGGGACAATAATAACCGTGGGAGCATGTTTATCTCGTGCAATCCGTACTGCACGATCAATCGCGTGGCGGATCTGTGATGGTTCAGTTACTGTCACGATATATTCGCAAGCAACATCCTTGCAGAGTGATTGCAGATCAACTTCCTGTTGGTAATTGGAGCCAATCGCTACCCGTGCCTGCTGGCCCATAATGGCCACAACACCAACATGATCTAGCTTGGCATCATACAGTCCATTTAAAAGGTGGATCGCGCCAGGGCCGGATGTCGCAAAGCAGAGCCCCACTTGCCCTGTAAATTTGGCATGAGCCGTGGCCATAAATGCTGCCATTTCTTCATGCCGCACTTGAATATATTCAAAGTTCCCGGCATCAATTTCTTTTTGGAGCGCAACATCAATACCACCCACTCCATCGCCCGGATAACCATAAGCACGCTTGAGCCCCCACTCCTGAAGACGTTTCCATAAGAATTCACTCACATTCATTTTTGGAATCTCCTCCAGGGGATGAAGTGAATAAACGACCATATTTTGAAGAGGTTGCTTTTAATTACGGAAATATATTTTAAATTACTGATGTTTCTTTACGGATATACTAGATAAAAATGTATCAATAATTGTCCAGTCTCCACCTTGCGCTGCCACTGCAACATAACCATCCGGTCTTATAAGCCAGATACCATTTGCATACGGTGGTGCATATAGTTCTGGTTCTAACAAGGATGTATAACGTAAAAGCATATTACGTGCTTTTACGTTGTGTTTGGCTGCAAGTAAAAAACGCGGAGTATCACCCCGATGGAAGTGATGCTTTATAGGCAATCTTTCTCCAGGACTATATAAACCACGTATTGAACCTGCATTGAGAGGACTATCAGGATAATTTATTCTGATACCAGAAAGCCTGTTAGCAAGAGCGCGACGAATTATCGGAATACTGAAAAATAATTTTACAATAACATTGCGCATTCTCTGCAACTGGTGATTTCTGACAAGAACAACTTTAGTCATCCACCTAGAGACCGACAATATCTGCTGCGCCACACCATTGCGTTCAATACTATAACTATCCAAAAGGAAGGGTTTAGCTTTTCCCTGTTCTACAAGGGCTAACTTCCATGCAAGATTAAAGGCATCTTGCATGCCTATATTCATGCCTTGCCCACCTGCAGGACTATGAACATGTGCTGCATCGCCTGCCAAAAATACACGGTTTTTACGATATTCTCGAACTTTGCGTTCATTAATATTAAAGCTAGATAGCCATATCGGATCGGACAAAGCAATTCCACCCGGCCCGCGTTGGTTTATGATGGTCTGCATTTCTTCCAAATGCGGCATATGCGCTGGATTTGACCCAATGTCTGCAATAATACGGTAGCGGTCATGCGATATTGGAAAAATCATGACTACGCCATCAGAACTCCAGAAAATAGCTGGTTCGTCAGATGGAATAGAAAGGCCTGTTATACGTACATCAGCAAGCAGAAAATTTATGGGGATCGTGTCTCCTTCAAATACTATACCAAGCCTGCTGCGTACAAAAGAATGGGCACCATCACAGCCTATAAGCCATGCAGCTTCTAACTGTTCATTCCCCTCCTTATGTTTAAGCGTGCATAAAACACTCTCTGCCTTATCCAGAAAGTCTGTGATTTCCGTTTCACGCTCAACAGTGCAACCAAGAGTTTTAAGGTATTCTTCCAACAACCTCTCTGTTTCCGATTGTGGTAGCATCAGCAAATAATCAAATTCAGAAGGGATTGTCGTAAAGGAAAGGCAACCAAGTATTTTATTACGCCAATAGATCCCAAGAGCTTTCGTATGCAGCCCATGAGCGACAAAAGTCTCAACACACCCTGCAGCTTGCAGT
This sequence comes from Acetobacter oryzoeni, assembly GCF_004014775.2. Classification (NCBI taxonomy): domain Bacteria; kingdom Pseudomonadati; phylum Pseudomonadota; class Alphaproteobacteria; order Acetobacterales; family Acetobacteraceae; genus Acetobacter; species Acetobacter oryzoeni. The sequence continues at coordinate 2,100,551 of NZ_CP042808.1, forward strand.
AATTCCAAAGTTCGGGGCCATATCGCCAATGCTCGAGATTGCGTGGTGCGTGTTGGCAACTTATCGATAATTCTGACAGGCACCCCATAACGGGCCAATTCTATAGCCATAGTTAGGCCCACAGGACCTGCGCCAATAACAAGAACAGGTTTCGACATGTTTTTTGTCCGAAGAAATCGTTATTTATGCGCAAGACATAGTACAGCACTTAACGCTGAATAGGCTACCCCTGTTCCAGCATCTTCTCCCAAATATGCAACCCGCTGCCCTATCGGAAATAACAATGCATTGCTGCAGATATCTGTGCTGTTTGCTATAATATGTTCATGACCCAGAAGAGCCAACGCAAACCTTTATCTCATAAGAAAAAACCGACTTCTCCACGCAAACAAAATTGGAAAATGGCGTTGCCCGTTGTCGGAATTAGCTTGGCTCTTCTTATCAGTGCGGCTGGGCTGCGTGCTGTTCTAACAGCGCACCCACACACTCAGATTGGCGGCCCTTATACCCTGACGAATGAAAACGGGCGCATGGTTTCACAGGCAGATTTTTACGGTCATTATACGCTTATCTACTTTGGTTACACACATTGCGTGGATGTTTGTCCACTTACACTTGCTACTGTCTCGGCGGCTCTGGACGAACTAGGCCCCCAAGGGCAAGAGGTTACGCCCATTTTCATTTCAGTTGACGCAGCGCGAGACACACCACCTGTTGTAAAAGAGTATATCCAACGTTTTTCAACGCGCATTGTGGGGCTCACCGGAACTGAAGCAGAACTTCAACCTGTCATGACCGCATTTCATGTCTCAGCACGACGCCGTGCAAATACAGGGAATGGTTACCTTATGGATCATAGTTCGCTCCTGTATCTGATGGATGGTCAGAACCATCTGGTCGGCATGATACCGGTTGATTCTAGCGCCCATCAGATTGCAGTTGACCTTAAACAGCTTTTACCACCGCCAAAAAATCATCCGGCATAAGTGTTTCCTGACTTTTTCAAAACCGAATACGCACGCCGCCAAAATATGCTCTGGGTGACCCCGCATAGATAGATCCTGTGCTGTTCATAAGCGTGCGGGCTGTTGCCTGTTGTCCGTTAGCCTGCAAACTGTCACTGATATTTGTGGCCCCTGCAATGTATGTTTGGTTTGTGACATTCTGCACTTCAAAATACCAATGCAGCCGATGCGCCCAACCAAGCCGGGTTGGCGGATCATAATGCACTTCCAAATTCAGCAGCGCGTAACCAGGCGCTTTCAGACGATTGGCATTATCCAGCCAGTATGAATCCCGCCATGTCACTTCGGCGTAACCACCCAACCCTTCCAAAATGCCATCAAGCTGATCGTATAAAAAACGCGCATTCAGAAAATTGGGAATAACCCCGGGAATAGACTTTCCGTTACGGCTGAAACTACGCGAAAGGCTACTATTTGAAAGGACTTCAGTATAATTTGTATAAACCTGATTATCATAAGTATAGCTAAGCTTGATCCGCCCCCCTGGCAGCATTGCGGGAAGAGGCTTCCACTCCAGACCCAGAACGATCCCCCGATGTTGGGAAGCTGGTGCATTAAACGTATAGGAACCAACCGCATTTACACCAGCAGACTGGCTGACAAACTCATTGTTATAGAACTCGTAAAACCCCGTTGCCTGAACACTCATGTTAGAAGAAGGGTACCAATCTGCACCAAGGTCAATGCCAACACTTGTCTGGCTTTTCAGTTGCGTATTGTTCCCATACTGCCCCTGCGGCGTAATGAATAGATTTGAAGATGATGGCGTTCCATATGCCGTTCCAACACGCGTATGGAGTGTCCATTTCTTTGATGGCGTATAAATTAATGCTCCTTCTGGAGCCAGATTGAAGTAGAAGCGGTTGGCTGTAATATAGCGTAAACTTTGGCCCGCAGCAGAGTAACTGTAGAGTGTCTCGGCAGCCCCAATATCGGAATATGTTCCACCAAGCCCCACAACCATGTGCCAGTTGGGAGCTAAATGCCAATCTTCCTGAAACCGTGCACCAAGGTTCCACTGGTGGCCGTAAGATTCTGAATTCATTGCGCCACGGGTCGCACCACCTAGCGGCATGGTGTTGTATATCTGAGAACCAAAATCGAGGTAATCAAAACTAATCCCGCCAAAAGTTTCCAATGGTCTGCCGCCAAGACGCGCATGGTTGGTTACATCGCTACTGGCATTGTAGGAATTGTATGGACCAACATAAGCTACTGGTGATGTTGGCTGATCAATATGGCGCTGATCATAGGTAAACTGATTACGCCAGATTGTACGGGCATTAAAATCATGCTCCCAACGCAAGCCGACAATCGTACGACGGTCAAAGCGGCCTAACCCCGCCGCTTCCGGGCTCATGGCTTCCTTTGTTCCGTAGCGACCATTGACGAGCAAATTAACAGATGCACACCCGGCTGCGGCATCTGCTGCATTGTAACACCCTCTCTGATAAGGGTTAGTACGATACTGATTGAGTGAAAGCCTTACAGGTAAAAAAGCATCTGTAACGTTATTCACAAACTTGAAGATAAGCCGATCTGATGCTGTTAGATTAACACGCAGCCGCACATTTTCTGTTGATGTATTGTACCGGCTATTGGCAATAAACCCTTTCCCTCGGACATCGCTTCCAAAAATCATCAGATCATAACGCTTATTGCCAAATCCTAATGCAGCGTAATTGTTGAACATCCCAAAGCTGCCAAAATCAGAACCAACCTCAAGGCCATGGATATCGGTGCCTTTGCGGGTGCGAAAATTGATTGCACCGTTAATGGCATAATTGCCGTAAAGGGTTGATGCTGGGCCTTCAAAAACATCCATACCCTCATAAGCATGAGGGTCTATCAGATCGGCCCGCGCGGTTCCGTCGGGTTGTGTCATCGGAAAACCATCTTCGAGAACCTGTAAGTTTTTTAGACCGTAGGACTGACGATCCCCAGAACCTCTGACAGAGACAACTGTATCCCGCGGGCCGTTCCCTTGCGTGAAACTTACGCCGGGAATGGTGACAACCATGTCCGCAACACTTTGCCCAATCTGATTGCCAAAACTGCTTCGGTCAGCACTGTAGGTTGTTTGTCCGGCCGGACGCGCCATTGCGGAATTACGGCTGTTTCCTATTACCGTAACCTGTTCAGTTTTTACCTTATGCGTAGCCGAAGAAACTTGTTTGCCGTGATGTGTCTGCAAGCGCCCACGAGTGATCTGGGCTGTAGCAACAGACATATTGGCAGCGGAAAGAAGAGACACGGCTGCCATCACCCCGGAAAACCGAAGGGGTGTGCTATAAACATGAAACATGATTCTGAACCTGAATGAACAACACGAAAAGCCCGCGTGCCAAAACACGCGAGCGGCCCTGTAATTTCAGGTCAGACGGGAGGTCCTTGCGGACACAGAGACGTACGTTTTGGCGCGGGTGGCCCACGGATAGGGGCAAACATCCAGGCCCGACAAACACTTACTGTGCTCAGCTTAGCAAAAATACAGAATGCGACACTAAGCAAAAACAGCTCAAGAGCTTCAGATAATAAGAAACCATCATCCTGCGGATCTGAAACGTGATGCTGCTGCCCATCAGGATTAGAAAGTGGTGACTGATCGTCGCAAAGAATACTCAGTTTCGTGAGTTCTCTGACCGGATCTTCAACCAAAATGTTTGGAGAAACAATTCCACCAAATGTTAAACGCGCAATCAGAGCAAGCAGCACCAATGGCCAGAAGACCACCAGATGCTTCAAACTATGAGAGCGCGCTGACATGCATAATGCCTACTGCAGATTATCCTGATTAACCAGATCATATTTGGTAATCAAAATACGCAGCAAAGGAGAATGCTTTTTAAAGGAGCCCCTCTTGGTGCCAATCACGCTATCATGGCAACCCGCTCTATGCTTGTTGGGTTATTGTCAGCCAAATATGGGCCAGCGGCTTCAACATGCACAACCAGAATTGTGTGGCAACTTGGTTTACAAGAACCTATTGGCAACACGGCATCCCCTTGCGTCCAGCGGTATTCCCCCTCCTCCCGCGCATGCCAACCCGGAAGATCGTTGGCGAGATGCACATTGATGTCATAGGTTTGGTGCGCATCACAAACTGTAATGCGGCCAATCAACACACCAAGGCTGCGTCTATCATCCACATATGGGCCAATTGTATCGCACGGACGCGCTGAACGAGAGACAACCCGAACAACATCAACATTGGCAGGCAACGCAAACACATAACGATGACCGATAATACGCAAGGGCACTATTTTTGAGCCATTTGGCAGAAGCAGTCTAAGCGCGGGATCCTGCACGTATGCTTGCTCGTTTTCAGCCGCAATAGCTCCTATCATACCGGCCCGTTGGATGATTTGATGATAAAGCCGTTCAACAAAAAAACGCTCTGTGCAAAGCTGGGCGGCCGCATGTTCGTTCCAGTTGCGTGCAGGCCCATTAAAAGCGGGCACTACAGCGCCATCTGCTAGTGGGTTAAAATTACGACGGTTTCCGGTATCAAGATAGCTTTCTGTAAAAAGACCATTTGCACGGATTACGGCGTGATCTCGTGTTTCTATATGATAACATTTATAAGAACGTATCCCATGTGCATAAGAAATCGTCTTACCATTCACGAGCATCCGAATGGGCACAAAACACCCTTCCAGATAAAGACAATGCTCAGGTGTCACCAACAGGTCATGATGCGGCACACCAACTGCAAGCGCATCTTTGGAAATACGGATAGGCACTCCACCAACATCAGGTGGACAATCTGTCCGTACCGTAACGTGCTGGCAACCAACCCACACGATATCTTTTGGCGTGATTTCACCATCGTCAAAAGTCAGGACAGACATACCTGGGCGCAACGTTTCCACAGCACGTTCGCCATCGGAAGTAGCAATCATACCCCCTGGAAGGAAACATACCACGGCTTCCAGCATAAGTGAGCCGTCTTCATCTTTCGCTAACTGGAGTTGTTCTGATGTGTCCGCTAAAGAGATCGTCAGTGTATAAGTAATGCCATCACTACTGATAACAACTTGGTTATCCGATACACTCACAGTCGCTTCTGTATCATACGTGACTGTCGCGAAATCTAGGACATTACCGATAGCAAAGTTGGAAAGTGTTGCATTAAAAGATGACGGACTACCTAAAATAAGCCCAGCACCTCCACTAAAGGTAATTGTTTCCGTAGAAGGTGCGCTGCCCTGAAAGGTTAAAGCGGCGTTGTTAGCCAAAGATATTGTGGAATAGGATTGATCTCCTGAGAGTATCCAACTTCCAGAAACAGTCATCGTCTGAAAATTATTGGCACCATCGAATGTGCCCGATCCAGACAGATTAACAGTATTAGTACCCGCACCACCATCCACTGTTCCAGAAATAATCGAACCTGTCTGGATATTTAATGTATCATCCCCATCACCCAGCAGAATTGCATCTGTTGTTCCAGAAATTGTGCCAGCATTTGTAATCGTATCACCAAACGTATCAGTAATACGAATACCGTAACCATCTAACCCTTGGATGGTACCATTATTGCTAATAGTCGTTGCATAAGGCGCATCTCCCTGGCTGCTGTTATCAACCAGAATACCATTTGCTGCGCCACTTATAAGAGCACCGCTTTCGTTAACAATATCACCGCCACCTATCGAAACCCCTTCGCTGGTATTGGGATAACCGTCACTTCCGTTTCCGCCTGCGCCTGTTCCCTGAATAGTTCCATAGTTAGTAATGCTTGCATAACCATCTATATCAACACCGTCTCCGTCACCTGTACCAGAATTATCATAGGCTCCGGTGATAGTTCCGTAGTTAGTGACAGTTCCATTCCCATCTGACCCAACACCCGACCCATCGCGCCCTGTAATTGTCCCACCGGCTTTGTTTACAACCGTAACATCACTACTACTGGTTATGCCGTGACGTGCACCAGAAATAGAACCCGAATTATCAACTGTTCCGCTGTAATCCTGAAAATCGATCCCATCATTCTTTGTGGCCCCATTGGCGCCATCTGCATAAATCGTACCAGAATTTTCAATGGTTGCATTTGCCCCGGGGCGTAGCGCATCTGCATCTGTAGACTTAATGCTGCCGTTACTATCATTAATGATTGTAATGGAAGATGCTGAACTGACAGAATTGAAATCTACGGCCTGACCATCGTCTGTAGATTGAATGATGCCGCTGTTATCCAATACCAACGTACCATTGAGCAATGCATCATCAATACGGATGGCATCATCAGACCCAGAAATAGTCCCCGTATTATTAATAGTAACCGACGTACCAGATGAAGCCTCACCTGACGTATCAATCCCACGCTTGGCAGTTGAAGAAAGCGTTCCGCTATTTTGAACAGTAATATCATCAATATCACTAAGTTCTATGGTTAGCGTTGTCTTGGATGTCGTAACTGAAGACGTATTTTTATAAGTCTGATCACTATCCAGATCAATCTGACTGCTCATAAGCGCGTTTCTCAACATTAGGTCTATGACTGACCATACTGAGAGGTGAATTTTTATAGATTGTTAATACACCTATGCTCAGTTTAACTGAACATTCATAATATAAATCTATAAATAGACGAATCCCGCCGCGGACACCAAATTAGCCAGGGCTTTTTTGAGACACAAAAAGCCCCGCCAACCGATTGGTTGAGCGGGGCTTTTGAGATGGTTGCGGGGGCAGGATTTGAACCTGCGGCCTTCAGGTTATGAGCCTGACGAGCTACCGGGCTGCTCCACCCCGCGGTTGAAGATGTGTTGAAATTTGTAGGGGTAAGATTTGTGTAGGGTGGATTGGAAGACCTGGCGGCGACCGACTTTCCCGTGGCTTAAGCCACAGTATCATAGGCGCTGGGGGTTTTCACGGCCGAGTTCGGGATGGGATCGGGTGGATCTCTCCCCGCCATGGCCACCAGGTCATCCAGTCCACCCTGTAAGGGGTGTGGAGGACGGTTGGTTATGAAGAAGTAGGCGTTATATGGATGATTTCTGTGCACGGGCTGTCCTTTTAAGGGGACAGTAAGAGAGTGAGCCTATTGGGTGATTAGGACCAGTTAGCTGCACGTGTTACCACGCTTTCACACCTGGCCTATTAACGTGGTGGTCTACCACGACCCTCAGGGAGACCTAGTTTTGAGGTGGGTTTCCCGCTTAGATGCTTTCAGCGGTTATCCCTTCCATACTTAGCTACCCGGCGGTGCCGCTGGCGCGACAACCGGTGCACCAGAGGTATGTTCATCCCGGTCCTCTCGTACTAGGGACAAATCCTCTCAAGTCTCCAACATCCACGGCAGATAGGGACCGAACTGTCTCACGACGTTCTAAACCCAGCTCACGTACCACTTTAATCGGCGAACAGCCGAACCCTTGGGACCTGCTCCAGCCCCAGGATGTGATGAGCCGACATCGAGGTGCCAAACCTCCCCGTCGATGTGGACTCTTGGGGGAGATCAGCCTGTTATCCCTAGAGTACCTTTTATCCGTTGAGCGATGGCCCTTCCACGCGGGACCACCGGATCACTATGGCCGACTTTCGTCTCTGCTCGAGCTGTCACTCTCGCAGTCAGGCGGGCTTATGCCATTGCACTCAACAGCCGGTTTCCGACCGGCCTGAGCCCACCATCGCGCGCCTCCGTTACACTTTGGGAGGCGACCGCCCCAGTCAAACTGCCCACCATACAGGGTCCCGGATCAGGCTAACTGACCACGGTTAGACATCAGAAAAATTCAGGGTGGTATTTCAAGGATGGCTCCACAGGAACTGGCGCCCTGCTTCAAAGCCTCCCACCTATCCTACACAGAATGTCTCTGATGCCACTGTAAAGCTGCAGTAAAGGTTCATAGGGTCTTTCCGTCTGACCGCGGATACCCCGCATCTTCACGGGGAATTCAATTTCGCTGAGCCGATGCTGGAGACAGCGGGGAAGTCGTTACGCCATTCGTGCAGGTCGGAACTTACCCGACAAGGAATTTCGCTACCTTAGGACCGTTATAGTTACGGCCGCCGTTTACCGGGGCTTCAATTCAGCGCTCTCACACCTCCTCTTAACCTTCCGGCACCGGGCAGGCGTCAGACCCTATACGTCGTCTTTCGACTTCGCAGAGTCCTGTGTTTTTAATAAACAGTCGCTACCCCCTGGTCTGTGCCACCCGCCAATGGTTGCCCACCAACGGGTCTCGCTTATCCCGAAGTTACACGAGCAATTTGCCTAGTTCCTTCAGCATCGTTCTCTCAAGCGCCTTGGTATTCTCTACCAGTCCACCTGTGTCGGTTTCGGGTACGGTCTATACGCCAGAGCTATTTCCTGGAATGCTCCAAAAGCCAGGTCAATCCGTTAAGACCTGACAACATATCGCATTCGTCACTTCTGGCAGGTACAGGAATATTCACCTGTTTCCCATCGACTACGGCTCTCGCCCTCGCCTTAGGGGCCGACTAACCCTGCGTGGATTAACCTTGCGCAGGAACCCTTGGACTTTCGGCGACAGTGTTTCTCGCACTGTTTGTCGCTACTCATGTCAGCATTCGCACTTCCGATATCTCCAGAGAGGGTCACCCCATCTCCTTCACAGACTTACGGAACGCTCCGCTACCGCGCATATCATAGATATGCACCCACAGCTTCGGCACGTGGCTTGAGCCCCGTTACATTTTCGGCGCAGGGTTTCTATTAGACCAGTGAGCTATTACGCTTTCTTTAAAGGATGGCTGCTTCTAAGCCAACCTCCTGGTTGTTATGGAATCCCCACATCCTTTCCCACTTAGCCACGATTTGGGGGCCTTAGCTGGTGGTCTGGGCTGTTTCCCTCTCGACAATGGACCTTAGCACCCACTGTCTGTCTGCCAGGCTATACTTCCGGGTATTCGGAGTTTGGTTGGGTTTGGTAAGGCTTTGGGCCCCCCTAGCCCATCCAGTGCTCTACCCCCCGGGGTAACCACCTGACGGTCTACCTCAATAGATTTCGCGGAGAACCAGCTATCTCCGAGTTTGATTGGCCTTTCACCCCTAGCCACAGCTCATCCCGACTTTTTCAACAGGCGTGGGTTCGGCCCTCCAGTGCGTGTTACCGCACCTTCAGCCTGGCCATGGCTAGATCACTCGGTTTCGGGTCTTCTGCCAGCAACTATGCGCCCTATTCAGACTCGCTTTCGCTACGCCTACACCTATCGGCTTAAGCTCGCTGCAAACAGAAACTCGCTGACCCATTATACAAAAGGTACGCCGTCACCCCATAAGAGGCTCCGACTGCTTGTAGGCATCCGGTTTCAGGTCTCTTTCACTCCCCTCGTCGGGGTGCTTTTCACCTTTCCCTCACGGTACTTGTTCGCTATCGGTCACTAGGGAGTATTTAGGCTTGGAGGGTGGTCCCCCCATGTTCAGACAGGGTTTCACGTGCCCCGCCCTACT
>NZ_CP042808.1:2415000-2500000 GCF_004014775.2 Acetobacter oryzoeni
GACGGGAACATCCAGGCTTTCGCCCGCCAGCACATAACTCGACGTGCTCCGCTCGATCCCGCGCTCGGCCAGGGAACGGTGAATGCGCTTGATGATGTCGCCGCGTTCGCCCAGTTCACGCAGCGTCGCCTCGGCCGTCTTATGTGGACGGCCGTTTAAAGGCAATGCTTCACATTGTCTTTCCCATGCAATTTCCAAAACGTATTATTCTACTGGCGGATGATGCATACCGATTTAACGTGAAGACCCGGTCAGATGCGCTCTTATGTCCGGCCTGTTTATGCGACTTTATGCGCTGGCCATCATGGGTGTGCGCTCACGTGTCAGGCACCAATCTCGTATCGCGTGCTCAGGGGCACAGACGGTCGAACGGTATGGCCTGAACTGTTGCTGAATGACAGTCTTCCCATCACGTCGGTTCATACATCCTGCCGGATTTACCGGAGCAAGCTCCGGTGTCCATCGTTCTGCTGGTACAAGTCAGCCTGCTGAAACACTGACACCAGCCGGACGATAGATCTCTTTACGTGACAACAACGCCCAGATGATACGAGCCATTTTATTGGCAAGTGCAACTGTTGCCAGACGCCTTGGACGACGCGCCATGAGTTCGCATAGCCACTGACCCGCAGCGCTCTCCCACTTCTGGGCACGATGAAGCATGGCCGTGGCGCCAAGAACCAGCAATGTTCTTATCTGCCGGTTGCCCGCTTTGGTAATCCTTCCCAGACGGGTTTTACCACCTGTAGAATGCTGACGAGGCACAAGCCCAAGCCATGCGGCAAAATGGCGCGCAGAGGCGAAGGAGCCAATATCCGCGACCGAGGCGACAATCATGGAAGCCGTTATGGGACCTACCCCGGGAATGGTCATCAGCCGACGCGCATCATCATCGTTTTTTGCACGCGCCCGGATCTGCCCTTCCAAAGCATCAATGCTCTGAGCGACTTTTTCGTAATGCTCAAATAACAACATGGCACTCTGCTTCATGGCAGCAGGCAGGTCTGCTGATGCCTCTATTTTTGCCATCAGCACTGGCAGCCGGCGTGTGCCCAGAGGGGCAATCAGCCCGAACTCGGAAGCAAGAGCCCGTAACGCATTACTCAACATGGTCTGCTGTTTGACCAGAAGAGCACGGGTGGAATGCAGCGACAACACACCTTGCTGCTCTTCGCTCTTGATCGGAACAAACATCGTATCAGGATGAGTTGCCGCCATGCAGATTGCAGCCGCATCAACAGCGTCATTTTTCTTGCCTTTTTTGACAAATGGTTTGACCCGATCAGGAGGAACCAGTTTGACATCATGACCAATCCTGCTGATCACCCGTGCCCAGTAATGCGCTGACCCGCAGGCTTCCAGCACAACTTCACAGGGGGCAAGCTTTGCAAAAAATGCCGAAACTTCACTGCGACCAAGCTTGCATTTGAAAATGCTCTTTCCATTCGCATCAGTTCCATGAGCCTGAAAAACAGATTTGGCAATATCAAGGCCGACTATGCTAGCTTTCATCCGGGCGGTCTCCTTCTGATGGTCAGTGAACCTCCATTATGGCACATCGATGCCGCAGGGAGGCCGTCCACCCCATCTCATCCAGCAACCATTGCCCCTCTCCAACCTGATGGGCGAGACCAAGCCCTTCCAGCCGACGCAGGCGTCCGACCTTCAATGCCCCGAACGGATCGGGCTGCTCACCAGGCGAAGGCGCCGTGTCGATGACGCCATCGCGCCCCGCATCGCGCTGAAGCTGCCGGTCAAGCTGGGTCCAGTATTCGGCATCGACCTGACGTTCGAGGGCGCGGTGAATTTCGATGTCATTGCGCTGCCCGAGTTCCTGCGTCACCAGATCCTGGGCACGGGCGCGCAACCCGTCTTTGATATAATCCCGCGAGATGACAAGGTCGCTGCCATCCTCGGCTACACCGCGCACGAGGATATGGACGTGGGGGTGCTGCGTGTTCCAGTGATCCACCCCCACCCAGTCCAGTTTCGTGCCGAAGTCTTTTTCCATCTGCCCGACCAGTTCGCGGGCATAGCCCTTGATGTCGGCCATGTCGGGCGCGTCCTCGGGCGAGACGATGAAACGGAAATGGTGACGGTCGTCCTCGCAGCGTTCGGCGAACGCCTTCGGGTCGGCATCGTCGATGCCGGGACCAAAGAGCCGTGCCTTCTCACCGTCCTTCGTGACCCCTTCCCGGCGCAGGTAACGCAGATGGGCGGCGAGCGGCGCCTTGCGCCCGCTATGGCGTACGACACGGGCCTTGACGGTCACGCGGCGGGCTCGGCTGGTCAGCAGGCGATTGGCCCTGGCTGCCGCGATGCGGCCACGCCCGAAGGACGAACGGGAACCACTGCCGTTGCGGCCCGAGCGGAACCCGCCGCCACCGGCACGCTGGGCCGAAGCAAGGGCCTGGGCGACGAAGGGCTTGAGCCGCTGGGCGCGCGGCGAGCGGATGCGACCCAGACGGGGCCGGAAGTCATTCTCGCGGGCCATTGGACCCTCCAATGTGCGAAAAAGGCTGGTGCAACAAAGGAAAACAGGGTCGGCAAACATTGCCAAAGAAGAGGAAACATTGCTGAAAGAACGAAAAAACGCAGGAAAACCGACACCCCAACCGAGGCGCAATGTGCGCCCTTTTATCTCGCCTCTCATTCCCCCTGCCCCAGAGCGCCTGTTCACCCCTGCCTGCACCTACCCCGCGATGATGTCTGCTGCCCCGAGCGTCACCCACGAACCGTGGAAAATCGGCAGAAGAGAGAGCGGAAAAGTGCGCATTCATGGCATTGCTCCCGATGCGGAAGAGACAACGAACAACCCATCCGAAAGCGGCCTGACAGGCGCGAGACCATGCGCGATGATGTCACTTCGAACACCATGCGACGGCAGCTTCATTGCAACCGGAACGCCTTTCCTCGCGTCGTCCGACTGCACGACGAAAATCGGTGCACGGGTCCAGAACAGCGGATCAGGATGCGAAACCGGCAGCAACGATTCACCACCGCCCTGACCGATCAGGGACAGCAATCCGGCGACATAGGCGCGCGTTTCGGGTGGCAGCGGACGTTGCCGATCACGGTAGTCCTCATAGCGCCCCGGCCCGGCGTTATAGGCTGCCAGGAAACCCGGCGAGCCGTAACGATCGTGCATCTCGCGCAGGAACGCAGCGCCCGCGAGGATGTTGTCATGCACATCGAACGGATCGCTTCCCAGCCCGTAACGGGTACGAAGGTCGCTCCAGGTCGCGGGCATGATCTGCATGAGGCCGAGCGCGCCTTTCGATGAAATCGCGCCAATATCACCACCGCTCTCAGCGCTCATGACGGCCCGTATCCATGTGGCGGGAATGTTGAAGCGCTGCACGGCTTCAGCGATCACCGCACCATAAGGATCGGTGTCAGCGGGCGCTGGAACCGATGCCGCCCATGACAGGTCAGGTGCGCCCGATACGCCGATTGCAATAACACCGACAGCGAGGAAGAAGATGCGTCGCATCGTCTCATTCCCCGCGTTCGACACGCCGTGACGGACGCGTCCAGTTCAGCACCCAGACCGCACGCTCCCCACCGGCACGGAAGAGATTGGCACGGATCGGCTGCGCGAAGGCGGGATCATCGAGTGCCACGGCGATGTAATCACCTGCCCTTTCGCCAGTGCGTTTCCAGCCCGCACCAACCTCCGGGCCATCAGCGTCGGTGAGATGGACGCGGTAATCCGGCGCATGTTCGGCATCGGAAAACTCAGCCGGAACGAGGATGATGTCCTGTGTCACGGTAAGGGTGCGAATACGCCCGACAAAACCGGCTTTGGTGCGGGTAAAAAGACCGATCTGTGCCATTTCATTGCCCTTTCAGTGACGGATTGAAGGTCACGGTGACAGGCTGCCTGTTCCCGGATGGAAGCCAGACCGGGGTGGCGCGACCGATGACGGTGGACAGGGGCAACGGGCCGAAATACCGACCGTCGAGACTGCGTGGCTCGGCCGGGTTCATGACGAAGACTTCCCCGAAAGCGAGATGTCGGCACCCCTGCCAGACGGGCAATGGACGGCCCCGGTGATCGAGGGATTGCGCGTCGCCAGTGAATTTTCCGTCGATGGTTACGCGCTGCCCGATACGGCACACGGACTGCCCAGCGATAGCCGCTACAGGCTTGAGCAGGGGCACACCGGGAGGGAGGTAGCCGCGTTTTGCCAGCAGCATCGCCTCGCGCGCTGGCAGACGGACGGCGACCAGATCACCGACATGCGGTGTGGGGTTCCTATGCAATCGGTACAACCCGACGGGCACGCTCGCCGTCTCGTTCCAGATCAGCCGTGGCGCAGGATGAACGACCATCGACGCACCCACACCGAGTACGGCAAAATAGGTCGCAAAGAACCAGCCACGCCGGGTCATGACATCACCTGCCGCCGCTTGAGCCATGCTGAATGCTGCTCGCGCGTATAGGCACGCGGCTCATGTCCGACAGTGATGCGATGGTGCAGATGCCGCCAGTATTCGGGTGCCGCGTCCGCCGGATCGAGACCCAGCGCCTCAACGGCGTTGATCGCCTGAAGCACACGTTCAACCCTCGGCCAGCTATCGACACGCAGCAGGATTTCGCCGCCAGGACGCACAAACGGGAGGGTCTGGAACGGGCTTCCTACCGCCACCGCCCGCACGATGTCGATGCGCGAGACCGTGATGCCCAGATCGTCCGACGCCCAGCGGACGAAGGCAAAGATGCTGCCCGGCGCGAAACTGGAAATGCTACGGCGATCGTCAAGGATCTGTTCGTCAGCGCGTTGACCGAAGCGCAACCAGTGCTCGACACGTTTTTCGATCCAGGTCAGTTCGACATGGGTCAGCGACGCCGCGCGCAGATGCGTCGGCGAAGGAAGTCGTCCATTCATGGCACGTCTCCGGAATTGTCAGGGAATTCGCGGGCCAGCAGCGCGCGCAGCGTATCGGCGACGGTCATGCCGCGCTGGAACGCCGCGACCTTGATGCGGGCGCGCAAGGCCGGTGTGACGTCGATCGTCAGCCGGGCGGTAAAACTGTTGGCGAGCGCAGTCCTGTCCGCTGCCTTTACCCAACGCTCGGGGTCGGCAGGACGCGATGCGAAGCCGTTTCGGGATGGTGTCCCGGTCATGACGCCAGCCCCCCGATCTCGGCCGCCAGCGCGGCGATTTCACGGGCTGCGATACCCTGCGGTCGCAGGTCACAGACCAGGCGGCCGGAACGTGCGGCATCGGCGAAAGCGACCCGTTGGCCGATCCGCGCCATGAGCGCCGCCGGGTCATGCCCGGCCAGCGCCAGCCGGGTCTCGCGGGCAATGACCGTGCGCGTGGCGCAGCGGTTGAGCACGAAGCGGGCCAGCAGACCGGGACGGAAGAGCCGCGCTTCGGCCAGCAGCCGCAGCATCTCGCCCGAGGCCCAGCCATCGAACGGCGAAGGCTGGGCGGGAATCAGCACCAGGTCGGCGGCCAGCAGGGCGGAGCGCAACAAGGACGCCACACGCGGAGGACCGTCGATGACGACGTGATCCACCCCCTGAGCCAGTTCCGGAGCCTCGTGGTGCAGCGTGTCGCGCGCCAGTCCTACGACACCGAACAGTCTGGGCAGCCCTTCCCTCGCCCGCTGTGCTGACCAGTCCAGCGCCGAGCCTTGCGGGTCGGCGTCGATGACCGTCACGCGCCGGCCTTCCCGAGCCCATTGGCCGGCAAGATGCAGCGCCAGCGTCGTCTTGCCGACACCACCCTTCTGGTTGAGGAGCGCCACGATCATGGCCCGCCTCCACGCCCCTGCCGGCGGGAGACGGATGGGTCACGGCCGTTATCCGCAAGGCGGCCCGTCCCAACAACATAAGAGTTAGATTCTAAGTTAGATAAGTTAAGGGCTGGAATCGCCGTTTCAGGCCAAAGACTTAGCTGGGGTTTGCACGCCTGAAGTCCCGATAGTGGCACGCCTGATGTCCCGATAGTCCCAACGCCCGAAGTCCCGATACCATCCACATGACTATCCACAGGATCTGTGGATAAGTCGGCAGGCAGGATGCGGAGCAACTCGCGCATACCATCGCGCTCGATGCCCAGCCGGTAACCAGGCAAGGACTGACGGGCGACAATGCGCCGGATGTCGCAGGCGAAGTCAGCCACCCTGGCGAGACTGCCGGATTTTCGGTGCAGATGGGCAATCTCGAAGGCCCAGCCCGCCTGCTGTCGCCCGGCATGCTTGCGGGCGACGCGATAGAGCCAGCGTTCGATGCCGCCGGTCAGGCGGAAATAGGCCGGATCGATGGCCAGCACGAGCGAACGGTCGATCACGCCGCGATAGAACCATTCGGGAATGACGATCTCGACACCGGCGGCGCGGCCCGTCTGGCTGGCACAGATCTCCCATTCGGTGATCCAGGAAAACTGCTGGCGGCGCCAGTTCTGGCCGTTGCGGATCGTGGTGGCGACCACGGTGGACTGGAGCCGGGCCAGGGCCGCCTTGAGCAGCCCGTAATCCCGCGCCCCCGTCTGACGCCCGATACCGCTCAGGAGCTGATAGGGCGTAAAACGCAGGAAGCGCGATGTCGTAAGACCAAGATTTTCCGCCTCGACGATCTGGCTGGCAGCCCAGATCAGCACATCGGCATCCCAGATCGTCGCCATGCCGTGTTCGGGCATGCCGAGGACTTCGACACGGACGTCGCCAGCTGCGTAGAGGATCGGCACCGTGCGTTTCGCCTTGGCGAGCGAGAAAAATGGTCGTTCCATTAGGTCACGCTGATCGCGCGGGCTGGCATCCCCGCCGGAGACCACAAACGGGTGAAGCCTGCTGCGCTCGCTGGCGGACCGGGAGTGCGACATGCCTGACGCGGTATTCATCGCGGAACCTGCCCGGCGGCACGCGCCGCGTCGTAATTCGGGTCAGAGGTGGACTTGCACGCACCGGCCGCAGCCCAGAGGTCGAGATCGTCGATCAGATAGACGACGCGACCGCCAAGCTTGCGGAACGTCGGTCCCGTTCCGTGGCAGCGATATTTTTCCAGCGTGCGCGGGGAAAGGCCGAGAATCCGGGCGGCTTCATGAGTGCGCAGATAGCGCGTCGGCGACGGTGCGGTTCGGTCAAGCATGGTACGCCTCCATCTGGTTTCGAAGCGCCGCAGGGATGGGGCGGCGGATCAGGATGACGGTGGCGCAGAAAACAGGCGTTGGGGGTGGACGAAGATTTTTCGGACTCAATGTCCACCCTCCACGGGTCGTGACGCGCCGGAGCGCGACCGGACGTAACCGGGCGGGGGACAGCGTTGGGAAAAGGGAGGCAAACAGCGCAGGAGAGCGAAAAAACGGCTGACGCTATCCGCCGCGCAAGAAATCGAGATAGCCGCCCCGGACCCGGGTTTCGGCATCAAGAAGCAGGCGTTCCGCATGGCGACGCGCCGCCGTGTTGCGCCATTCGACAGCCGGCAAACCCGCCTGCCATGAACGGTTCGCCGCGACGGCGATGTCGCGTGTGGTTCCACCAGCCTCGCGGATATCGAAAGCGAGCAGAAGCATGATCTGCCGCGCACGCTGGAGCGGCGTGAGCTGGAGGGCACGCGGAAGCAGGGCGACGCGCTGACCGCGCTGCCTGCGGAGAAAACGCAGCGCCACATCCAGACGCAGTTCGGCGACCGCATCCATCGGCAACAGCACGGCAGGGCGGCTTGCTGCCGATGGAGCCAGAAGGCGGACGAACAGATCGCCAGCGGTATCTCCGATCGCCAGCCACGTGTCGTCCATGTCGTCATGACGGGACAGGATCGTCCCCAGCACCGTCGGCTCAATGGGGGCAACGACCGCGAAATCCGACGGCGCTGGCGTGAGGATCAGCGTCGCCGGTGAAACCTCCGGCCGCCAGACCATACGACCACGCCGGGCAGGTTCATCGGGAGCATGGACAAAAGCACAGCCCCCAGCGATGGACAAACGCCGCGCACTCGGCAGCAGCATCGACACGCCGACGCGCGATCCGCCGTTGCAGGCGGGCGTAGTCGCGACGATACGCCGCGTTACGACGCAGGAACTCGACGGCAAAACCGGAACGGTCCAGAGTGCTGATATGATCGCGTATTTCCGGTGAACGCCAGAAGGGTGTCGGCATGACGGCCTCTCTCTGTCTGGCCCCTCATACGGCAAGGGGGCAGCCTCGATTAACCGGACCGGAACCGCGAGTGCATAGACCCTGAATTTTTATCGGGGAGAGTGTCGAGGAGGACGAAGACGCGGGCTGGCGAAGTCCAGCTATTGCAGACGTGGCGCCAGCAGATGCCCGTAGCCGACTTCGGTCATCCAGCGCGCCCGTGCCAGATGGCTCGCATGGACAGTTCTGGCACGTTCGGGTTCGCGCGCGGGATCGAGCCCAAACAGCACCTCGACCACTTCACGCCAGTCGGCACCTTCCTCCTCGGCGATCAGCAGGCGCAGGTAAAGTTCGAGATGCTGCTCGTCGTATGGGTTCACACGCGCCGTCAGAGGTGGACAATCCTGAAAAGGCAGGTCGGTCATGGCGGTCCCTCGTGATACCGCAATCAGATCGATGTGATAACAAATCCATGCAATGATGATCGTCCGATGGTTCCGCGCTGACATAAAAACAACGCAGCGCCCAACAGAATGACTACGAAAATCAGGTCGCTCAGGACGGGCTGCGTCCGCGACGCCCCGCATTCTGTCGCGCTTGGGGATCGGAAGTCTCGTGAAGAAACATCACACCACGCCCTTGTCCGGACTCGATGAACAGGATGCCCGCCGCCTCCAATGCGCGGCGGACCTGATCGATCGTGCCCTCCTGAACGCCAAGGCCGCGCTCGGATTCGAGGCGCTTGAGCGCGGTCAATGCTACGAGGGCCTTTTCAGCGAGCCGTTCCTGTGTCCAGTTCAGAAGTGCCCGTGCCGCCCTAACCTGTCGGCCAGTGATCATCCATGATCACATCCGACATGCCAGACATCCACACCAGAAATACGACTATAATAGTCGTATCGTGGAGATTCAATATCGTTCTTTCAGGGGGATGGTGAGGAAAAACCGGCGTCCTGCTTCCGATAGGACCGCCAGTGGGCCTGCCATCGGTACGGGCGACCAGACGAAAAGACCCCCGCTCTATGCGGGGGCCTCTCCGTCGCGGCATTTCGTTGCGAATTGCACACATGCCTGCTTCAGTTCACGCTCGATTTTGGCCCGCTCACGGTGGCTGAGGTGAAAGCTGGTCAGTTCGGCGCGCAGCATCTGGATATGGTCGTGTAATGTGGTCATCGTCCTGCTCCTTTCGTTTGTCGAAGACAGGCCGTCGCCTCATGCGCGCGTGAACCGGGTCAGGGATCGCCGCAGGCGACCGCGCCAGCGGCGCGCGGGGGAGCCGATTTTGTCTGGTGTGCCCGCAGGGTGCGCCGGGCAAAATTGGGGGGACCGCGCGTCCTTGAGGCGGTTCACGTCGGGCATGGTACAATGGGAAGGCTGAGGGAAGCCCTGTTCCCCTTCCCTGCCCGCACACGGGTGGATCGGGCGCGACGCGATGGGGACGCCCGCCGTTTCCCGACCGATCATACGAAGGCCCCGCCCGGACCGGCCGGGCGGGGAATCGTTGGCACCTCAGTCGCCGTTGCGGCGACCGTTGGGGCGAGACCAGATCAGGCTCCAGGTCTCGCCGTCCTCGTCATTGAAGAGGTTGGCGAAGATCGGGGCGTTGAAGCTCGGATCGTCGAGCTTGAGGCCCAGATAGCTGCGTCCCTCGTTGGACTGCTTGGACCAGGCGGCTCCAATCTCGGCCCGGTTGACGAACACCCGGTGGCTGGGGGCGTTGTCGCTCTGGCGTCCGGTCTCGGGAACGATGCGGACATTGCGGACCTGAACCGAGAGGGTGACGATCTCGCCGACATACTCGTTGCCGGACTTCTTGAAGGTGCCGATGGTGGCCATGATACTGCTCCGTGATCTCTGTTATCGAGCCCGCACCATTGCGGCCTCGATGGCGATCGACGAGCCGGGGGCGATCGGCGGCGCACCCTTCAGGGCCGCAGCGCAGCGGAGGACGGCGGGACGGAATTTTCTTGTCTCGCGAGGAATGACGGCGCAGCCGTCAGGGGAAGAAAATTACGGCCTGCCGTTGCGCCAGAGACGATCGAGGCGCAGCCGCCCCTCGGCTAGATCAGCCATTTTCAGAGGCCGTATGCGTGCGTGGCCCGACAGAGCGACCATCACGGAGGACATGAGGCCCCCTCGGCGTACAGGGTCCGGCAGGAAAGAGCATGAGCGTCGTCACGCGTTCGTTTCGGGCCATGACATGACCCGGTGGCTGGGGACGATGCCAGACAGGTGGCCGCGCTATCCGCTGTTTCTGCCAGCCAGTCGCAGGCGAGGGCCGTCCATGACCGAGAGGTTCCAAGAGGAAAGCGACCAGGGCCAGCAACGCGTTGAGACGAGCCAACGCCGCGTCAGCCGCCCTCCCCCGATGACAGGACTGGCAGCCATACGAAGCATCTGGTCTGGTCCCCTGCCTGCAGTCTGCCGGGACGGGGTCAGACGCGCGCGATGTTCCCGCCGGACGGTCCGGGTGGGGCCACGGCTGTAAAACGGATGAAAGCGGTGATCCCCACCGCGCTCGCGCCGATGACGGAAAAAAAGAACTGCCATGCCGCAGACGGCATCATCATCTGGGCAATCCCATGTGTGGTGCTGTAGCCCATGATGATAGCGGGCACGGTATAGAGCAGGACAATCAGCAGCCTGAGCCACGCCCAAGGCACGCAGGCGAATGCGATCTGGCCGAGAATGAAGGTCGCGGCTCCCGCGACAAACCCGATGATGACCGCACCCAATAGGCCGGCACCGGTATCAAAGGCCCAGAGCGCAGCCATCAGACCGGTAGCACAGGGCAGTGCGAAAACTGCGACGGTGAAGAAGAACCAGCACAGGAAGCCAATGCCGGCAACGAGCAGGAAGGGAGCAAGGATGAACATGGTGGTGGTCTCCGTGCAATCGACGATGTCGGACGGGTGCGCCTGCCACCACCACCACGGCGCACTCGCATCATAGCGAAAATGATGTGTCGACGGAACGAGAATCGTACTGGCGTCCGGCGATACCGAACTGGCCTTCTATGCCCGCGCCGCGCGGATCGCCGTCACGGATAATCCGGAGTGAAGACGGCGCTCACGCGCCGCCTCCGAACCGCAGGATAGGGATGCCGAGCTTTTTCGCCTTGTCGGCCAGATTTTCCTGAATGCCGGTTCCGGGAAAGACCATGACGCCGATCGGCATGGTGTCGAGCAGCGCATCGTTACGACGGAAGGGGGCTGCCTTGGCATGCTTCGTCCAATCCGGCTTGAAGGCGATCTGTACAATCTCGCGGTGATCGGCCCAACGTGAGGCAATGAATTCGGCACCTTTGGGCGAGCCGCCGTGCAGCAGAACCATGTCCGGATGCTTGGCACGTACCTTGTCCAGCCGATCCCAGATCAGGATATGGTCGTCGAAATCGAGACCGCCGGTCACGACCACCTTAGGACCGGGCGGAACCAGCAATTCGCCCTCGGCCTTACGGCGGGCATTGAGGAAGTCGCGGCTGTCGATCATGGAGGCTGTCATGGTGCGGCGTGACACCAGCGAGCCGGTCTTCGGTCGCCACGCGCTCAGGGTCAGGCGTTCGAACTGCTCCTGCGCCTCGTCGCGGAAGATCTCATAGGCGTTGCGACGCTCGATCAGGGTCAGCCCTTCGGCAATCAACCGCTCCAGCTCCACCGAGCGGATCTCGCTGCCATCCTGTTCCTGCTGACTGCGCTTCTGCGCCTGCTCGTTGCGGTCAAGCTCACGCTCGACCTGGCCGGCCATGCGGTGGAAGATGTTCACGGCAGACCAGAGCAACGCTTCAAGATCGGGTTCCAGCCGTGTGTCGGTCAGCGTCGCGGCAATGGCGTCGAAGATGTCGGCCACAGCACCTCCGATGCGCGGAGCTTCGGGCAGCGGCCTCGGGTCCGGCTCGTCCTCGAAAGGACGGTAGCCATACATCTGGAGTTCGGCCAGCACGTGGGCGGTGGATGAAGCGGCGTGCGGCAGTTCGAAATCGTCGGTCGTGCGGGTCATGATGCGGTCCTCCCAGGTCTCCGGCCGCGCCCTTCGCGGCCTTTCCGGGGGCGGATAGCGGCAGACCAGGGACAGGCCGGAACCGCGCGCTCGCGCGCGGCCGCAGCACAGCGAAGGATGGCAGGGGGCCGGCTATTTTGCTTCGCGGTGCAAAGCGCGCCGAACCGGGGTCCCCACGCGGCCTGCCGCGTGGGGTGTGAGGGCGCGGCGGAAAATAGCCGGTCCCCGCCATTGAAGGCCTGGCCCGGCTGACGCCCGCTCCCCACCTGAAAGGCCGGGGCGTGGACCTGCCGGACGGAAGGACACGAACAGGCCCGCAGAGAACGAAGACTGGAACCGCCTGCCCCTCTTTCCGGCCCGCTCAGGTGCCGGCGGTCTCCAGAAAGCGTGCCACGTCCGATGGCGCGAGTTGCGGATGCAGGATCGCCCGCAGCGCACTGCGCCCAAAGGCCCTGAGGTCATCGTTGAAATCGCCCAGCCGTGCCGACAGGCCGATCACCTCGATCCCGGCGTCATCCGCACGGGCGTGCAGCGTCGCCAGCGCCTGGTCCCCGGCCGGATCGTCATCGCGCAGGACGTAGAGACGGCGCAGCAGTGGCGGAAAGATCAGGGCGGCGAGATGCGCCGAGGACAGGCAGGCGGCCAGCGGTAGATCGGGCAGAACCTGCCGCAGCGACAGCACCGTCTCGATGCCTTCCCCGGCGGCCAGCACGTCGGATGCCACCCCGAAGCGCACGGCATGGCCGAGCAGGCCCCCCAGGGCACGACGCGGGTGATCGACCGGTGCCTTGCCGCGCCCTTCCTCCGCCAGCCAGGTGCGATGCACACCGGTCAGAGTGCCGTCGAGGTCGGTGACGGCGGCGATCATCGCGGGCCAGGTCTCGGTCGGACTGTCTTCGTCCGGCCGGTAAAAGCAGCGCGGATGGAAGCGCAGGGCTTCGGTTCCGTGCAAAAGCGTAATGTCGCGTCTACGGAGATACGCTTCTACGGACGTGCCCGCGATCGGCCCGGACATGGCCCAGAGCCGTCGCGCCGCTTCGGAAGAGTTGGCAGGTCCACGTTCCTGAACCGGACGATCCCGCGACGACGGTACCGGATCGGGTCGAGGCAGGCTGAGGAAGGCGCGCGCCTCGTCGGCCACGTCACGGAAATCCCCCAGGCCGAGGCTTTCGCGGATCACGTCGAGCAGGTCGCCATGCTCGCCCGACTGTGCGTCCGTCCATTTTCCCGCCCTGCCATTGGCGGTGTCGTGCAGCCGGACAAACAGCGACCGCCCCGGCGTGTTGCGTACGTCACCGACCAGCCAGTAATTGCCGTGACGGCGACCGGCGGAAAGATACCGCCGGCACACCGCCTCCGCGTTCTCCGCCAGACGACGGGCCAGATCGCCTGCATCATGCGAGGCCATTACCCTTGCCCTCCTCCTGTTTCGGGATCGCCTCCGTCGAGGGCGATCGCCAGCCAGCGATCGGTGGTCGTCCATGAAATCGTCTTGCGCCTGCCAAGGTCAAGCAGATGCGCGCCACCGCTGAAGGCTCCGATCCTGGGACGTGAGGCCGTATTGGCCCACTGGAACCCCCATCGGCCCCGCAGCCGGAATGCCCGTGCGCAGCGCAGCACGAAGTCCACGACCTGCTGCGGATCGCCGGTCGTCTCATCGTGTATCCAGAGTTGCGTGCCGCCATATTCAGGCACGATCGACAGGACAAAACCGTCAGAGGGCGGGTCTTCCGCCGCCAGTTCGTCCATGAATTTATTATAGAGGTCGAGCGCCTTGGCAGCGTTTTCCACCGTGCCCACATCGAGCACGCAGGAAAAATGCGTGAAGAAATCGGCCATCGGAATAACTCCCGAAACGAAAAAGCCCGGCGCAGGGGCCGGGCTCGTAAAAACGGCTTTACAGAAAAACGGAAAATCGGCTTTCAGGACGCACGCTCCATCAGCCTGCGGGCCTTCTCCTCCAGATCCAGCCGCGTATCCTGATTGGCCTTCGTCCGCGCCAGTGCGGTAATGCCCTGCACGAAATCGAACACGCTCTCGGGCTTGCGTCCCTCCTCGTGCAGCACTGTTTCGATGATCCTGGTGGTTTCCGGTTTGGAGAACCCACGACGACGCAGGAAACTTTCGCGGTCCTCATCAGTTTTTGCCACCAGCGCCCGACGCGAAGCCTGAATGCCGGAGACGAACGAGGCCGGGCTGGTTGTGGCGAAATTCCGCAGGGCTGGTGTCGCCTGATGCACGAAACGGGACGCTGCAAACTTGCTATGCCGGATCGTGATCTGTTCGAAATTTTCCACGCCCCACAACATGCGATTCTGGCACACCCCGCGCAGATAGAATGACGCAATGCCGAGGCTCTTGCTGCCGACTTCCGAGTTCCAGGCGTAGAAGCCCCGGAAATAGAGATCGGGATCGCCGTTCGGCAGGCGGCCCGCCTCGATCGGGTGTGTATCGTCGACAAGAAACAGGAACACGTCCCTGTCTGACGCATACAGCGTCGTGGTTTCCCTGGTGATGTCCACGTACGGATTATGGGTCATGGTAGCCCAGTCGATCACACCGGGCACCTTCCAGTTGGTATCGCCCGTGCCGTCGCCGGCGATCTTGCGCACCGCGCCGACCAGTTCATGGTCCCAGATGCGGCCGTAATCCGGCCCCGTGACGGCGCGCAGTTCCACCCGACCGTCTTCGGTTTCCAGCGTCTTGACCAGTTCGGCCCGATGCGACAGCAGGCCGTGCTGCAGGTTGATCGCCGCCAGTGGGGCGGGAAGATTGCGCAGATAGGACGACGGCGCACCGACCAGACTGCACATCTGGCCAAAGGACCAGTGGGTCGGTGCGATTGGCTCATGCTGTCCCGGAACGGTCAAAGTCAGGCGCTCGGCATCGTCGCGGGATGCTTCCACGCGAATGGCGCGGCTTTCCACCGTGCGGGCGGTGGCGCGCTCGGCACGGGCAAGTGTGGCGGCATGCAGGTCAGACAGGGACAGGTAGCGCTCGTCATCGGGCCGCGAGAACCATTCGGACGATACGCGGGCGCTGCGCTCCCCACGCGAAGGATCGATCCGGAAGCCGCCAGACGCGGCGCCACGGGACGCAGGGGGCAGGATGGTGGTTGTGGTCATGGAAAACTCTCCTCTGATGCCGGTTATTCGGCACCCAAGGCGAAGCCGACCTCTCCCTCTTTCCGGGGCGCCGGACATGAAAAAAGCGGCTTCCGGGCACCGGAAGCCGCTGTCTCACCATTCCAAAAATCCATTACGCTATTCGGCGGCAATGGCTTCCATATCCCCGCCTGCCGTTACTGTTTCAACCTGTACCTGATCTGTCAGTCCCACGGTCCGCAATGCCTCGGGCAACCAGCCGGAACCCTCAAGCAGCCGCTCGGCCTCGCGCGCCATGTCGGGCTTCTTCAGGTGGGCGATGCGCTCTGCCGCCTCGTCACCGCGTGCTTCGCGCACAGCCTGCAGGATGCGCGCCTTGGTCACCCGGCCGAGATAGTTCTCGACCGTGGGCTGCCAGCCCGCCTCGACCAGATCGAGGCTGAGGGCCGATGCCAGACGGTCTGCACGCTTGAGACGCTCGGTGACGCTGCGCTGGGACACCGCGCCGTAGGCGGGCATGCGCTCGTAGAGCGCGTTGACCCCAAAGGACAGGCAATGGGCCAGCAGCGCCATGCGGCTGGCATCATCCAGCCCGTCGATCCAGCGCCACAGCGCATCCTCGTCATCCGGCAGATCATGCTTCCAGCCCTCGTTGCGCTGGCGCAGCGCATGGGCCAGCAGACTGCCCGGCATGTCAGGCGAATGGACCGGCAGAGAAATTTCCCGGACATAGGCTTCCAGGCAGTCCGCACCCGATGTCTGCCAGTAAACATCACGCACCAGCGTATGCAGCATTTCGGTCAGCGCGATGTGCGGGTTGCTGGCAAAAGCATCCCGCAGGGCCAGCGTGCGCCAGGCCGTCAGTTCGGTGAGAAGCCGGTCAGGCAGTGGTTTGATCCCGTCTTCTTCCTCGGGCTCGACGTCGGGAGCGATGTTGTCGCCCTCCCCCTCCTGGTAACCATGGCCTGTGCTATCGTGGTCCCGCCCATCATACCCAGCATGATCGTATCCATCGGCATCATCGGTCTCTTCGGGCTCGGCCGGCATGTCCTCGGGCAGGACGAAGCCCCGCTCGACCTGCAGCATGCCATCGCTGGCAAGGCTGACGAAGGCTCCGGCCCGCGCCATGTCGGCAGGATCGAACGCCAGAGGTCGTTCCTCCAGAGCAAGAATGGCCTGCTCGATCTCGCCCAGCCTTGCATCCACCTCATCGGGATATTCATCGGCCTGGGCGTATTCGGCCTCGATGGTTTCCTGCTCGACACGCAGGGCTTCGAGGCGGACCGTCTCTTCATCGGCCAGTGGCACTTCCGTGCCATCAATTTCCGCGAACTGCCGGGTATGCCCCCATGGAAACGACAGGGCCGCCTCGACCCATTTCCAGCCCTCGGCACGGATATCTTCTGCGGCTGCATGCAATTTTTCCATGACCAGCCGGTCCACAATACCCGGATCCTGCAGCCAGCCGCCGTCATCGGCCTCGAACAGGTCGCGCATGATATGACCGCCCGCTGCGATATAGGCCTCCAGCCCGACGAAGCGGGCACGGGCGTCCGAGGCCCGCACAGTCTTTTCTGTCAGCATGCGGCGGATGACATAGGGTTCACGGTTATGGCTCTGGGACACGATGTCCCAGACCTGCTCCTGGCGGGCATGGTCATCGCTGATGGAAAAGGCCATCAGCTGTTCCAGCTTCATGCCGTCCTGCTCGTAGATATCCAGTAGCTTGTCGGACACGGTCATCAGCCGCAGGCGCTGTTTGACCACGGCCGGTGCGACGAAGAACGCTGCGGCGATTTCCTCCTCGGACATGCCTTTCTCCAGCATGTCACGGAAGGCGCGAAACTGGTCCAGCGGATGCAGGGCCACGCGCTGAACGTTCTCGGCCAGGGAATCGTCCTCGGCGAGGATGGCCGACCCGGCCTCGCGCACGACGCACGGTACCGGGGCCATCTTCGCCAGTTTCTTCTGCTTCACCAGCAGTTCGAGGGCACGGAAGCGTCGTCCACCGGCAGGCACTTCATAGGTACCGGTCTCGGCCCCGGTGTCGTCGAGAACAGGGCGGACGTTCAGACTCTGCAGCAGCCCGCGGCGCTCGATGTCGCGGGCCAGTTCCTCGATCGACAGACCGGACTTCACACGCCGGACGTTGGACTGGGATAGCACCAGCCGGTTGAAGGGGATGTCACGGGAGGAACTCAGGGTGATTTTGGGAATAGCGGTCGCCATGGCGAAAAGCTCCATGACGGGCGGACAGGAGCCTCTCTCCCACCCTCTCAACCCGTCACGAAAATCCCCGCAGCCCTCTGCCTCTGAAGGCTATACCCGAACAAGCACGCTCTCCTCCTTTCCCGGCAGGAAAGAAGAATAAAGACGAGAACGCAGAAGGCTTCTCTCCTTGAAGATCTGCCTCGTTGCAACCATTACGCTCTATCTATGTAACCTGAGCCTAAAGAGATAATGATTTACTATCCTTACGCAGGTTTATAGCAGATGATATGGCACAAATTTATCGGCAGGTTTATCAAAAAAATTCCGTCGAAGTTCAGGAAGCTTCTCACGCGCCTCCACTACTGCGCGATTCTTCATTTCAGCAATACGACCAGCATTGTCTAATGTGTAACGACCTGATGGGGCTATCTGGTCTACACGCCAAATAGCTTGATGGCCGTGGCCATCTCCTGTAAGGATTTTTGCAGCGCCGAGCGCACTATGAGATTGACCTGCCATGAACAGCCGAGTGACATGAGCAGCCATCGGCAATTTTCCAGCCCATCGAGGCGGGGCATTAACTTCTGCGATAGTCCCGATACTAAGCACTTTCAGTCTCTTGGCGGGCCATCCCAGCGTTCCGACCGCCTCGACCACCGCTGCGCCAATCGGATTATTGGCCCAGACACCACCGTCAATAAGCTCGACTTGATCAGATGTATTATGTGCAGGCAGAAATGTCGGAGCCGCAGCAGTAGCCATCGCTGCATCTACGGCCAACTGCCTAAAATCAGTCTCCAGCCGCGGATGGTGGGCCGTCTTGTAGATGTAAACGCGTTCCAATATCGGGTGCCACGCAGGGATAAGCAATCGAGTTGCGCTTTCCCCAAGACGCCGTTCTCCGAGAATGCCGTCGAGAGCAGCGCGGAGTTCTGTCGCCTCATATTTGCTGCCAACCCAGTGCCGCGCGCTTCGCCAGCGCTGACGGAGCCAATTACCAATAGTGCCGTGCTGCTGATCGAAGATTGCCGGTCCACGCTCCTCATAAAGTTTCAGAATCTCGTTTGCAGAAAGTCCTAAGCCTAAACCAACAGCTATAATGCCGCCGGTCGACGTGCCTGCTATCAAATCGAAGTATTGACCGATCGGATGCTCGATGTATTCCTCAAGTCGGGCAAGGAAAGCTGCAGGAAATACTCCTCGGATTCCCCCTCCATCCAAACACAGAATACGATAAGACTTATCCTGATCATCTTGCATGTTCATGACGTTTTCTATTTGATATCAGAATATTACGCTTCGGTTTATGACTATCGGATCGGTCCCGCACTCTAGGATGTAGTCCGCCACCTGACCATTCATTGGACAGCAGCCATGCTTCGAAATAGAACAACCAGAGTGCCGTCCATGGTACGATCGTCTGGTCTAGCCGCATCCAATTTCCCCACTCGCCCGAGTTTGGAAGATAAAGACAAAGCCGCGTTGGCAATTGTTCATATACGTGCGGTAGTTTTCTTCCCTCAGCCAAAATCGTAAGATCAGGCTGGTCAATATAGACTGCCGGTGCCTTCCCTTGCCGATATTCTATCCGGGCATGATACAACCTGCTCAAGGGCGTAGGCGTAACCAGAAAGTTCCACGTAAGAATATTACCGCGCAGTTTCCCGTGACCTTCACAGATCGGGTTAGACCGTAGCGCGATATACTGCTGTGAAGGTGTCAGTGGCCGAGGAAGATCGAAGCGCATCGAGACTATGACGCCCCATAAAACGTATTACTGCGGACCGATGTCGCTCGAGCCACAGGCACTTTTGCAGTTGTCAAACCAATCGCTGGAGCAACGGCCAGCATACGGGCGGATCGCGCGGTCGACATGCTATCGAGCATCTCCTGGATAATTTCTCGCGCAGGAGCCTGTCCAAACGATGATGCAAGGGTTCTACCCAAACCATCGAGCCCCTCAGCAGCACTCAACCGTTCTAGATCCAGCATTATTGCAGCGTGCCACTCAAAAAAAGCTGCTGCCTTGGCGGGCTCCGCATTCCAACGTTCAGCGAAGTTCTCACCCTCCGTTGTTTCGTTCCAGATAGCCCAATAGACGCGTCCTTCTATCGTATTCGATAGGATAAAAGTGCGCATATGACGAATCACGGCATGCAAAACATCCAGCTCGCTGTCGAACACCATCGTCCGAACACAGTGTTCGTAACTCCATGCGGCAAGTGTAGTGATAATTACTGAAATCGGCGCGAGAGACATATTACGTTCGAGAAAATAACTATCGCGATGTCTCTTTGCAATTTGCACAATCCGACACAAAAGCCCTTTAAAGCGAGGACGCTCAGGGAACGGTTCAATGTCCGCGTCCGCGCGTGCTCGATCTTCCGCATAGCTCATGAGAAGACGCATCTGCGGAACCAGCTCGGCCCGACGCTTGAATGCGTCTCGGTATCCTTTGGGATTGCTAGGCTTCCACGTAGAAAGCGCTTTATCAGGTACCAACTCTCCGCCGTTGGCACAATTCGCGTTTGGAATGGACGGGGTTATATCCAGATGAAATTCATCTGCATAATTTAGTCGCCAGCAACGCGGCTTTTCCTGAAGAATATTATTATAACGCTGATTGGCCTTCAATCGATCACCTACTATCTGCTTGCACAGAGCGGGCGGCAACCACTGACCGAAAGCAGGAAGATGACAAACTAAGTCAACATCGTACTCATTTTGGCCAATCGGCTTTACCGTGGTTCCTAGCGCAATCGAGCCTTGCAAGTAAATACCGCTGGTGGCAAGCCGGTTATCTTCAGCATCGGCCAACCACCGGCCCACCGCTTCATAACTGGATTGGGCACGATTAGTTTGGGTTTCACTTGGCTCCAGTCGCTCACAAAGCCGCTCCAAGAGCCCAAAAATCTCTACCTTTCTGAGCGCAGGGCGCCGTTCCATATACATTGCAACCTCTGATCAAATGGGCCGAACCCATTCGCAAAAATGTCGAAACATTTAGTCAATTTGAAAAATAAGAAATCCCAATTTGAACAATTCCTATGTTCGAATTGGCAGGGTTATTTTTGGCTGAATTGGCACAAGTGCCTTTGTATAACTGCGCAAAATATCATTATAGAGATCAGGATGTTTAGCAGCTTCTACTGTGATAATTAGAGCATAACGAATTTTCTCAGCGCTTGTCGTAGCATGTCCTGATTCACGCGCATTGTAATGAATGTCGAACACTGGGCTATCGAGACTACGCCCGAGCATACGTTTATCGCCATGTAGAACAGTTTCCCATTTCCCCATATCCGAACGACGCTCCTCTTCGGTTGCGTATTTTTTCATATCGAAAAAGCCTTTTGTATCGGCGTTCGCTTTACCTTCTTTTACCTTCTTATCACTGGGACGAAAGACAATATCCAAACCAGCTCGAGTATAGGTAACAGCATCCTGCGGATCCGTCGGAGACGCGTAACAAAATGTTGCCTTCAAGCGTATTTTACCTTGTAGACCACCAGTTGGTATTGGAAGCGGCGCGCGTAAATATTTCCCGGGTTTTAATTCGCCTTGATAGACCACCCGCGCCACGCCAGACGGACAAGTAATAACTTCCATCAAATCTTCTGGAATTTTACCCCAACCGACTTCAATTTTATCGTGTTCAGAGGGATCAGCACTATGAACAAGCAACGCTTTAATAGCGAGCGGCGATAAATCCGACCCAAGAACCGCATGAACTCCAACAGCATTGCGCAATAAATATGGTGATGCAAAACTTGTTCCCAATTGAGGCACTAGGGACGGCTTGGCTCCCGATGCCAGAACATGAAAATATTTAGAATTTTCTGCGGCCCCACCAAAAGCCATAAGATCAGGTTTTACTACGCCTGGACTACGACCGGGTCCAACGGCGCTGTAAGCGGCCCGACCCCAAGTTTTATCAACGTTGTCAGCAGCCCCTACGGACAACGCATTCACGCAATCCGATGGCACCTGAACACGTGCGTTACCTGTGGAGCGATCCATAGCGCCGTTATTTCCAACGGCTATGGTCATCAATGTATCGCCATCGCTCAACAAATCATCAATCACAGAAGTCCACGCGTGTACATCTGTATCTTCAATTGGGAGATCCGGTCCCAAACTCAAATTGATGAACTGATAATATCGAGACAGAAGAACTTCTTCCACAAACCCCAGCGTACGATATAATTCCAATGGGTCTTCTGAATCAGTTTCACGATCCAGAACGCGGAGATGATCAACATAAGAATAAGGCCGAGACGGAGTGCTATTGGGTATGATCGGTCCAAAAAGGAATGCCGACGTGACTGCAAGCCCATGCTCAATGCCGCCTGGATCATCTTCCGCATGCTCATCCATGACGCGATAAGTATTTATCCACGGAGTGATACTGCTATTTGTCGGCAAACCACCATCCAAAATGGCGACTTTAGGCTCTGACGACAGCGGCTGCTCCGTGGGCAGGCTACACGGCACAGTCACCCCAGAAGCCCGTTGTATCGGACGCATACCACGCAACTTGGGCATGGAACGAATTACACGTACAAAAGAGAACTCAGCTAGGTGCCTGATGCTCTCACTATCGCCCTCTGCAGGAAGAAACCATAGATTCCCTGCGCTAAATGCCAGATCGAGGTGCAGCTTTACGCCAACGTCGGTCGCATATTTGGCAAATGCGCGTTGTACAAATTGAGAGTTATCTCCGGGTAACAGATGAACACCCACTTCGAAAAAACGATCTTGGGATTTTTCGAATGACACAATGCGATCTGTTGACTCAAATGCAGAAAAATTCTCAATATGAGAAAGGTCTTTGGCTTCACTGGACCCTTCTTCAACTTCTCCAGCCCAATCTGCCAACTGACGAAACGCTTTTCGCCGTCCCACCACAAAAAGCTCCGTGGTCGTTGACTCGCGCGGAGAACCCTTTTTTGCCCAAGCCTCCGGGGTCAGTTTTACAGCTCTACTCCCGACCGACTCAAGACCAGCACTGCGCAACATTGCGACAGGATAAAAAGAACGCGCGATGTAACTGGGATTCAAGGCGAGACGGGCCACACTCAAATCGCCCGGACAGGCTTTGGAGGGCAACCTATCGAGATTTATCGATGTTTCGATAAATTGCGGCACCAAACGTGTTCTCGCTTGCTGCAGCGTATAAACTTCAGCTTTCGTTATCTTCCGTCGAGGACCTTTAATATCATAAGTAAGGAGTTCGCCTCGTCCTATCAAAAAATTGGTCTGACTCATCCTTCACGTCTCCGCTTTTTAGGAACGACGGCAGGACCGTCAGTCGTGTATTTTCTAATAGTATCTCGGCTCACACCTGTAATATCCGAAATACTATGCTGAGACAGGCGTGTTTGTTTAGCGAGTAAAACAGCCATATCGATACGCCCCTGTCGATCCAATGATAGAGCGCGAGCTTTAATGAATTCCTCAATTAAATCGACATCTGGAGCTGTTCCCAATGCTACTGCTCGCCGAAAGCGCTGTATCTCTCTTCCTATATCGCTAAAGGACTGTCCACGAAACGCGAAGGTCAGAATATCTACCCACCGAGCAAACAACGCGAAATCAGGTCCCAAGAACCGTTTAATAGCTTCTTTGACCGCTACGGGCTCAGGTGTCTTAAATTCGACAACCAAGTCAAACCGTCGCCATAACGCAGGATCAATCAGCTCTGGATGATTAGTTGCGGCCAACAACACCCCGGTAGAAGGCCACTCATCAACTTCCTGCAAAATCACTGTCACAAGACGCTTGAGTTCACCCACATCGGAATCATCGCTACGTCGCTTGGCAATTGCATCGATTTCATCAAGCAACAACACACAAGGGCGTTGTTTAGCAAAATCAAGAGCTGCGCGTAAATTGTTACCGCTACGCCCCAACAAACTACTCATAACCGCAGTAAGATCGAGTACATACAGCGGTACACCTAGCTGAGATGCCAACCAACGCGCAGTGAGTGTCTTACCCAGTCCAGGTTGGCCAACAAATATTGCAGAGCGTGTTGGCACCAAGCCCGCTGCGACAAGACGCTCAGCTTGCTTACGCTCCAAGATCAACTGTCCAAGCATTTCCTCCAATCCGGGAGAAAGCAGTGGCGCTTCCTGATCTGGAAGATCCGTAAACTCTTTAAGCAGTGACAAGCGCGACTCATCGTCCACTGGCAAAGCCTGTTCCGGAGAGGATGGTGTAACTGCCTTCCGTAACGGAGCTCCGGTGCGATGCGGTTTGGAACGAAGGAACATATCTACCTGTGCTGCCAACTCAGGTTCAGTCCCTCGATATTTTCTAACTAGCCGTGCGGCGAACAGGCGTACGTCCTCCGTTTGCTCGGCCAAGGCGAGCCGAACAATCTGGGCTAAATCAGACTTCAATCCACTAGAATCGTCCATAAACACTGTAACCCATTCATATAAACCACTTTTTTTCATTCAAAAATGGACTAAAATTATTCTCTCATATTTTCTGTCTGCTGGAAAGATATTCTGAGCGATCAGGACCAATCGCCCACTCACCACTCTTGGCGCGGTCATGATCAGCCATGACCATATATGAGAGCGGGCGCATCAAGGCAGGAAGTCTATGATCAAAGAGAACGTCTCTTCCTCAACGTTCACAGTCATTCCCTGTCCATTCTCTCGGCGCTTTCGTGGCACTCCAACCCGACACGATGCTGGAACTCGCACTGCCGGGTACGGGGCTGGCGCACCTTGCGGCGTTTCAAGTTGATCCACACATCATCGCTGGGCGGCTGACCTCAATGCTTGAGCACTTTTCAGATCGACAGATTTGTCGATGTGCAAGCCGTCTATCTGGGACATCGTGGCACGCTGTCCGCGCGGATCAGGGCAGTTCTTGATTTTCTAAAGAAGAATATGTGCATCGGTCCCAGCCAGCTATCGGGGGAGTAAAAAGCGCGTTCAGTCAGCCATTGCGTGGCATGCGTGTAAACCCGCTTCCTGACGCCATCACGACGATCATCAGGGCACAGAGCAGCAAAACTGTTGCTGCCCACGGAATGACGGTCGTGCCAAGATGGTCGAGAAGCAGACCCCCGATGATCCCGCCGCCGGCAATGGCCGCGTTCCATACGGTCACGATCATCGACTGGGCGATATCGGCCCCCTCGCCTGCTGCACGCGCGGACGCCGTCTGGAACAGCGTGGCCGCGCCACCAAAGGCCAGCCCCCACAGACCGGCTCCGATGTAAATTGCAATCGGACTGGTCCCTGCAAAACCCAATGTGCAGCCTGCGATCACGAAAAGAGCAATACTCGCCAGGACCAGCGCCCGCAGCCAGTGATCGATGAGGGCGCCGATCAGCCAGATCCCGACCAGAGCGGTGAGACCGAATACCAGCAGCACCCTATCCACCTGTCCGCCCATGCCGGCCTGCAGCAGGAAAGGCGCGATATATGTGTAGAGGATATTATGGGCCAGGACGAACAGTAGCGTGACAGACAGGATTGTCCGCACATCCGGCATCAGGAACACATGCCTGAGCGTCAGACGTCGTCCCTGACCTTGGCCGGGAAAGTCCGGCACCGCGGCCACGACCCAGCCCAGCAGCCCGACGGTCAGCACGGTCATGATACCGAAAGTGTAACGCCACCCCACAACCGTCCCGAGAAGGGTACCGAGAGGAATGCCGAATGACAGGGCAAGCGGTGTCCCGACCATTGCAACAGCGATGGCCCGTCCCTGCAAGGCGGGTGCCACCATCCGGCTGGCATAGCCCGCCAGCAGCGCCCACAGCAGTCCGGCCGATACCCCTGCCAGAAAACGGGCGGCGGGGTCAGGACATAGCTGGTTGAGACGGCCGTGACCGTATTGACGACAGCAAAGCCACCAATAGCCAGAAGCAGCAATCTGCGCCGTCGCCATCCCTGCGTGGCGCTGGTCAGCGGGATGGCCGCGACAAGGGAACCGATTGCGTAAAGTGTGACAAGTTGCCCGACCATCGCATCCGCTACGTTCAGGCCACTACCCATCTGCGGTAACAGGCCTGCTGGCAGAGCCTCGGTCAGGATGGTGATGAAGCCAGATGTGGCCAGGGCCAGGAGGCCCGCCAACGGCAGGCGCTCCGATGTGGACAGGTTGCATTCTGTGGTTTCTGAGGTCATGGAGTCATCCATCTCAAAGCATGCCGTGGCGCAGAGCTGTCTGCCGCTCTGGCCCCTCGTTGCCCTCACGATAAGATGGTCCCTGCTCCGGATTAATCAGGCTATAGTTCCACACACAATGGACAGAGATGTCCGCAATAGCCGGATCATGCGATGGACAGTCTGGGTGCTCTTCCCATTTTCATTCAGGCGGCCGAAACACGCAGCTTCACGGCCGCCGGTCAGCAACTGGGCCTGTCTGCCTCTGCGGTCGGCAAGGCCATTGCCCGTCTTGAAGGGCGTCTCGGCGTCAGGCTGTTTCATCGCAGCACGCGAACGATCACGCTGACCCAGGAAGGTCATCTCTTTCTGGCGCGCTGCCGTCGGATTCTGGGAGAGGTTGAGGCTGCAGAACAGGAACTGGCGGATACACACGCCGCACCATCGGGACGTCTGCGCGTGAGCCTCCCCATGGTCGGCATGCTGTTGATGCCGGCGGTCAACGCCTTTATCCAGGCCTATCCGGAAATCGAGCCCGATCTTGATTTCACCGATCGTCTCGTGGATGTCATCGGCGAAGGCTTCGATGTGGTTCTCCGAACCGGAGATGCCGCGGACTCACGCCTGATGACCCGCATCGTCGGCACGTTCCATCACCGGCTGGTTGCCAGCCCCGCCTATCTGGATCGCCGTGGGATACCCATCAAACCGGCTGATCTGGCGCATCATGCCTGCCTGCGCCACAGATATCCCACCACCGGGAAACTGGAAGCATGGCCCCTGCGGCAGGATCGCATGGCTGGGACTATTGAGCCACCGGCAACCGTCGTTGCCTCGGCGCTGGAGCCGCTGATCAGCATGGCCGAAGCCGGGCTGGGTATCGTCAGCCTGCCGGATTTTGTGCTTCACGAGCATCTCAGGACAGGACACCTCGTTCCTGTGCTGTCCGACCATACCGAAGATTCGGGGGTCTTCCGTCTTCTGTGGCCGTCCAGCCCCTATCTCTCACCGAAGCTCAGGGTGTTTATCGAGTTCATGACGGCGAATCTGTTCCCGCCCAAATGACCTCGCTCTGGCGGTTCACGCACACGTGAAATCAGCCCAAACTACGCTGGAGTTTCACTCCCATCTGCATCCTATACGCATCCTGCGCGTATGTCCCAAACGCAGAAAGCCGCCCTTGAGGACGGCTTAACATGCTGATGATATTGGATAAGTTTTGGTTGCGGGGGCCTGCAACCAAAGAAAACTGCTGCTTGTCAGCGGGTTCGTAGAGAGGCTCGCTGCATGACATAATCGATTGATAAATAATCGTTTTTATCAATATTTTGTCTCGCCAGGCCTTTCCCGGTCAGGCCGTGTCAGTCAGCCAGTCCTCCGTTCGAAGCCCCTCCACCCGCTGAAATTCCCGCAGATTGCCGGTCACAACAATCAGCCCTCTGCTCCGGGCATGCCCGGCAATCATGAGATCATACGGACCTATGATACGGCCATTCCGTTCAAGTTCGGCCCGAATGTCTGCCGTATGGGCGGCTGCTTCACTGTCGAATGGCAGGACCGCCAGCCTTGCCGCGAAGCGCTCGACTTCACGCCTTGTGCGCACGGGATCGGACGAGCGTTCTGCGCCATAAAGCAGCTCATACAGAACCACGTCCGAGATGCAGAGTTCCTCCGCACAGCTGTTGAACCTCGGACGCAGCCCTTGTGGTCGATCCCGCAATACCCGGATACAGAGGTTCGTATCCAGCAGATAACGCAGCATTCAGAGCGCCTCACGGTCCTGCATGGCCGGCTGGTTCCGCTCCCCCAGATCCACGCCGGGAGCCGCAAAGAAATCATCCCACGCTGCGTCAGCGGGGGCGATGATGCGTCGTGAACCTTCGGACACAATGACGACGTCACGCACCTGCTCCCCGAAGGCGACCATCTTCGGCAGGCGCACTGCCTGCGAGCGGTTGGATAGAAAGAGTGTCGTACGGGTCAGCATCGGTTATTCCTCCCCATGGATATATATTATGTATATCCCATTTGGACGTTGATGTCCCGTATTTTTAGGGCTCTATGCACCGAATGCATACAAGCGGGCCGGATGATACAGTAGATCTTCCGCCCGTCCCATGATGGGACCGCTCTCCTCTCTCCCTGAAAGACAAAAAGACAGCATTCATGACGGACAGGCCACGAACACGGAGTGAAGCCTTCGCCCGAGCAGAAGAACGGGGTCGCCACCTGACAGCCACCATGCTGTCAGGTCCGGACATGCTGACGGGCGAGGTTTTTGCCCACCGTCTTGGCCTGACTGTCGCAGATCTGCGTAATCTGGAACAGGCCCATGCTGTCCTCGTTCTGCCAGGGCTCTCACCACGAGATGTGCGCTATCCGGCCTGGCAGATCGACGCGACGGGACCGCCCTTCCCTGTCCTGCACGCACTTTTCGATGCGCTGGGCGACAGCGGATGGACCATTCATCGCTTCCTGATGCAGTCTAATCCCGAACTTGCCGGTCAGACAGCCTTGGAAACGCTTCGTGATGGCAGGGGCGCACTGGCCCTCCGGCGTGCCCGCAGCATTGCGGTAGGAAGCTTCGCCTGACCGCCCTGCCGGTCGAGCCTCTTCACTTCACGCCTTCGAACCCCTACCCCGTCTCGCCGCATGACAGAGTGGCAATGCCACATTACATGGAGGCGTCCAATCGCAACACTACTTCCTACAGGGAAGGAATGCCTTGCTGCTACGGTATCTAATCTTTCGCGTTCGGCCATATTAGCAATAGCGGCGCAAGTAATCTCGGTAGCGGAAGAAAACGCCGTTCTTTCGCCGGAAGATCATCATGATACTGTGGAACAGGAGTTGCCGATGCTGGTTGATGGACAATGGGTCGAGAACTGGCAGCCGGTTCAAGCCAAGGACGCGAAAGGCGGCTTTGTCCGTCAGACCTCGTCTTTCCGCAACTGGATCACCCCTGACGGAAGCCCAGGCCCCACGGGAGAGGGTGGTTTTACAGCCACAAAAGGACGCTATCATCTTTACGTCGCCCTGATCTGCCCTTGGGCGTCACGCACGCTCATTGCCCGTAGCCTGAAAGGGCTGGAGGATATCGTGTCGGTATCGGTCGTCGAGCCCGCCCTCACCGATCAGGGCTGGCGCTTTGGCGATTATCCGGGAGCGGACGTCGATACGCTCAATGGCGCGACGTGGATGCATGAACTCTATACCCGCGCCGATCCGCACTATACGGGTCGCGCCACCGTTCCGGTCCTGTGGGACAGGGAAAGACGAACGATCGTGAACAACGAGTCCGCCGATATCGTGCGGATGTTCAATTCCGGGTTTGGTACGCTGGCGTCCTCGAACCACAACCTCTATCCCGAAGCCCTGCGCGGTGAAATCGATGCCCTGAACGACGGGCTGTATGTGCAGCTCAACAATGGCGTCTATCGCACCGGGTTTGCAACAACCCAGCAGGCTTATGAGGAAGCCTTCGAGGGTGTTTTCAGCATGCTGGACACGTTGGAAGCACGTCTGTCCGGAAGCACCTCATGGCTGGTCGGAGACCAGTTGACCGAAAGTGACATCCGCCTGTTCGTGACGTTGGTCCGTTTCGATGCCGCCTATCACGGGCTGTTCAAGTGCAATCGCCGCCGCGTCGCGGACTACCCTAACCTGAGCCGCTATCTGGAACGGATGCTCGGGGTCAGGGGGGTTGCGGAAACCGTCAGCCTCGACCATATCAAGTGCGGCTATTATTCGATCAAGGCGCTGAACCCCAATGGCATCGTGCCCCTCGGGCCCGACCTTACATGGGCGGCACACATGCCTGCAACACCCCTCCCATCGGGGGCGGGACATGAGTGCCGGCCTGGTTATCTTCCTGCATGGGGTCGGCAGTCGGGGCGCCTCTTTTGCGCCGTTACTGGCACAATGGGGGACGGATCTGCCCACGATCGCCCTTGCCGCTCCCGATGCGCCGTTCACGTTCGACCTTGCGCCAGACGGGCGACAATGGTTCAGCATCAAGGGCGTGACGGAGGCCAACCGGACGGAACGGATCGTCGCTGCGCGGCAGGCTTTTGACGACACGCTCCAGTCCTGCATCTCGGAGGCCGGCTTTGAAAACAGGCTGGACCGGGTGGTGCTTGTGGGCTTTTCCCAGGGATCGATCATGGCGCTGGATGCCGCGGTCTCCGGCCGCTGGCCCGTGGCTGGCGTGGCCGCCTTTTCCGGGCGGCTTGCCTCGCCTCCCTCCCATGCTCCATCCACGGGAACACGCATTCTGCTGATCCATGGCGATGCGGACCCCATCATGCCGGTGCGGGAAGCTCACAAGGCCGCCCGGACCCTGACGACGATCGGCATGACCGTCACATGTGACATTCTGCCCGGCGTCGGCCATACTCTGACGGCTTCTGGAGTGACGCGGGCGCGGGAATTCATACGGACCCTTCTGCTTCCGGGTTCGCTGGTGTCCTAAGGACCTGTGATTTGGATCGTCTGAGCCTTGACCGCCTGTTCGTCGCCGTTCTGGAAACAGGAAGTTTTGTCGCGGCATCCGGGCGGATGGGGGTCAGCAGCGGCCAGGCCTCCAAGATGCTGTCCCGCCTTGAAGCCGACCTGGGCGTGCAATTGATCAAGCGGACAACCCGCGCCCTCTCCCCCACCGAGATCGGCCAGGTTTATTATGAGCGTGTCAAGGTTCTGCTCGAAGAGCGGGACGCGCTCGATGCATCCATCCGCCAGACATCGGGCGCACCTTCGGGCCGACTGCGGATCACGGCCCCGATGTCGTTCGGCGCCGTCCAACTGGTGCCCGCGCTGCTGGCCTTTGCGGAGCAATATCCCGGCATCAGCCTCGATGTCAGTTTTTCGGACCGGCTGGCGGACCTGGTTGAGGAGGGTTTTGATCTTGCCGTTCGTATCGGGCGTCTGTCCGACAGCAGCCTGATTGTCCGCAGGCTGTGCGATGCCCGGATCGTCACTGTCGCCGCCCCGTTTTACATCACGGACCGTGGCGCACCCCAGCGTCCGGAAGAACTGTCGCAGCATACATGCATCATCGACACCAATTTCCGCACACCCCACAGTTGGTCTTTCCACGACGAGTCATCAGGACAGGACATTCAGGTTCCCGTGACCGGACGCATCGCCTTCTCAAACGGGGAAGCCTGCCTGACAGCGGCTGAACGGGGCCTGGGAATAGCCTATCTGCCCAGCTTCATTGCAGGCCCGAAAATACGGGAAGGTAAGCTGACGCCCCTGCTGCACAACTTCGAGCCGCCAGCGCTGGGAATACACGCCCTTTACCCCCCCGCGCGGCATCTTGCCGCAAAGGTACGGGCCCTGTCCGATTTCCTCTCGGATTACTTCCGAAGCCGGGCAGAATGGGACGAAGGCTGGTAATCTTCTTTCAGGGCGTAGAAGGCAGAACCGGCAAGCCGGCACCTTCGTCCAGAGCTGTGTCGGACGATGACGGGCGACGCAGGTCAAACATGGAAGCCTCGGCCAGTTCTGAATACCATCCTGCTCCGCCGGCTCTCAGAACGGGGCGCGCCGCAGCGGTTTCGTAGATTCCCTCGCTTACAAAAGAGCGATCGATATGGACCGTCACCACTTCCCCCAACGTAAGCCAGCTCTCCAGGCGCTCCCCGGAAGCCGCCTCAAGCTGGACGATCTGAGTCACACGGCACTCAAACTGCACCGGACTGGCAGCAACCCGTGGCGGCCGAACACGACAGGACGGAATTTTCGCCAGTCGCGCCACATCAAATTCATCAATCTGCCGGTCGAATGCAGCAGACGACAGATTCATGCGCCCGACCAACGGCTGCGTGACCAGATTCCAGACGAATTCTCCGGTCTGCTGCGCATTGCGGACCGTATCTTTCCAGCCGATCGAGGAAAACCCGATGATCGGCGGGATATAGTTGAACGCATTGAAAAAACTGTAGGGGGCAAGATTGGGTACACCCTCCGTATCAACCGTCGCAATCCACCCGATCGGCCGTGGCGCGATGATGGCATTAAACGGATCGTGCAGAAGACCATGCCCGTCTTCAGGACGGTAGGTGTGAAAACGGTCATCCGACATGCAAGTCCCTTCCGGATTTTTCCTGCCTGGCCCTGCATCCCATTGTGCAGGAAAGTCTCACAGCCTGTTTGAAAATATGAGCTGGTTGAGCGAGGACAACCTAAGTGAGCGCCGGTACCAAGGATAAAGACAATCTGCGTCCGGTCTTCGACAGCGCACGTTCTCAAATCAGGCTCTCACAGTGCTTCTGGAGTGTGCAAACGGATCGGCGTACCCCATGGATCTGCAACCGTCACCTCGTTCGTGGAGGGATTCGAGCCAGGAACGGATGTCAATCCTGCCGCTGGAGGCCGGAAGTCCGACAGGGCGATTTCGGCCAGCCCGGTCGAGGGGAAACGATGCTGGCCCGCTCCACGGCTGTTCCAGATGTTGGTGGCGATATGGTGATGGTAGCCATCCGCCGCATAGAACGTGCCCCCCGGATACCGGCAGGTTATATCCAGACCGAATTTGCGGGCATAAAAATCCTCCGCGGCCTCAATGGTGCCGACCTGAAGATGGACATGCCCGACCCGCGTTCCGTGTGGCGCGCCATCCCAGCGTGCCCCCCGGGCCTGCCCGAGAAGAGCGGGAATATCGAGGGCCGCCGTACTCATACGCACTGTCCCGTCCTGCCAGATCCAGGTGGACGCAGGGCGATCGGCATAGATTTCGACGCCGTTTCCCTCGGGATCGGACAGATACACGGCTTCACTCACATCATGGTTCGAGGCGCCGACAACCGGTAGCTTCTGTTCGATCACATGGTCGAGCCAACATGCCAGCGCAGAGCGGGACGGCAGCAGGAATGCCGTATGAAACAGCCCCGCCTCCCGGGAGGAACGTAGCCGGGCATGTCTGTCCTGCCGGAGTTCGAGCAGGGACGTGCCACCGGCACCGAGGCGCATTGTCTCCCCATCCCGGCCGTGTCCTTCGAGGCCGACTGTCTTCTGATAGAAGGCCGCAACCTTTTCCGGATCGTTCACTGTCAGTACGACATGATCCACGGCAAACCCCGTGGGAAAGACAGGATGCTCTCTCATAGGTCAGGACTTCCGCTGCGCCGTGATGTCGAGGTCGACGCCAACTTCCAGCGCGACCCACTGCCCGGTCGCCCATGGTCCCTGCCCGACCCCGAAGGCGGAGCGTACGAGATCCAGATGCCCTTTTACATGAAGTGCGGAGCCATTGATATCGAGCGTGAAGGGCAAGGTGACCGGCTTGCTGATCCCGCGTATTGTCAGGGTTCCGACTGCCTCATAGGCATTGCCTCCCGTGGCACGGAAGTTCCGCGCGTCAAATATCGCTGACGGAAAATGCGCAACGTCAAACCAGTCCTTTCCCGGCAGGGCGCCGTCACGCTGGCGGTCTCCCGTGACACCGCTCGACAGGGCGATCGTCACATGGGCTTGTCCGGCCTCCGGATGCTCCGGATCGAAGGAAATGGTGCCGTCGAATGCTCCGAAATGACCGCTGAACGGCGTTCCGGTCTGCTTGCCCGAAAAGGCCAGCGTGCTATGCGCCGGATCGAGCGTCCAGTCCGCGGCCAGGGCAGACAGGGGCAGAGAAAAACCTGCCGCAAGCGCCAACGCGGCGATCGTCTTAATGGATGGCATTGTGCAAATCCTCCGGCCGCTTGCGACGCGACGATCCAACCGGCCTGGGCAGCATGCGCCCAGGCACGGAATCCCGTAAAATCAGGGCATGCCGCAAAACGGCTGCGATATGCAGGACGATCAGAACGACCAGCGTCCAGGCCGCCCAATGGTGAAACTCCTTCAGGACTGCCTCCACGGGAGCCTTGTCCTGCAGCATTGCGAAAACCGGAAGATCCGGCCACGGTACCGTGCCGAACAGCACGGTTGGAATGCCGAGCACGGACGCCGATACCATGGCCCAGCCGCTGAGTGGCAGGACGATCTGTAGTCCATACAGGGCCAGATGAGCCAGATGGGCCGCCCGACGTTCCGCGGCAGGCATGTCTGCGGGAAGCGCGGGCGCCGCATGGGTCAGACGCCATCCCACCCGCAGGCAGACCAGCAGCAGAACAGAAATCCCGATGGATTTATGGAGCTGGTACAGTTGGAACATGCGCATCGGGTCAAGGGCAACATGATCCATGGTCAGCCCCATGCCGATCAGGACCAGAATACCGGCGGCGATCAGCCAGTGCAGGCCGATCGCCACCGCCCCATATCGCGATGCTTTTTCGTTACGCATCGGGACCGTGTTCATGAAATCAGCCCTGCTTTTCGAAAGCACCGGCGATGCGTAGCGTTACATCGTCACCGACATAGGGCACATACATCTTCACGCCGAAGTCACTACGCTTGATCGTGGCGGTGGCTTCAAAGCCGGCCGTGTAATTCTTGTCCATCGGGTTGATGCCGGCACCGACAAAATGCACCTTCAGCGTCTCGGGCTTCGTAACGCCATGGAGGGTCAGGTTGCCGGTCACGATGGCATCGTTCCTGCCGGAACGCTTGACTTCAGTGGAGACAAAGGTTGCATTCGGGAACTTTGCCGCATCGAACCACTGGTCGCTCTTGAGTTCTTCCGTCAGCTTGTCGCTGGTCGTCTGAACAGATGCAACCGGGATGGTCACGGAGAGTTTGGAAGCGGACGGCGTTTTGGCATCCAGCTCCAGCGTGCCAGAAACATTGGAGAAAAGCCCGCTATAATAGGTGAAACCGAAGTGCAGCAGCGAGAACCCGACCTGTGTATGGCCCGGTTCGATGGCATAGCTGCCGGACTGGACCTGAGCCGGGTTCGTCACCGTCTGGGCAGAGGCGATGGCTGGCAGAACTGCGACC
This sequence comes from Acetobacter oryzoeni, assembly GCF_004014775.2. NCBI lineage: Bacteria > Pseudomonadati > Pseudomonadota > Alphaproteobacteria > Acetobacterales > Acetobacteraceae > Acetobacter > Acetobacter oryzoeni. The sequence goes on from NZ_CP042808.1 coordinate 2,449,415, forward strand.
GAAACTGCCAAAATTGCGATGCGGGATAAAGAGAAACGCATGAGATGATCCTTCCAGAAAACCGAACTGACCAGAGGGCGGACTGTCGGCCCCCAAGCCATGAACTGAACGGTATCCTGTCCGTCGGAGTGGTTCGGATCTACGGGAAGGTTGGAAGATTATTTCATCCAAATTGGAAGCAATGTGGCACTTATGAGATGTGGTGGTTGCCGTCCTGTCTTCCGTGGCTGTTCCGAATGACCACGTTGGCACATCGCCGTTTGGGGAGGACGGCTGTTGATTTTCACTGAGAACTGATGGTGTGGACGGCTCGCAGCGGTCCTGAGAGGATACTGAAGAGCTGAGTGTCCAGTGGAGGAAACCATCATGTCCCAGTTGATCCGTATTGGCATGGATACGTCGAAAAAAGTGTTCCAGCTTCATGGCGTGGATGCCGATGAGCGGGTTGTTCTGAGCCGGAAACTGAGCCGACATCAGATGATCCGGTTTTTCGCGAACCTTCCGCCCACAGTAATTGGCATTGAAGCCTGTGGAGCGTCCCATCACTGGGCCAGAACCCTTGGTGCACTTGGCCACGAGGTGCGGCTGATGGCGCCACAGCTTGTCAAACCCTACGTCAGACGCAGCAAGAATGATGCGGCAGATGCCGAGGCCCTCTGTGAGGCGATGAGCCGGCCGACCATGCGTTTTGTACCTGTCAAAACCGTTGGGCAGCAGGCAGCCCTCATGCTTGTCGGCATGCGGGAGCGGCTCATTGGCAGGCGGACCCAGCTGGCCAATTCCATTCGGGGCTATGCCGCAGAATTTGGAGTGACCGCCCCTGTGGGTCTCTCCCGTGTGGCCCCGTTCCTTCAGCAGATTGCGTCTGAAGAAACGCTGCCACCTCTAGCACGTGATCTGTTTGCGCAGATGGCAGAAGAGTATGAAGGTCTGATGGAACAGATCAGGGATCTCGATAAAAAGCTGGCCACATGGCATCGAAGTCAGGAGGTGAGCCGCAGGCTGTCCGGAATTCCGGGCATCGGTCCTCTGGCTGCTGCTCTTCTGCTCATGAAGGCGCCGGATCCGCATCTGTTCCGCTCAGGGCGGGATTTCGCGGCGTGGATAGGCCTCACTCCTCGTGATCATTCCTCAGGTGGCAAGGTCAGGCATGGCGGGATCACCAGGGCTGGAGACAGCCGCCTGAGAAGCACGCTGGTGGTTGGCGCGACCACCGTGCTCCGGCATGTCAGGCAGAACGGACAGAGCCGTCTCGCCACGCCGTGGCTTCTCAGTCTTCTGAGCAGAAAGAAGCCGAAACCCGCTGCTGTGGCTCTGGCCAACAGGATGGCACGCATTGCATGGAAGCTGATGACCAGCGGCGAAACATATCGCAAACCGATGGATGCTGTTGCGCTGGCAGCGGCAGCCGCCTGCTGACGAGATTGGCCAACACGATGCACGGAAAAAGAACGTGATCGTGTGAGCCGATACCGCAGTCCTGCAAAGAGGAGATGGGGAGATCGTTCGATCTGAATGGAAGACACTCCGCAAGAGCCCGTGGTTTGTTGATTTTCACTGAGAACTGACCCGGGTAGGGCGGAAATTTTCATCGAGATTTGACCCATGCCTTCACACTCCCCGGCATCATCTGCTGGGGGTTTTTGGAGTGATTGACATGGAGCTTCTGAGTGTGATCCGCCGGTGGCATCGCCGGGATCATCTTCCGATCCGCGAGATCGAACGCCGGACAGGACTGTCACGCAATACGATCCGGAAATATCTCCGGGCAGAGAGCATTGAACCGCGGTTCCAGGTTCCCGAACGTCCCAGCCGACTGGACCCGTTTGCTGACAAATTGAGAGGATGGCTGGTTCTGGAAGCCGCCCGATCCCGCAAGAACCGGCGCACGGCGCGACGGTTGTATGAAGACCTTGTGACGCTGGGTTATGATGGATCCTATGGACGGGTGGCTGCTTTCATCCGGCAGTGGAAACACGAACAGCACCAGGCACGCCAGACAACGGGCCGGGGTGTTTTCGTGCCCCTGTGCTTCCAGCCCGGGGAAGCCTTCCAGTTTGACTGGGGCGAGGACTGGGCGGTGATTGCCGGGCATCGCGTCAAGCTGCAGGTTGCCCACACCAAACTGTCCTTCAGCCGGGCCTTCATACTCAGGGCCTATCCCCTACAGACCCACGAGATGCTTTTTGATGCGCTTACCGAGGCCTTCCGCGTGCTCGGTGGCGTGCCGCGGCGGGGTATTTTTGATAACATGAAGACGGCCGTGGACCGGATTGGCTCTGGCAAGGCACGTCAGGTCAACCTGCGCTTCATGGCCCTGGCCAGCCATTATCTGTTCGAGACAACCTTCTGCAATCCGGCAGCGGGATGGGAGAAAGGGCAGATCGAGAAGACCGTGCAGGATGCCCGACGTCATATCTGGCAGGATCTGCCTGCCTTTCCTGATCTGGGGGCGCTGAATGCGTGGCTGGAAGCCCGCTGCCTGGACTGCTGGGAACGGCTGCAGCATATCGAACTGGCCCGGAGCATCGCCGAGGTCCATGCCAGCGAGCGTCCTCACCTCATGGTGCCGGGGCGTCCCTTTGACGGGTTTGTCGAACAGACCAAACGCGTCTCACCAACCTGCCTGATCCAGTTCGAAGGCAATCGCTACAGCGTGCCGGCCTCCTTTGCCAATCGTCCGGTCAGCCTGCGGGTTTATCCTGACAAGCTGCGCATTATCGCCGAAGGGCAGGTTCTGTGCGTGCATGACCGGATCATCACGCGTTCGCATGGTGTGCCAGGCCGCACGGTGTATGACTGGCGGCATTATCTGGCGGTCATCCAGCGCAAACCGGGCGCCCTGCGCAATGGCGCGCCGTTTACCGAATTGCCAGCTGCCTTCCGGACCCTGCAGGATCAACTGCTCAGGCGGCCTGGAGGCGACCGGGAAATGGCTGAAATCCTGGCCCTTGTGCTGCAGCATGATGAGCAGGCTGTCCTCTGCGCGGTTGAACTGGCTCTTGAAGATGGTGTGGCGACCAAGACCCATGTTCTCAATACGCTTCATCGCCTGATCGATGCCAAGAGAACCGTGGTTCCCCGGCTCGATGCCCCACAGGCCCTGGTGCTCGAACATGAACCGTGCGCCGATACAGGGCGGTATGACATCCTGCGAAGGGACAGCCGCCATGCGTCATGATCCTGCCGCTGCTTCACTTGTCGTCATGCTCCGTGGATTGCGGATGTATGGCATGTCCCAGGCCACGGCTGACCTCATCGAGCAGGGCGCACCTGCCTTCGAGGCGGCCATCCCTATCCTCTCACAACTCCTGAAGGCGGAACTGGCCGAACGCGAAGTGCGCTCCATCGCCTACCAGACAAAGACCGCCCGGTTCCCTGCCTACAAGGACCTGTCCGGGTTCTCCTTTGCCAATACGCAGGTCAACGAGCCCATGGTCCGCCAGCTCCATAGCGGGGACTTCATCGAGCGTGCTGAAAATGTCGTGCTGATCGGTGGTCCGGGAACCGGAAAAACCCACCTGGCGACCGCGCTGGCCATCCAGGCGATCACCCATCACCGCAAGAAGGCGCGCTTCTGGTCAACGGTCGACCTGGTCAATGCGCTCGAACAGGAAAAGACCGCCAACCGGGCCGGGCAGATTGCCGACAGGCTGCTCCGCCTGGATCTCGTGATCCTTGATGAACTCGGTTATCTCCCCTTCAGTGCATCTGGGGGCGCCCTGCTGTTCCATCTGCTCAGCCGCCTCTACGAGCGCACCACTGTCATCATCACAACCAATCTGAGCTTCAGTGAATGGGGAGACGTCTTTGGTGACCCGAAGATGACAACGGCGCTCCTCGATCGGCTGACCCATCACTGTCATATCCTCGAGACAGGAAATGACAGCTACAGGTTCCGCGCCAGCACCGCCGCGTCAAAAAACAGAAAGGACAGATCCTCTTCTTGACCGCCCGCCCGACTATGCCTGAAATAGCATCTGGCTGGGTCAATTCCTGATGAAAAACCCGGGTCAGTTCTCGGCTCTTCCGCACTTTTCGTGATGGGTATCTTGTACTGTGGTTCTGGAACTGGAAAACCCTGAAAGTCGCCCACTTTCATGGATATTCCCCAGTGTCACGCCTTCGGATCCTTGATCTTCCCCGTTCCCTCGTCGTTCGTCGTGTTGTTGCACTGGGCAACAGAGTGGAGATCGAAGTCGGTCTGCGCAAGCGGAGTGTACTGTGTCCGGACTGTCAGTGCCCGACACAACGCGTTCACAGCTTCTATCAGAGAAAACTTGCGGATCTTCCATGGCAGGGCCGTCCGGCCACGCTGATCGTTTCTGTACCACGCTTTTTCTGTCAGGCTGCGGTCTGTCCACGTCGGACCTTTGTGATGCCCCTTGACGGGATAACCGTACGTCATGGCAGACAGACCACGCGTCTTACCGATCTTCATTATTATATCGCCCATACCCTGGGCGGTTCCGCTGGTGCACGAATGACCGTGCGCCTGTGTTGCCCCATCAGCCCGGACACTCTCATTCGCCGCCTCCTTTCCCGGGCACGGAACACCAAGAAAGACATGCCCCCTACACGCGTGGTAGGGGTGGATGACTGGGCATGGCGACGGGGACATCACTATGGAACGATTGTGGTAGATCTTGAGAAAAATGATGTCATTGACCTCCTGCCAGATCGGGAGGCTGCGACCCTGGCCCAATGGCTGCAGGCCCACCCCGGTGTTGAAATCATTGCCAGAGACCGTGCCGGTGCTTATGCAGATGGATGCCACAGAGGCGCGCCATCAGCTCTTCAGGTGACGGACCGCTGGCATCTGCTGAAGAACCTGTCAGAGGCTTTTGTCAGCATACTGGGCCGTTTCACGACAACAGTCAGAACCCTGACGCGACAACTCAGCGCATCAACGACATTGAGCGAAACGTCTGGAACAGTCAGGACACAACCGGAAGAAACGCAGACGCTCATCAGGTCAGTCTCTGGGGAGCGACGTGAAACTCTTTTCAATGAAGCTCTTGCCCTGAAAGCAGAAGGGCACAGTATTCAGGCTATCGCCACAACGATCGGGGTAGAGAGAAAAACCGTGCGGCGCTGGTTTCAGCGGGGCCATGCGCCAACATGGAAAAGGACGGTTCCGACACGCAGCATACTCGGGCCTTACATATCCCATCTGGAAAAGAGATGGGTCGAAGGATGTCGGAATATTCGCCAGCTATGGCGGGAACTCCTGGAGCAGGGGTTTACAGGAAAATATGGCACTGTCCGGAAATGGGTGACGACGCGACAGGGTATTTCCACGAAACCCATTTCTTCCGCGTATGTCTCGCCCCCTCTGGGGCGCAAACTTGCACGCCTTCTTCTTGCAGATGATCCATTGTCTGCTGGACGACAGGACGGGCTACCTGTTCCTGCCCTTCTGGAAGCCGAACCGCAACTCGCTGTCACGCTCTGCTGGCTCAGGAAAATGCAGAACCTCCTCTGTAAAAAGGAGGACACCAGAAAGGAAGGCGATCTAAAGGCCCTGCTGGAAGAAGGGAAAACGACGCTGCTATCGCGTTTGATTCCTGCGCTTGAACGGGATGCTGCTGCCATTGAAGCTTCTCTCGTCACACCATGGACAACCAGCCCGGTTGAAGGACAGATCAGCCGACTGAAAATGATCAAGCGAACCATGTTCGGAAGAGCAGGCTTCGAACTCCTCAGGGCTCGTGTCCTCCAACCCGCATAATCAAAAACATCATCACGAAAAGTGCGGAAGAACCGAAAATGATCCCACTCAACACACGACGGTCATCAACGCGAGGTTTGCCATGGCTCTTCGGGAAAAAGGGCCGCAGACGATCCATCTGTTCCTCGGTCAGCCAATACAGGTCACTCATCTTCAGTCTCCTTACAGAGCCTGAATCAGATTTCCGCAATCAAATCAATGGGTCCTGAGCCTACGGGTGCAGCCATTCCGGTTGATGGTGGTCTGGAAGCTTAAAAAGCTACCCATTTTCTAATGGGATTTTATTATGAACCCCAACATCTTTTTACAGATGTTGGGGCTTTTTCTATTCCGTAGCTCCTGACAGCAGAAACTATGCTGACAACGCAGCATATTCCTGTTGGTCGGCCTGTACAACATATGGGCCAGCTGCTCGGACTTCCAGGCTGAGAATACCCATTTTGCTTGTTACGATATTGTGCAGTGGCAACAATGCATTGCCGTTGGTCCATGCGCAATCTTGCCAGCCCATATCATGCCACCCTTCTGGCTTGGATGGCGCCAGATGCTCCTGAACCTGCTGCAACACCCGGATAGAGCCAAAATGGATTTTGCCAACAGCAACACCCATTTGACGACGATCATCCACAAACGGTCCGATAGAATCACAAGGGCGGCTGGAGCGAGATACCACGCGCACACTCTCTACCCCTGCGGGAAGCATGAAGCTGTAAATGTTCTCGGATTTTTTGAATGGATAAATAGTTACCCCACTGTTGGTAATTAACTTGAGGTCCGGGTCTTCAATAAGAACTTTTGCTTCTGCGCGGCCATCGATTCCCAGACATTTTGCTTTTTCTTCCAATTTTTGGAAAATTGGTTCAACAAAATCACGCTGAACACCCAATGGTGCAGCGGCATCTTCCTGCCAGTTTTTCTGCTTTCCACCAATTCTGACAACTTTGCCAGCCTGCTGGAAGTTACGACGGTTTCCTGTATCCAGATAGCTTTCAGTCAACATACCATCTGCCATAATGACTGAATGTTTTTCCGTTTCAATATGGTAGTAATCATAAGATGTCGTGGTGGTATCATAATAAATGGAACGACCATTTACCAACATACGTGCAGGAACAAACTTTCCTTCCATAAACAGACAATGTTCGGGTGTTATCAACATATCTTTAAAAGGTACGTTTTCTGCAATAGAATTTTTTAGAATCCGTATAGGATATCCAGCTTGATCTTCTGGTAAATTGGCATTGACAACAACATGTGCTGTTCCTGCCCATACCACTTCTTTTTGTTCTTCTGTACCATCAATAAAAACAGAAACCTTTTCACCGGGAGCAATATCCTGCACCGGCATATATCCATTTTGTGTTTTTATTAAAGAATCTTTTAAAAAACATGAAAATGTATCGCTGTACTTTCCATCTTGTGAAATAGTTGTAACCGAATATGCGCCTGATAAGCTTCGGGTAATGTTTAGCGGGTTAGAAACCGTTGCTGTATCTGGTATCACAACGTACAATCTCTGGTTTGTATAACCAATGCCTTCGTTAAGATCTGTACTGATAATTGTTTCTTTAGTTGTTGGATTATACGTTGCATATAGATCTGATGTAGAAATAGAAAGATCTAATGTGAAATGGTAATCATATGGATTGCTGATTTCATAATAATTGGAACCTGTCAGTCCGGATGCACCCAAAAGAGATACATCCTGATTTGATGAGGTAATTTCTATAGTATTTGAATCTGACATTTGAGAATCACCATATAATTTCATGAAAACATGCCAAAACGTAAGAGGTTTTGAAGCATACCTATGAATGCAAAAATTACATACCTGATGAGACCTGTGCGCGGGTGGTGGATTTTTAGGACGAAAAGTGGTTCTCTTTTGCCTGATAACAAGCCTGGAGCATGACGATGGCGCACCGGTCGATTGGTCAGGATTGCCTGGCATTTTCGGGACAGGATCAGAAGTCGTCATCATTGGATGACATCTCGGCCCTGATCGACTGGCAGCCAATTGCTGCGCTGCTTGGCTCACTCTACGCCGCGCCGAAAGGCGAAGCCGCATGGCCACCGCTTGCGATGTTCCGGGCGATGCTGCTTGCGGTCTGGTATGACCTCTCCGATGTCAAACTGGCTGAAGCTTTGGACGATCGAACATCCTTTCGCCGGTTCTGCGGATTTTCCGCACACGAACCCACACCGGAGCGCACAGCCTTCGTGCGGTTCAGACGCGAACTGGCCAGCCACTCGCTTGATCAAGCCCTGTTCGAAGCGGTGACGGGTCAGTTAAAATCGAGGGCCATTCGGATCAAGACCGGTACGATCGTCGATGCGACGATCATCGCGTCGCAAACGGAACGCGATGACGAGGCACGGTGGGTCAAGCACAAAGGACGCAAGGCCGTGCATGGCTTCAAGGCCCATGTCGGCGCCGATGCCACGACTGCTCTGGTCGAGCAGATTGCGATCACGCCAGCCAATATCAACGATGGCCGGGCTGGACCGGATGCCATACCCAACGATCCAGGCGAGGTTTTTGCCGACAGCGCCTATCGGGGCAATCATTCCCGCGACGCAGTCCGCTCAAAAGGCGGTACGCTCCGCGTTGCCGCAACGTCGATGTGGGGGCGGGACGAACAGGAAACGCTTGCCCAACTGAAGGCATGGAACGATGATGTCCATCGGACCCGGGGCCGGATCGAGAAGATCTTCGGCACCTGGAAGCGCAGCTATGGGTTACGCCGGATGCGATGGCGCGGTCTCGCCAAAGCCGCCATCCAGATCCACGTCACAGCCATTGCCTACAATCTCAGACGGACACTCAATATCCTCGCTGTAGCAGCATGATAGGGTTGATACCCTATCCTGTATGAAAAGCCTTGTGCGGCGTCCTCGTCATGAAGAAAACAGGTATCAATACCGCGTTTTCTTCATCAAATTGAGATGGCACCGACAATATCAACCACCCGCGCACAGGTCTCCCTGATACCAACCGTTGATTGCTATAACCCATGAGCCCAATTGCGCAGTCCGATTGACATGATGCGCCAAGGTTGATCGACGAGCTGGTTCCAGGCATGGCAGGCGATATCGATGATATCGTCATAGGTTCTGAATATCCTGTTTGAGAGCCACGTATTGCGCAGGAACTGCCAGAGATTTTCCACTGGGTTCAGTTCAGGAGCCTGGGGAGGCAGTGGGAGAATGGTGATATTTTCAGGCACATTCAGTTTCTGACTGGTGTGCCAGGCCGCCTGATCCACTATGAGGACGGCGTGAGCGCCCTGCGCGACCGTGCGTGAAATCTCCGCGAGATGGAGTTGCATGCTATGCAGGTTGCAGACAGGGAGCACGAGGCCTGCTGCCGTTCCCTTTTCAGGGCAGATAGCCCCGAAAATCCACGCGGATCTGGTGCGCAGGTCAGCTACAGCCCGGGGCCGGGCGCCCCGTTTCGCCCACCGCCGCGTCAGCTTCGTTTTCTGGCCGATCCGCGCCTCATCAGACCACCAGATTTCGATGTCTTTTCCCGGATGTCTGGCCCTGATTGCCGCCATGACACCGGGGAACTCTTTTTAAAAATGTCCTGCGCTTCTGTATCCTGGCGGTAGTGCCGTGGCCGGGCTGTCAGCAGACGAAACCCTTCACGACGTATAATCTGACCCAGACGGGTTTCCGACAGGGTGACGCCATAGCTCTCATGCAGCCAGGCGCACAGATCGCACAGTCTCCAGCGGACAACACCATGCACCGCAGGAATTGGCCCTTCTTCGACGCGGAAATCTCACAGAAGGGTTGTACATCGGGTTAGATTATGAAAAAGTCTGTTTTGTAAAAAAGAAATTTTCGTAAGCTATAAGAAAACCCGATGCAGACAGAGTGTAGCGCAGGCGCGTATGAGTTTCCAGCCTCCTGTGGACGGCGTGTTGTGGCCCGTTTTGACAGGGGTCGCATGAGTTCGGATGGGGGCGTCATTCTGGTGAAGCAGGCTGATGACATTCTGGGTCTCAGCCGCCGCTTTGCAGCCTGTTTTCGCGATGAGCGGCATCCCGGCTTTGTGGAATACCGGGTTGAAGACCTTGTCCGTCAGCGGATCATGGGCCTGGCACTGGGCTATGAAGACCTTAATGACCATGACGCTTTACGCCATGATCCTGTCATGGGTCTGGTATCGGGACGTCTGTCAGGAAGCCGGGCCAACTGTGCGGCACTGGCAGGAAAATCCACACTGAACCGGCTGGAGCGCAGTGGCCACAAGGCAGACCGTTATTGCCGCATCATTGCTGATCATGAGGCCCTGGCTACCCTGTTCGTGACGCTCTTCCTTGACCAGCATGAGCGCGCACCCGCCCGGATCATTCTGGATGTGGATGCCACCGATGACCGTATCCATGGCCATCAGGAAGGCCGGGCCTTTCATGGATATTATGGCCATAACTGCTATCTGCCACTATACATCTTTTGCGGGGATCATCTCCTCAGCGCTACCCTGCGCACGGCAGACAGGGACCCGGGGAAGGAAGCACTGGCAGACATCCGCCGGATCGTGGAGCAGATCAGGAGCCGTTGGCCCCGGGTGCGTATCCTGGTGCGTGGGGACAGCGGTTTCGCCCGGGACAGTCTGATGACATGGTGCGAAGACAACCACGTTGACTTCCTGTTCGGGCTTGCAGGCAACACCCGCCTGTATGACCGGATTGCCTCTTTGTCCGCTGAGGTTCGTGACGAAGCCGCCACGACAGGCAGAGCTGCGCGCGGTTTCGCCTCCTTTGACTGGATCACAAAGGACAGCTGGACGCGCCGCAGGCGGGTGGTGGCCAAGGCCGAATGGCGCCACGGCAACCGCTATCATCGCTTTATTGTCACCACGCTACCGCAGGGAATGTCCGACCCCCGCCATCTCTACGAACAGATTTACTGCGCACGCGGGGATATGGAAAACCGCATCAAGGAATGTCAGATGGATCTGTTCTCAGACAGGACCTCGTCCCATACCATCCGGGCCAACCAGCTCCGGCTGTGGTTCTCGGCCGCAGCCTATGTCCTGCTCACCGCTCTGCAAAGACTGGCCCTTGGCCAGACCAGCCTGGAGACGGCGACCTGTGGCACCATACGCGCACGACTGCTCAAAATCGCGACACGTGTCACGCTCAGCGTCCGTCGGATTGTCCTGTCCATGCCGGACATGTTCCCCTGTCAGCATGAATTCGCCCTCGCTCATGCACGATTGCGAAGGCTTTGCCAGGCGTCCTGACGAAACAGACAGCGCACAGGCCACATAGCTTCCACCAACACGGCCTTCTCAGGTGGTGACACCCCAGCTATGTCCAGAATGCGCCTCCAGAGGCACAAGATCATCGTTATGCAAGATCAGACATTCAAGAAGTCCATAAAACCATAAAATGTCCTAAAATTACATGATCTGTGAGAAATGGGAGAAATGCAAAAATTACATACCTAATTTGATTATTTATTTTTGATAAGCATTAATGAACAAAATAAATACACAACATATAATATACATTTGTTTATTTGGTTAATTTGTTAGGTATTCTCTTATTTTTTACTTTACTATACTATTGTCAGAAAATATATTTTGCCAGAATATAGGTCTGCCGCAATGGCACAACTTTCTTAGTCGAAGGTGAAAACCTATGAAAACTCTGAACGATTCCGAAATCGCTATGGTTGCTGGCGGCACGCTGGGCGATGCTCTGGGCACCACACTGACAGACACACTGGCTGGTCTGGATGTTGGTCTGGCCACCATCCTTGGCGGCGTGAACAGCACGGTTAATGCCCTGGTTCCTGCTGTAACAAGCGGCGTAACCAAGATTGGTGACGGCCTGCTGACGGGTCTGGACGCCACGACCAATGGCGTGACCTCCCTGCTGGGTGACGTTCTGAAAGTTTAATTTCAGAAATTTCCAGGCGGTTTGCAAAAAGCCGCCTGGTTATTTTGCAAAAATACTAAAGTGGTAAAACCTTGCACCCTTCAAAAAAGCCTGCATGAGTTCGGACCTTTTTAGGCGTGAGGTTCTGGAAGCACGGCGCCAATCATGGCTTGGGCAGGTTCAGGCCTCTCAACCGCTTTCTATCCGGATTGCGGCATGGTTCACGCTCGCCCTTGTGTTACTGGCCATTCTCTACACTATCTGGGGTGTTTATACCCGGCGTGTGCACGCTACTGGCTTAATGGTTCCCCCTTCGGGTCTTATTACCGTTAACGCCAATACAACTGGCACCATTGCCCTGCAAAACGCCACGGAAGGCCAACACGTTAAAAAAGGTGATGTACTGTTCACCATAGATCTGGAAGCCACATCCTCATCAGGCCCCACGCAGGAGCATATTCTCTCCCAGTTACGCCACCAGCGCGATCTGTTGCAGCAGCAAAAAGATATTCGCGCCCAAGATGCGCCCGTGGAAAAACAATCCATGGTGACCCAGATCCGTTACCTCAACCAGCAACACCAACATATCGGGCACCAGCTTGATAACGATGCCCATGTGCTGCCCGTGGTGGAAGCTGCCGTACGCCGCATGCAAACGGCACAATCCGCACATCTGGTAACAGAAACACAGTTCCAGAGCCAGCTTTACACCTATGCCCAACTACTCAGCAGTCATGCACAGTTTTTGCAAAGCTATACAGATACAGAAGGAAAGATTGCGGACCTTACCACAAAGCTCATCCGTTACGATGGCCAACTGGCGCATGATCTGAATGATCTGGACAAGCAGATAGCCCAGATTGACCAACAGATTGCAGAAAGTGAAGGCCACCGCAGCAGTATTATCCTTGCTCCGGATGATGGTACCCTCACCGCCATTCGCGTTGACCCCGGCCAGCAGGTTTCCTCTGGTACACCTTTGCTCACGTTATTGCCCACAGGCCATGCTTTGGAAGCTGAATTGTATGTCAGCTCTGCCTCTATAGGGTTTTTGCATGAGGGCGAACCCGTGCTGCTGCGCTATGCAGCCTTCCCCTACCAACGTTTTGGTTTGTATCGCGGTCATGTCAGCGAGATCACCCGCGCGCCCGTCACTGCAACAGATGGCACAGGCCAGAAAGCTGCCCCTTCAGACAAAGACAAAACGCAATCCCAAAATCCGGGGCAAGATATTTACCGCATTCGTGTGCGCCCCGATCAGCAGTTTGTTGAAGCCTATGGCCAACACAAGCCCCTTGAAGCTGGCATGGAAGTGGAAGCCGATATCGCTATTGATACCCGTAGATTGTACCAATGGATTTTCGACCCTGTTATTAGCATGCGCGATGATTTTTACGCCGTGAGCGGAGGATTGAGGTAATGGGCGTAACCCTCAAATCCCTTGAATTCGGGTGGCGTTCGCGCACGCCTGTTATTTTACAGGTAGAAGCCGCAGAATGTGGTTTGGCATGTCTGGCCATGATTATGGGCCATTATGGCAATCAGATTGATCTGGCCACATTGCGCAGGCGTTATTCCATATCCGTTAAAGGCGTTACTCTGCGCGATCTTATCGCCACGGCTGATACGGTGGGCCTTTCCACCCGTGCCGTGCGGCTAGAGCTGGAAGATCTACCCAACCTGCGCATGCCTTGCATTTTGCACTGGAGCATGAACCACTTTGTGGTGCTTACGCAGGTTAAGGGCAACAAAGTTACCATTCATGACCCAGCAGTAGGCCGCCGCACACTCAGCATGGGAGAAGTCTCGCGCGAGTTCACGGGTATTGCCCTGGAAGCCTCCCCAAACGATAGCTTCCGCCGCGAGGATGACCGAGAAACCCTGCGCCTGCGCGATCTGTTTCGCCATGTAGCAGGGCTACGCCCGGCCCTTATGGTGCTGGGTGCGCTTTCTCTTGGGCTGGAAGTGATTGCGCTGATCATGCCCATGGTCTCGCAGGTCGTGATTGATGAAGTGGTGGTAACGGCCGATCATGAACTGCTTATTACCATTGCCTGTGGCATGGCCCTGCTTTTGCTCTTGCAGATGCTTATTGGCTGTGTGCGCCAATGGGCCGTGCTGCTGCTGAGCACACGGGTTGGCCTGCAATGGAACACCAGCCTGTTCGACCATCTCTCTCGCTTGCCGCTGGATTACTTTTCCAAACGCCATGTGGGCGACGTGCTTTCGCGCTTTAACTCACTGGGTACCATCCAAAAAACCATCACCACCGATATGGTCCAAACGGTTATGGATGGGCTAATGGCCGTGGGCATGGCCATCATGCTGTTCATTTATGGTGGCTGGCTGGGCATGGTGGCTATGGTGGCCACGGGGCTGGATGTGCTGTTACGGCTAATTACCTACCGCATCTACCGTGAGGCATCTGAAGAACAGATTGTTATTGATGCCCGCCAGCAAAGCCATTTTATAGAAACCCTGCGCGGCATGGCCAGCGTAAAGCTTTTGGGCCTGCGCGAGCGCCGCCGTACCACATGGCTGAATTTGCTAGTGGACAGCATTAACATCCGCCTACGCCTGCAACGGTATGATCTGATTTATGGCCGCATGGGCGATCTGATTTTTGGCGCTGACCGCCTGATTATGATGGTTCTGGGCGCGGGTGCTGTCATGAGCGGCCACATGACAGTGGGTATGCTGGTGGCTTTCCTGTCTTACAAAGATCAGTTCGCCACACGCATTGGCAATCTGATTAGCAGCGGCTTTCAGATACGTATGCTGAATGTGCAGACAGACCGTTTGTCCGACATTGTGATGACAGACCCGGAAGCCACAAGTACCACGGCTGCAGTGCCCCCACCCCGATTGGGTGAACAACGGGCCAATGGCACGCTTAGTTGCTCTGGCCTGTCTGCACGCTATGGCTCGCAGGATCCGTGGATCTTCCGCAACATCTCACTGGAAGTGCCTGCAGGCAGCAGTGTAGCCATTGTCGGCCCTTCGGGCTGTGGCAAAACCACATTCCTTAAGGCCCTGATGGGGCTGATGGAAACGCAGGAAGGCAGCATCCGGCTGGATGGTGCGGACTTGGAGAGCCTGACGCTTGAAGGATATCGCAACCGCATTGCCGGGGTATTGCAAGATGATGGCCTGTTCTCTGGCTCCATTGCAGACAATATCAGCGGCTTTTCCGAACAGGTGGATGAAGCATGGCTGGTGGAATGCGCCACCCGCGCCGCCATTATTGATGATATCAAACGCATGCCAATGGGGTTTGAAACCTTGGTAGGTGATATGGGCAGTGGGCTTTCTGGCGGGCAGAAGCAGCGCGTCATTCTGGCACGCGCGCTCTACCGCAAACCTGAAATCCTGTTTCTGGATGAAGCCACCAGCCATCTGGATGAACTGACCGAACACAAGGTGGCCGAGGCCCTACGCGATATGAACGTAACCCGCATTATGGTTGCACATCGCCCGGCAACCATCGCACATGCGGATACCATCTATATCTTCCAGCCCGGTGGGGTTCTGACGCAATATCAACCACCCAATAAGCAAAACAGAGCTGCGTCTTAACCTGTTAGTTTAGGGAATACGCACAACCAGCCGCCCCCGCACATGGCCTGCCAGCAGCATATCTGCGGCCTGCGGGGCTTCCGCCAGATCAATCTCACGCACCATGTCATCAAGCTGCCGCGGGTTTATCAGTTCGGCAAGGCGCGCCCATGCCTCCTGCCGCTCTCGCCGCGGGCATTGCACGCTATCAATGCCTACCAATGTTGTTGATTTTCACTGAGAACTGATGGGGTGGATGCCCGCTCCCGACGGCATCGCGATGTGCCAAGGTGATGTTGTTCTGCAACGTCACGGGAAGGAGAAGGCATCCATGGACGAAGTTACCATTGTTGGACTTGATCTCGCAAAGCGGGTTTTTCAGCTTCACGGCGCCCGGGCAGACGGAAGCGTCGCGTTCAGGAGGAAATTATCGCGCGCGCAGGTGACGACGTTTCTCTCGAAGCTGCCTCGTTGCATCGTTGCGATGGAGGCCTGCGCGACCGCTCATTTCTGGGCGCGGACGATCGCCGCCCTGGGACATGATGTGCGCCTGGTGCCGCCGGCGTATGTGAAGCCTTTCGTCAAGCGCCAGAAGAACGATGCGGCCGACGCCGAGGCGATCGCAGAAGCGGCGAGCCGTCCGACGATGCGCTTCGTGGAGCCCAAGACGGAACGACAGCAGGCTCGGGCCATGGTTTTCAGGACGCGTGACATGTTCGTGCGCCAGCGCACGCAGATGATTAACGCGCTCCGGGCTCACCTGGCGGAGCATGGCGTGATCGCCGCCAAGGGAATCACGAACGTGCAGAAATTGGGGCGGATCATCGAGACGGCGGAAACCGGGATTGAGCCTCTGGTCGTGGAGACGGCCCGCATCTATCTCGATCAGATTGAACAGATTTCGGGGCGAATCTCGGCATTGGAGAAAACGCTCAGGAAGGAGGCTGGGCAATCCGACAGGACGGAGCGAATGATGAGCATGCCGGGGATTGGCCCGGTGACGGCCATGGCGGTCGAGGCGTTCGCGCCGACCTTGTCGACATTCCGGCGAGGCCGGGATTTCGCGGCATGGCTGGGTCTGGTGCCGAAGCAGCACTCGTCCGGCGGCAAACAGCTCATGGGACACACGTCGAAGATGGGCCAGCGCGACATCCGGCGGCTGCTCATCATCGGCGCCATGTCCGTTATTCGCTGGTTCAGCCAAAACACGCCCGACGCCGATACCTGGCTCGGGCGGCTGCTGCGCCGCAAGCCCCGTCAATTGGCTGCCATTGCCCTGGCCAATAAAATGGCCCGGTCGCTCTGGGCCATGGAGACGAAGAACGAGTTTTTCAGGGATCCGCGCGCGGTTGCCGCCTGACAATCAGTCGGCAGTAGCTACGCGCGGTATGTCGGCGTGTGAGGAGGTCGTCGAACAGTAAGGACAAACGATCGGAAAGAACGGGTCTGGAAAAGCATTCGGGTCAATGAACCTCGAGTTCGCAGAATTGATTTGCACCAGATCCGCGTAGCCCATACCGGCCAGTGGTCATGTTCAGACCGCATCCAAAGGCCTGATACATGACCGCATCCGATCACACGCCTCTATTGTTCAGCGCATCGGCTTGCACGAACGCGGGCATCCATACATGACCCGGGTAGGGCGGAAATTTTCATCGAGATTTGACCCATGCCTTCACACTCCCCGGCATCATCTGCTGGGGGTTTTTGGAGTGATTGACATGGAGCTTCTGAGTGTGATCCGCCGGTGGCATCGCCGGGATCATCTTCCGATCCGCGAGATCGAACGCCGGACAGGACTGTCACGCAATACGATCCGGAAATATCTCCGGGCAGAGAGCATTGAACCGCGGTTCCAGGTTCCCGAACGTCCCAGCCGACTGGACCCGTTTGCTGACAAATTGAGAGGATGGCTGGTTCTGGAAGCCGCCCGATCCCGCAAGAACCGGCGCACGGCGCGACGGTTGTATGAAGACCTTGTGACGCTGGGTTATGATGGATCCTATGGACGGGTGGCTGCTTTCATCCGGCAGTGGAAACACGAACAGCACCAGGCACGCCAGACAACGGGCCGGGGTGTTTTCGTGCCCCTGTGCTTCCAGCCCGGGGAAGCCTTCCAGTTTGACTGGGGCGAGGACTGGGCGGTGATTGCCGGGCATCGCGTCAAGCTGCAGGTTGCCCACACCAAACTGTCCTTCAGCCGGGCCTTCATACTCAGGGCCTATCCCCTACAGACCCACGAGATGCTTTTTGATGCGCTTACCGAGGCCTTCCGCGTGCTCGGTGGCGTGCCGCGGCGGGGTATTTTTGATAACATGAAGACGGCCGTGGACCGGATTGGCTCTGGCAAGGCACGTCAGGTCAACCTGCGCTTCATGGCCCTGGCCAGCCATTATCTGTTCGAGACAACCTTCTGCAATCCGGCAGCGGGATGGGAGAAAGGGCAGATCGAGAAGACCGTGCAGGATGCCCGACGTCATATCTGGCAGGATCTGCCTGCCTTTCCTGATCTGGGGGCGCTGAATGCGTGGCTGGAAGCCCGCTGCCTGGACTGCTGGGAACGGCTGCAGCATATCGAACTGGCCCGGAGCATCGCCGAGGTCCATGCCAGCGAGCGTCCTCACCTCATGGTGCCGGGGCGTCCCTTTGACGGGTTTGTCGAACAGACCAAACGCGTCTCACCAACCTGCCTGATCCAGTTCGAAGGCAATCGCTACAGCGTGCCGGCCTCCTTTGCCAATCGTCCGGTCAGCCTGCGGGTTTATCCTGACAAGCTGCGCATTATCGCCGAAGGGCAGGTTCTGTGCGTGCATGACCGGATCATCACGCGTTCGCATGGTGTGCCAGGCCGCACGGTGTATGACTGGCGGCATTATCTGGCGGTCATCCAGCGCAAACCGGGCGCCCTGCGCAATGGCGCGCCGTTTACCGAATTGCCAGCTGCCTTCCGGACCCTGCAGGATCAACTGCTCAGGCGGCCTGGAGGCGACCGGGAAATGGCTGAAATCCTGGCCCTTGTGCTGCAGCATGATGAGCAGGCTGTCCTCTGCGCGGTTGAACTGGCTCTTGAAGATGGTGTGGCGACCAAGACCCATGTTCTCAATACGCTTCATCGCCTGATCGATGCCAAGAGAACCGTGGTTCCCCGGCTCGATGCCCCACAGGCCCTGGTGCTCGAACATGAACCGTGCGCCGATACAGGGCGGTATGACATCCTGCGAAGGGACAGCCGCCATGCGTCATGATCCTGCCGCTGCTTCACTTGTCGTCATGCTCCGTGGATTGCGGATGTATGGCATGTCCCAGGCCACGGCTGACCTCATCGAGCAGGGCGCACCTGCCTTCGAGGCGGCCATCCCTATCCTCTCACAACTCCTGAAGGCGGAACTGGCCGAACGCGAAGTGCGCTCCATCGCCTACCAGACAAAGACCGCCCGGTTCCCTGCCTACAAGGACCTGTCCGGGTTCTCCTTTGCCAATACGCAGGTCAACGAGCCCATGGTCCGCCAGCTCCATAGCGGGGACTTCATCGAGCGTGCTGAAAATGTCGTGCTGATCGGTGGTCCGGGAACCGGAAAAACCCACCTGGCGACCGCGCTGGCCATCCAGGCGATCACCCATCACCGCAAGAAGGCGCGCTTCTGGTCAACGGTCGACCTGGTCAATGCGCTCGAACAGGAAAAGACCGCCAACCGGGCCGGGCAGATTGCCGACAGGCTGCTCCGCCTGGATCTCGTGATCCTTGATGAACTCGGTTATCTCCCCTTCAGTGCATCTGGGGGCGCCCTGCTGTTCCATCTGCTCAGCCGCCTCTACGAGCGCACCACTGTCATCATCACAACCAATCTGAGCTTCAGTGAATGGGGAGACGTCTTTGGTGACCCGAAGATGACAACGGCGCTCCTCGATCGGCTGACCCATCACTGTCATATCCTCGAGACAGGAAATGACAGCTACAGGTTCCGCGCCAGCACCGCCGCGTCAAAAAACAGAAAGGACAGATCCTCTTCTTGACCGCCCGCCCGACTATGCCTGAAATAGCATCTGGCTGGGTCAATTCCTGATGAAAAACCCGGGTCAGTTCTCGGTTCTTCCGCACTTTTCGTGATGATGTTTTTGATTATGCGGGTTGGAGGACACGAGCCCTGAGGAGTTCGAAGCCTGCTCTTCCGAACATGGTTCGCTTGATCATTTTCAGTCGGCTGATCTGTCCTTCAACCGGGCTGGTTGTCCATGGTGTGACGAGAGAAGCTTCAATGGCAGCAGCATCCCGTTCAAGCGCAGGAATCAAACGCGATAGCAGCGTCGTTTTCCCTTCTTCCAGCAGGGCCTTTAGATCGCCTTCCTTTCTGGTGTCCTCCTTTTTACAGA
Organism: Acetobacter oryzoeni; assembly: GCF_004014775.2. Lineage (NCBI taxonomy): Bacteria > Pseudomonadati > Pseudomonadota > Alphaproteobacteria > Acetobacterales > Acetobacteraceae > Acetobacter > Acetobacter oryzoeni. The sequence goes on from NZ_CP042808.1 coordinate 2,468,966, forward strand.
GGAGGTTCTGCATTTTCCTGAGCCAGCAGAGCGTGACAGCGAGTTGCGGTTCGGCTTCCAGAAGGGCAGGAACAGGTAGCCCGTCCTGTCGTCCAGCAGACAATGGATCATCTGCAAGAAGAAGGCGTGCAAGTTTGCGCCCCAGAGGGGGCGAGACATACGCGGAAGAAATGGGTTTCGTGGAAATACCCTGTCGCGTCGTCACCCATTTCCGGACAGTGCCATATTTTCCTGTAAACCCCTGCTCCAGGAGTTCCCGCCATAGCTGGCGAATATTCCGACATCCTTCGACCCATCTCTTTTCCAGATGGGATATGTAAGGCCCGAGTATGCTGCGTGTCGGAACCGTCCTTTTCCATGTTGGCGCATGGCCCCGCTGAAACCAGCGCCGCACGGTTTTTCTCTCTACCCCGATCGTTGTGGCGATAGCCTGAATACTGTGCCCTTCTGCTTTCAGGGCAAGAGCTTCATTGAAAAGAGTTTCACGTCGCTCCCCAGAGACTGACCTGATGAGCGTCTGCGTTTCTTCCGGTTGTGTCCTGACTGTTCCAGACGTTTCGCTCAATGTCGTTGATGCGCTGAGTTGTCGCGTCAGGGTTCTGACTGTTGTCGTGAAACGGCCCAGTATGCTGACAAAAGCCTCTGACAGGTTCTTCAGCAGATGCCAGCGGTCCGTCACCTGAAGAGCTGATGGCGCGCCTCTGTGGCATCCATCTGCATAAGCACCGGCACGGTCTCTGGCAATGATTTCAACACCGGGGTGGGCCTGCAGCCATTGGGCCAGGGTCGCAGCCTCCCGATCTGGCAGGAGGTCAATGACATCATTTTTCTCAAGATCTACCACAATCGTTCCATAGTGATGTCCCCGTCGCCATGCCCAGTCATCCACCCCTACCACGCGTGTAGGGGGCATGTCTTTCTTGGTGTTCCGTGCCCGGGAAAGGAGGCGGCGAATGAGAGTGTCCGGGCTGATGGGGCAACACAGGCGCACGGTCATTCGTGCACCAGCGGAACCGCCCAGGGTATGGGCGATATAATAATGAAGATCGGTAAGACGCGTGGTCTGTCTGCCATGACGTACGGTTATCCCGTCAAGGGGCATCACAAAGGTCCGACGTGGACAGACCGCAGCCTGACAGAAAAAGCGTGGTACAGAAACGATCAGCGTGGCCGGACGGCCCTGCCATGGAAGATCCGCAAGTTTTCTCTGATAGAAGCTGTGAACGCGTTGTGTCGGGCACTGACAGTCCGGACACAGTACACTCCGCTTGCGCAGACCGACTTCGATCTCCACTCTGTTGCCCAGTGCAACAACACGACGAACGACGAGGGAACGGGGAAGATCAAGGATCCGAAGGCGTGACACTGGGGAATATCCATGAAAGTGGGCGACTTTCAGGGTTTTCCAGTTCCAGAACCACAGTACAAGATACCCATCACGAAAAGTGCGGAAGAGCCCAGTTCTCAACGAAAATCAACACCTTAGATATAGTTTTAGAAAATTTACCCAATATTTATATGTTTGAGTATATGAAATCTCACTATTTTTACGATAGCGATCTTGTGCACGAATATATTCCTTTTGTCGTGATGATAAACTCTGCTTACAACTATGCAATCGCATCATTTGCCTTGGGATTCTGGGTTATTACAAAAAAACTCAAGGAAAAGTGTCTGTCATTGGTTATGGGTTTGTATTCATTAATTATTATATCTTGTGTTATTGTTTTTTCTTTTTTTAATTATGGATTATTTGGATCAATAATTGCAACGGGGACAATACTAGTGGCCTTGACGTATTTTGCCTTCATAGTGTCTACCTCGATAAAACAAAAATCTATTTTTTGGGTAGTACCAGCAATTTTTATGATTGCCTTAATAGTTATTCCATTCACGCAAGCTAATACATATATTGTTGGTAGTTCTTTAGCTAACACACATATTGGAAATTTTGATGCCTCAATCTGTCAGATTAGTACAAAACTAAATGAACAAAAAGAATGCAAAACATATCATATCGAAATGAAAATAAATAATTATATTTATGCTAAAGAAACAGAAAAAGGAAAAATAAATCAGTTTCCGACAGCAGGGTTCTATATAAACTATGACACCCCTAAACATAAGTGATATCGGAGATATATAAATTGCAAATTATTATATGTTATGATATTGTTAGTGTGAGAGGCGGATTTTATAAATAAGTGGAAAGCAAGAATATGAATATTCATGTCTGCTTTCCAGCTTCTTATATCTGGTCGTTAATGACCGCTATGTAGGCGAAAGCAGTGTGTCTGCTTAGTGCGCGACAAGCAGACAGGCGGGTTCCGCCTCATATCGGAAATACAGCGATCCTCGATCGCTTTCCGCATAGCGGACGTGAATAGCGCAGACTCCTGCGGCCACTTTGCCTCTCATATCGGACGTCGGTGCACCAATATGTGATTGCGAAGAACAGACATGAATGTTCGACTTTCGAAGACTGGCTTCCATCAGTTTTAGAGTGGTTCAGCTTGCGGTCGCAACAAGCATGCCAAACGTGTAGGTGAAACATTGTTCGGTTAAAACATTACTCACTGTAATCTTGTTGAAATTTTGTGAGTTCTCCAGCATAATCTCATGATGCCCATCACCACTGACAAGTCGATCTACGACAAAACCGGTCGCCTACGATTTTGTAGTATAGACAAATTTGTTTCTGATATCTGTGAGGGCGATCATTGCTTTATATGCGGACGACATCCGAGTAAAGTCCCATTCAATAGAGAGCATGTTATACCAAATTGGTTGTTGAGGAATGTCAATATTCACTCGGGGAATATTCAGCTTCCGAACGGTAGGCTGCACCGATATGGAAGTTATACCATCCCGTGTTGCACTGAATGTAACACGGGTCTTGCGGAGCATTTTGAAAAACCAATCAGCGAAGCGTTTGGGAAGGGCTTTTCAGGTCTAAGCGCGTTGGTCGAGCGCGAGGGGACCGAGCGCCTGTTTCAGTGGATGGCCCTACTCTTTGTAAAAATGCACCTTAAAGACAAAACGCTTTTACAGAACCCGGATACGCGCCTTGGACGATTCTACATATCTGATGGCTATGATTGGTCAACATTTCACCACATGCATTGTCTCGCCCGCGCCCATTACTCCGGCGCAAAGATTGGTAAGTATGTCCACGGATCAATGTTGTTCGTCGAAGTTGGAGAGAACTCCGAAGATGAATTTTTTGATATTGCTACCGTGTCCAGCGCTTACAGCTTGTACATTCGAGTAAAAGACATAGCTATATACACCGTGTTTGATGATTCCGGAATTTGTCTGGAGGCTGTAGAGCCCGTTTTATCAAGAATCACGGGCGTGATGAATTCGGCGCAAGCTCGCGAGTTGGCCGCGGAACTGGCGGCGGCAAATATTCACCTTAAAAATCCCCCTAGCTTTGGGACGAGATCGTCGAACGCTGATGGTGACGATCTCGAGATTATAGCTCTCCCTCCAGAAGGGAATGCCGAGTTCTTTGCCAAAAGCAATAACGCGATAGGTCACATCAAGCGTTCAGTTTTGGGAAGTTTTTGTCAAGCAACAGCAGATCATACGCGCGAAGAGGCGCTGGAATTGCTCGGATCAAATGAGTATTCGTTCTTATTCAACAGTGAAGGGGTTTTCGTCACTGGGGGAGACAAAGAAGATTTGCAACCTGTGCGTAGCGAGTGGTCCGCTATCTGAGGAATCTTGTGCAGGAAAGGGGATAGCCGCTTCCGCCACCTACATGGTCGTAAACATGCCTAAACAGCCTGTCGGCTCAAGAGAACCAGAACAGACAGGCTGCACTCGCCCTCACAGCGGTCGCTTTGTTGGCTCCATACCTCTTTTAAAGCAGACATAGCATATAGACATCATGGCTATTCGGTGAAGCCAATAAGCAGCCTACCTATCAGACGGAATATTGAAACTCGCGCTTTTTTGCTCCGTACGTAAGATATTCGATACTCGTCAATTGCTTATCTATGACCTATCTTCGAACAATCCCAAGCGATCCCGGCTTTTTCCTCGACATTGAGTTAGATACGTCCTGATCACTTTTTTGCGTATTGAGATGCATCGCTTGCCAACTGCGCATCCGTCAGCGTCAATCCATTCGCGGCCTCGGTTGCCATCTTCAGATTTCTGATAATGGACTCTGCAGCCGCCAATGCCGCCAACGCCGATGCACGGTCACAGTCTTGAGCGAGCCTCCTTGCGCGACCAGCATGAATTAAATTTCGATAATTGCGAGCACGATGGGCAATATCACGAGTGCCAGTCGTAATAATTTTCAGAGCTGATGCCCTATCGATAAATGCTGCGAGCTCTAAATTTTCAGGGGCGCAACAGATTCCCTGAGAGTCTTTGATTTCCTGTGGATCATAATCCTTCGCTTTTGGTATAGCCCACAACAGCAACGCCTCACAAACAGAACCGGCCAAGACAGTTGCAGCTTTCCATTCTCCATTACTCAGAGCACTGGAAGCACTAGATAGATCCGCACGAATACTCTTACGCATCTCCTCATCATCGACAAATAGCAAATCAGTTGTAGTCGGTGAAGGCACAGCGTCTGGACACTTTACCAATGCAGCGTGGATTAACTCAAGCAGGCCCTTTCCGCTGTGAGGCTGTAATGCCATATTGTGACCTGAACTCCAATGCTCAACGGCATTCTTAATAGATTCAACGGAGAATATTAGATTACCATAATCACTTCCGCTTATTGTTATGTATTCATTTGGTATTTCTTCAATTAGCCGCACCAATCCGGACAAATAGCCGGAAGTCAGCGCAGAAATTATAACGGCTCCATTGACCCCTGTGATATTTTTGGGCCGATTTCCAATACTTAGATATTCAATAACTTGGGATGGCAATACGCGTGGCAAAATGATACCTTTCGATATAGAGTGCTGATTTTAGAATACGGAGGTTAGATTTATTGGGGCACTAGCACTACCGTTGTGATTCGTTTTTCGGCTTCAAAATCGAGGAATTTAGCTAGATCGAGAGGCAGTGATTCTATTAAGTTCTGACATCGCGGGCAAAATGCAAGCGAACTTCTGAAGTTATACATGTTGGATCCAAAAGATGCAACGTCGGTGTTTCTTAAACAGAATTGACTACCCGTTGCATGTCCGGTTTTGCCTTTCTTGCGCCGAGAGCCGACATTCCGCTCTCCCCCCCCATAGCAGTTCATCCCCAGATACGAAATTTGCCGTGACATCTAAGAGTTCTTTTGGAAATTGAGCGTGAGTGGTTTTCAGGGTGTCTGTCGCGTGATTCAAACTCAGGATGTGGACGCCAGAACAACGCGGCCGAATGGCCGACATTACAGGCAAGACGAAGCGTTATCCGTCTGATCTGACCGATGAAGAATGGGAACGCATAGCGCCCCTGATGCCACCTTTGAACCGGCGTGGCCGGAAACGATTGACCGATTTTCGTGAGATCATCAATGCGCTGCGCTATCTTGTCCGCTCAGGTTGTGGCTGGGAAATGTTGCCTGTTCATTTTGGTCCATGGCAGACCGTCTATTGGTGGTTCCGCAGGCTAATGCGCCGTTTCCTGTTTCAAACCATCCATGATGTCTGCCTGATGCTTGATCGTGAAGCTGCGGGACGCGAGGCCAGTCCATCTGGGGGCGTTATCGATAGCCAGAGTATCAAGGCTCCTCATGCAATGACCCGTGGCTATGACGCCGGCAAGAAGATCGTTGGCCGCAAGCGTCATATCGCGGTCGATACCGATGGCCGACTGCTTCTGGTCAGGCTGACACCAGCCGATATTTCGGATAGTGCGGGTGGACAGATGATCCTGGATGCTATCCGCCAACGCTGGACGTGGGTGAAGCATTTCTTCGCAGATGGGGCCTATGACCGCCTGCAGTTGATGGACAAAGCCGCCTTTCACGACTTCACGGTCGAGATCATCCGGCGCTCAGATACGGCAAAAGGATTTGAAATTCTGCCATGTCGATGGGTCGTTGAACGGATATTCGGCTGGATGATCCGCTGGCGCCGACTGGTGAGGGATTACGAACAGCGTATCGACGTGGCAGAGGCCATGATCCACATCGCCATGGGAAGCCTCATGCTACGCCGAAATGCTCATCCCTGAATTTCCAAAAGGGCTCTAAAAGGAGGGCTTCAGTAGTTACGGCAAGGCGATAGAGGCCACAGTTATTTTATTCGATCTTCATCGTGGGAAGTGGAGCATCGATCTCTTGCGCAGAGAACGATGCTGGATTTTGACAGGCGTTGTTAACCTGCAAACTGAATATATCAGGACGGGCGTAATGGCCTGCCACGTCCAGATCGTATTTCCCCCGGATTACATCATCCAGATCGATATCAGCCGTAATGATCGCTTCACGATCATAAATTGGTCCGGCAATGATTTCTCCAAGCGGACTGACGATCACACTGCCACCCCGAATAAGCACGGTGTCCGGATTATTGCCCTGATGGCAGGCATACTCCTCCGGCGCATCCGCACGCGTCATGTACTGACAGGCACTAAGAACAAACGTCCGTCCTTCATAGGCAATATGCCTCATGGAAGCCTGCCAGATATCGCGCTCATCTACCGTAGGCGCACACCAGAGATTGATACCCCGGACATACATACTCTGCCGCAGATCCGGCATATAGTTTTCCCAGCAGATCGCAGCCCCGATACGGCCGATATCCGTCTCAAAAACCGGAATGGTCGAACCGTCTCCTTGTCCCCAGACCAATCGTTCGGTGCCGGTCGGCATCAGCTTGCGATGTTTGCCAAGAAGTGTCCCATCGGGTCCGAAAAAAAGCGCCGTACAATACAACGTAGCCCCATCACGTTCGATAACCCCAACAACGAGATGGGCCTTCATTTTCGCTGCAAACGAGCCAATCCGCGCCGTTTCTGCCCCTGGCACGTCAATGGCAGATTTCCAGTAACGCAGATAATCCTCACGCCCTTCCGGGAAGCGGCTTCCCAGAACAGCGCCGAAACTCAGCCCTTTTGGATATCCGCCAACATACGCTTCCGGAAAAACTGCAAGCTCAACACCCTGTGCGGTAGCCGCATCACAATGGGCTTCCATCCGATCCAGTGTCCGAGGAGTGTCGAAAAGACTGGTTCCCGCTTGAATAACGGCGACGCGACGCTGGCTCATGTCCGGATCTCTCATGCATGTAGCGGATTACAGTAAGAGGAAGAGTGGACTTTTTCCCATTATCGGGCAAATTGATTGTTTTAATAGTCTAAATCACCATGGTCGATATTTCACGCCTCGATTTCAATCTGGCCACCACGTTTCTGGCACTCTGGGAAGAACGCAGCGTCTCCAGAGCGGCACGGCGACTGTCCCTGAGCCAGTCCGCCGTCAGCGCTTCTCTGGCCCGCCTGCGGGAAGCGGCGGATGACCCCCTGTTCGTCCGCACACGTGACGGCATGCAACCAACCCCTCGGGCAATTGCCATGGCGGAACCGCTACAAAACGGAGCGACGCTGATCCAGACAGCGTTCTCAACCGTCACGGCATTTGATCCGGCAACCAGCCGACAGCATTTCTCTTTGGGAATGTCCGACGACTTCCAGATCGCGGCTGGCCCCCTGATCGCAAAACGTCTGGCAGAGGAAGCCCCACGGGTTTCGGTGACATTCAGACAGGCCAACAAACATCGCGTCGAGGCTCTTTTCGAAGCAGGAGAAATCGACTTTGCCGTTGTCGCACAGCCGAATGTGCGATCCGGATTGCAGCGGCAGGAAATCGGGCGGTCCGGTTATGCCTGCCTGCTTGATCCAGTCGCCTGCGGCCTTACACTTCCTTTGACACTGGAAGATTACCTGACGCTGCCACATCTTCTGGTGTCCTTTTCCGGACGTGAGGGCATCGTGGACCATGTGTTGAAAACTCTGGGCCACGCACGCCGGGTACAATCGGCACTGACGCATTTTTCTGCGCTCCCCCCTTTCCTGATTGGAACGCGTGCCATTGCCACACTGCCCCTCCATGCCGCGCAGAGCCTCGCTGCCGTTTCGGGTCTTACGGTCTGCGCGGCACCCATCGATTTGGGAGACTATTCTGTATCGATCCTCTGGCAGAGAACGGCCGATAATCCTTGGATGCGCCAAATTATGAGTGATGTCTTTCTGGCGATTTTACCGGACTTAGAGGCAATCTATTCAGATTAATCTCGCATCGTGAATGTCCGATATCGGACAACAATAAACTGATAACCGACATTCCGTTCCCCCCCCTGAATCGCCTGTCTACTCAAGGAACGATAAGCGGACAGGCGGCAGACGCCTACATGTCAGACATAAATATCGCCAACTGGTTTTCCACACAGCGGACATCATCTGTTCGAATGTGAACCGTCGAATTGGCCCAGCAGCCAAATAATAAATTTAGTCTCTTCGTGCGTCAGTGACGACGATGTAGCATGGCAGCTTCCTTGTAACCGACATTGGAAAGCATAAATCTTCGACTAAAAATCGACCTAGATCATTAGAAGCAGGACATACCCATGACCTCTGATTTAAGCTTTTTTGAAGAGCAATTCCCTGAAAATCAGCCTAAACGCGCAGGAGACCCCCGTTCGCCATTTCAGAGGGATCGTTCGCGTATAATGCATTCAGCTGCTTTTAGGCGGCTGCAAGGTAAGACGCAGGTTATGGGAGTCGGAGAAGGTGATTTCCATCGCACTCGATTAACTCATTCTATCGAGGTAGCCCAAGTCGGTTATGGTCTACTCCAAGTATTAAAATCCAACAAAAAGACTTTACCTAGGCCGGTTTTAAAGTGGTTACCCAAGCGTGATCTGATTGAAGCTGCATGTTTTGCCCATGATCTTGGTCATCCGCCGTTTGGCCACAAAGGAGAGCAAGCCCTGCATGAAGCCATGTTCGGACACGGAGGATTCGAAGGAAACGGTCAGACCCTTCGTATTTTAACGAAACTCGAGAAGTATATGGAGCGAGGAAAAGGCCTGTATCCAACACGTCGGCTAGTGCTCGCAATATTAAAGTATCCGTGTTCAATGAAATATTTTGAACTTGATGATTTTAAGACGAAACCGCCTAAGTCTTTTCATGATGACGAGAAAGATGTTGTTGAGTGGGCTCTTCAAGGCTTCTCGTCTGCCGATAGAGGTCATCTGATAAAATCAGCTGATGGGAAAGGCGCCTACCACACTCTCGACTGCAGCATTCTCGAACTGGCAGATGACATCGCCTATGGTATTCATGACATAGAAGACATAGTCGCTCGCGGTCTAGCGACCGAAAGCGAAGTCAAAAAAGCAATAACTCAAGCCTTCGATGGACTTAAGAGCACGGATTTGGATGGCCTAACCGCCAATTTAGTCTCTGAATGTCTACTTTCTGACAGCTTTAAACGGAAACAGATGATTTCTAGACTTGTTAATCTTTTTGTCAGTTCTGTATACATTAAAGAAAATACATTATACAGTCATCAGCTTCTCAGATTTAACGCACGTCTTCCCGACCCTCATGCAAAACTATTGAAATCCCTCAAAGGACTAGCCTACGAACTCATAATCAGGAAGGCTGAGGTGCAGCAGCTTGAACGACGAGGTCAAAGAGTCGTAAAGAAACTGTTCGATACTTTACTTTCAGATCCTGAAAAGCTAATTCCCCAATCCTCTTGGCAAGATGGATGTATAGAAAGCTCTAAGGAGCGTCGTGTATGCGATTATATTGCTGGAATGACGGATAGCTACGCAGAGCGTCTCTACAAGCGCCTTTTCAGCCCGGGGTTTGGTAGCAGTGGTGACGAATTGTGAGCATATAGATTGGATTTATCTCGATTCAGATCAGCAAACTATCTCTTGCATATGATGTTGTGGCCCGGCACATCATTGATGACTTTGCTACTCGATAACTGATCTTCTACTTCCCCCCACGCCAGCCTGTCTGCTCTATTCTTAGTGAACAGAGCAGACAGGCGGCAGTCGCCTCCTAACAGAATATAGAGGGGCTCCTACTTGCATCCCGATAGCGGACTTAACTGTTTCGAAGCCTATCAGCTTCCCTGCGCAGAAAGTTGCCTTTGAAGAGTCATAATGTCGATCAAAGTCACTACTCCCCTTGATTAAATCCGCGGTTTTCCGTTCTATTGTGTGATGAATTCCCTTAAGAAATTTAATCGAACCATATCAATATACAGTCAGAACGGGTGCGATGCCGCCGCAGCGATTGCGGGCGCAATTGCCTGCGGTCAACCGGATTACGATGATGAAGCCCAGTGGTCTAAGCCTGAAAAGACTCGTCCTAAAAATCCCAACCAGTTGACGCTGTTGCAGCATGTTTTTCCGACCAAAAGCATCAGCAGGCTGACCAATACTCAAGGAACGGTGGACGTCTATGACATTTTACGTCGGCGCTCCCGCAGAGCCAAGCCAACAGACGGGATATTTTGTGCGAAAAGAGCGTGGGACCAGCGCTCAGAGTCCGGCTATATGCTTGAGATTGAAAATCAGTTTCAGGAAATTGCTGAAAAAACGATTGTTGAGCAATGTGGTATCGTCGACGTGGAACAAAGAAGACGCGTTAATCGCTTCTATGCACTCTGGTACATGCGGGCGAGGTATACCCATACATGCGGGCGAGGTATACCCAGTTGAAGGATCAAGAAACCCAGTTAGCCAGTAATACCGGCGACCGACTGACCTTAGAGCAGGAGGAAAATCTGGAACAAGATCATTATCTATTTATCAGAACTGGTGGCCGTATCCCAAGTCGTCAGCTTAATGGCATCTGGCTTCAATTTAAGATTGACGAATTGGCCCGCCAACTCGAAGAAACAGTGCGGTGGGGAGCGATACGCCCCCAGTCTGGAGAATTCATTACCCCGGATATCCCGAGGCGTCTACTCATCCCTCTGACAGCGTCACTGGCCTTGATTGGGAATGCGCCTGACGGAATTATCACTCGAGAGAACCTCGCGCAGGTTAATCATTTCACCGTGGACGGCTGTCGCACATATTATATGGCGAAAGATCTCACCAATTGTCCGTGCAGCGTCTAAACAGGATTTGATTGCCGATCAAGACCGACTGGTTGTGATGTGAACTAACATTCCCGGCACCACGTCGGAAGGGAGCAACAGGTCGGTAGCCGTCATGAGCATTAGCGTCACAATAGCGGCTTATCGTTTGCTCTAACCGATAGCTGACATGCCGCTCCCGCCCTCCATCCCGCCCATTGAATGCGCCCCATCAGGTTCCCCATAGCAGACATAATTGGTTCAAAGCCCTGAATCGTGTCGGTCTCAGAGCAATCTCCACCAGCGTCAGTTCACCACGGTTTTCTCCCACAGCAACACGTGATCTGAACTCACTCGAATATCGTTACCGCGTAACCTTGCCTGTAAAGTCCGTCTTCGCTCAGGTCGGATTTTAGCTTATCGCATTGTCTGAAAAACGGGAGCCATATCTGGTTGCCAAGAACGCAGCGAACGCCGATTATTGGTAATCTTCACTCAAGTTTCAAACTGAAAGCAAGCTTTGACCGACACGCCGCCCAACACTCTCCGAAATGATCGCATCGGCGGCGGCGGAGCCGCGACGAGTGCAGGCATTCGCTTTCAGCAACAGCTTGGGGCTCTGATCTCATCATGGATTCTGGCAGGCGACCGGTTCGACGAGAGCTTTCGGCTTGGCGCCGCGACCCCGGAGTGGGTCCGCTTCGAAACCGAAGCTCCAGTCGACGATCTGCTGGTTAAGACGAGTAATGGCGGGTTTGTCGCCATTCAGGCGAAGACGACAGCATCCCTGAGCGACGATGCCGGCTCGCCGCTCGGCAAGACAATCACCCAGTTCGTGCGGCACTGGCACGCGTCAAACCAGGGCGATGGTTCAATGGACTGGAACCGCCCCCTTGACCCCGCACGCGACCGCCTCGTTCTCGCCGTTGGCCCTCAGGCCTCGGCCCAAATCAGATATGACCTACCGGCGGCCCTACGCCTCGCCTCGCAGTCAGGCGGCGGTGCGCTGAATGACGCTCAGCAACGGGCCTATGAGGTGTTCGCTTCTCACGTCAAACGGGCCTGGGAAAGCATCACCAAGGACCCCTTCGATAGTGTCCTGCTCGCGGACCTATCCAAATTGGTTACGGTCTTTGAGTTCGACGGAGCACGTGGTCCGGCCTTGGCCGGGGGATCGCTTGTTAAGGCGTTCGGTCTAGACTTCGACGCTGGGGTCGCTTTCACAGTTTTGACCGATCTTAGCGGCCGGCTGATGAAGGAGCGTGGTGGGGGTGATTTGGTCACCTGGCGGAATCTCTTGGCCGGTAACGGCATCGCCCTTGGAGCAGCACCGGAATATCGCGACGACATCGAAGCTCTGAAGCGGCATTCCAAACGCATCTCCGAAGCGCTCGGCGCCTACGAGAAAATCGAGGTCGATAGCGGCGCGCCGCTCACCGTTCAACGCGACTGCCAATCTGCCGTCGAAGACGCTGTACGTAGCGGCCCTTTGCTCATCATCGGCGAACCCGGGACCGGCAAGAGCGGCGTAATGAACGCCCTAGCGAAGACCCTGAGCGCTTCCGGTGCCGACGTCTTGGAACTTGCCGTTGATCGGTACTCGGTCGAGAGCTTAGAAGGCCTTTCGCTTGAACTGGGTCTGAAGCGCCCGCTGTTGGAGGTGCTGGAAGCCTGGGACGGCTCCGAACCAGCCTATCTCGTTGTAGATGCCCTAGACGCGACCAGGGGCGGTCGCGGGGAAGGTGTCTTCCGATCACTCATCGAGCGGGTGCTAGAATTGAAGGGGCGTTGGAATGTAGTCGCCTCAATCCGCAACTTTGACCTGCGTATGGGACATCAGTTCCGCGCACTGTTCAAAGGGGCGCCGCCAGACCGTTTACTGGCGGACCCGACTTTTGCTGGCGTTCGGCACATTCAGGTGCCTTCTTGGTCGGCAGAGGAGTTCGACCAACTTCTCTGCCGGGCGCCTGCGCTGGCTGACTACCTCGCACAAGCGCCCACCCGCCTGCGCGACTTGGCCATGGTGCCGTTCAACACCCGCTTGCTCAGCGAGTTAATCACCGGCGGGGCAGTTGGAGGCCTCGGCCAAGTATCATCTCAAGCCGATCTGCTGCGCCTCTATTGGGAACATCGCGTCGACGGCCATGGGCTACCGGCCAGAACTAGCCTGAGCCGCGTGGTGCAGCTCATGATTAAGGCAAGAGCGCTTCGTGCTCCTGTGCTTCAAGCGGCGGGCAATGATCCAGCCATGATCGACATTCTCTGTAAGGAGGGTGTCCTCGTCGTTGTTGACGGCGACCGCTGGGTACAGTTCCGCCACCACCTGATCTTCGACTATGCCGCGGCGCAACTGGCGTTAGAGCCAAGCAACATCGTCAGTGGAGCCTATCGATTCAGCAAGGCCGAAGCCCTCGGCCTGATGCTCTCACCTGCGCTAGGGTTTGTGCTGCGGGAGATTTGGGAGACCGAGACCGACCATGCCAGGTTCTGGATCGCACTCGGTCGCCTGATCAATGACGAAGACGGCGACCCAATCATCCGCAGCACGGCAGGTCGACTGGGCGCCGAGTTTCCAACTGCTGCCGAGGACTGCCTTTGGCTATGCGATCTCGCGATCTCCGGCGACGCCACCGCCCCGAATACCCTGTCGCACGTCAGCGGCGCCCTGGTCGTGCGACTTGAGGACGAAAAGAACGTTCCCATCGAACCTTGGGTCTTCTTGGCCGCACGGATGGCGGAGAAGCCTGGGCCAGTCGCTGGAACGCTCCGCTTCCTGCTACACAATCTCATCGAACGCATTAAGGATGGTCCCCTCACTCCGATGCTTGGTGAAGCAGCCCGTGCGTTGCTGGCCCACGGCTTGGCTCAGCAGAACGTCGAGTTCATCGTTCGATCGGCGATCGGCTTCGTAATTGACACCTACGTAACTGACATTGCCGCGTCGCGGCTCCTGCTTGCAAAGCTTTTTACCCGTGAGCGGTTGAACCGGTTTGGCCACGAGGAGGTGCCGACGATCTGTTACAAGATCGCTGCCATCGGTGCGGCTGATCCCGAGTTCGTCACCGTTATCTACCGTGTCGTCTTCGACTACGAGGTGACTGAGGATCGGCAGACGCAGCTTGGCCAGAGCCGAATTCTCAACCTGACCTCTAACACTCGCCAGGACTACAACGGCGCGCGGTGGTCGCTCGGCGCATACCTGCCGCAATTCCTCGAATACCAACCACGTGCCGCTGTGAAAGCGGTCGTAGCCGCTCTCGATGGCTACCTTCGCCGCGTGCATCCCATTAGCGAGGGGGCTCTGGACGTTCAACTGGACATTAGCGGCCGCACGATCCGCCTGCGGGAAGATCACAGTTACATTTGGGCGCATAACCCGGACGATCAGTATGCCTCTGATGCGAAGAGCTTGGTGTTGAAATTGCGGACGCGGCTTCGCGACGCGTCAGAACCTGACGCCGCCATCCTGGCCGACCTTTTGATCAACGAATGTACATCGGCGATCTTCTGGTCCCGGCTCTTCCTATGCGCCGTAGAGCGTGGTGACAGCCTCATCGACCGCGTCTGGCCGTTCGCGGCAGCAGAGCCCTTCCTTGTCCTTCCCGACACCCGAAAGGACGCAATAGATGTCGTTGCAGCTGGTTTCAGACGACGGTCCCTAGATGAACAGGAGGCTTTTGAGCGCGCAGCCCTAAGCTTCAACTTCGAGCGTTTCACTTATCGCGACGACGCGCGTCGAGGCTTTTTGGAGCGCGTTTTCACCGCCATTGGCCGGGACAATTTGACGACCGATGAGGCTCGCGAGATCGTCGACGCCAAAGCGCAGGACGTTGCAGTCGACAACAAGCGCCTTTTCGTCATTCAATCCAGCGTGGTCGATGCCGACGACTTCCATTGGATGGAGAACGTTGATCGGGCAGCGCCAGAAAATGCTACAGTCATCGCCGCGATCAATGCTGCCAAGACCCAGTTGCGTCTGGAGCCCGGTTCTGACGAAATTCCTTCTGCCTCCTTAGCGGAGGCGCTCGCCCCTCTCGTCGCAATACAGTCAGCGCTGGCGGCTGACACGCCCAACGCGGATTTGCGGCAGTATGCTGAAGCGATCATCGGTCAGGGTTGTCATGTCATAGTGTCGCGCAAGCTGCTCGCTAGCGAGCCCGCACCAACCCCGGATCAGGACGCCCTGTTTCTTGATCTGTGGGGGATTGCCGCCCATTCTGCAAGTCCGGAATTCAACGACGCCACGGAAGAGCAGTTCGAGAAGTCTGCTGCCTGGGGCGGGCCGGCCGCACGGGTGGAAGCCGCCGAGGCCGCGTTCGATCTCGTCTATCAGCGCCCAGACCTCTACCATGTCATCTATCCTT
This sequence comes from Acetobacter oryzoeni, assembly GCF_004014775.2. Classification (NCBI taxonomy): domain Bacteria; kingdom Pseudomonadati; phylum Pseudomonadota; class Alphaproteobacteria; order Acetobacterales; family Acetobacteraceae; genus Acetobacter; species Acetobacter oryzoeni. The sequence goes on from NZ_CP042808.1 coordinate 2,484,344, forward strand.
TGGCGGAGCCTCTATTGACCGACCCACACCCCGCGGTTCGACTGAACGCTGCCGTGCGGATCAGGCGCATCTGGGATATCGACCGTGAGCACTTTTGGCAACTCATCGCACAAGTGTTGGAAAACGAACAAAATCTGACGGTCATCGAGCATGTGCTCGGCGACGTAGTCTCGCGATTGATTCATTCGGAGCCGGCGCGGACAGTGACGCTACTACTAGCGCTGCTGCATCGTGAGCCCGCCGGATCAGACCGGGCGCATCGCTTGTGCAAAGCCATTGCCGACAAACTGACCGTTCTTTGGGTCACCTATCAGTCTCAGGAAGCTAAGGTTGTTCTTGACAGCTGGCTTGCGACGCCGTGGGAGCACCCCGACGAAGTACGGACGATTCTGACGACTTTGCGCGGGGCGATCGTGGCCGGGATTGGCGACGAGACCGACAAAGACGCGGATCTTCGGCAGAGGTCCCAAGCGTTAGTGTCCACCATCGTAGATGCCGTGAACGCTAGGCTGGGGGTGCATATGTCCGCACCCAACCTAGATGACGGCCAGACAAAGGAGGCGCGTGAGTGCGCTCACCTGATTGATGTCGCCGGTAACACAATGTACCACGCGACCGACGCAGCAGCCAGCAAGCGAGATAACGACCCTGAGTACGGCCATGCTATCCTCAACGTGTTCTTCCGTGAGAATGCGGATCTCCTGAAGCACATCAGCACCTACGCGACGCCCCACACGACCTACCAACTTCTGCAACTCGTCGAGCGGCTGATGAATGTGGACCCCGCCGGCGCCTTCGATCTCGCGGTCAGTGCCCTGCGGGCTGGACGCCAGTCGGATTATCAAAACGAGTCTCTGGGCGTTGATCTGCTCGTCAATCTGGTCGGTGTCTTCCTCGCCGACCACAAGGAAATATTCGAGGACGCCGATCGTCGAGCCGCGCTTGTCGAGTGCCTAGAGATATTCCTTGAAGCGGGATGGCCGGCGGCGCGCCGTCTGCTCTACCGACTGCCCGAACTCATCCAGTGAACCGGGCCACGCTACTCAATCTGTTCAAGCAAGACCTCGGCGACCTACTGGAGGCGATCGAACACGCGTTGGCGAAGCCCAACCGCGATCCCTACGCCGAATTCAATCCCGAACGACGCCCGCATGAACATGATACGCGGCTGCTCTTCGTCGATGAGCTACTAAGCCATCTCGGCTGGAAGCGTGGGGCTGGCGGCAATGTATTGGAGGAGGCTCGCCTTCAAGGTGCCACTACGAAGTTCATGGACTACGTTGGCGTCGTTGATATAGCGGGCAAGCCGCTGCTGCTGGTCGAAGCAAAGGCCTGGGACAAACCCTTCGTTTCGGCGCGCGCGGGGGTTGCGTTCGCCACCGAAGCCGAACTAATCGTCGCCGCTATCCAACATATACGTGATGGAAAGTCGGAAGATACGTCCCCCGCGATCGCTGAATGGCATAAGTATCTTCATCAGGTCGAAGGCTATGTTCGCACCCTAAAGGAGCAATACGGGCACGACTTGCCACGGGCAATGATCGTCAGCGGCGAATGGCTGGTGGTGTTCAAGCGACCAACTCAGACCTTTCTCGGTGCGTTGGTTCCTGGCGATATTGCGGTCTACCGGCGGCAGGAGTTCGCGGCTCAGGCGGGGGAACTCTTTAAGCTTCTCCATCGCTCATCACTGACTCAAGACGCCCCTATCCCCTTACGCCCTGCACAGCTTAGGCAATTCTTAGAGCTGGCCGATGTCGCGGGCGCCTTTCGGGGTGTGCATGTTCATTACGATCACAAGGGGGGCAGCCGCCTATTCACGCCCCGCCCGCGCATTTCGATCTATCCAGCTATGTTCGTCGTTCGGAATGACGATGTCATCTACACGGTCATGGACAATGACACGCCCGTTAACCTGGATTACGAGCATGACAACGTGGGTGGTGAAACCTTAGCCCCGCACCTACACGCGATCGACGCACGCAGTACTGCGCTTCTTGCCGCTTGCGTCCAAGAACTTGGCGGCCCCCTTCCGAGCCCGCCTCTCGGAGCCTTTCCCGGCTTTCCCAGCGACATCATGACGAAGACGCTCGTCGGTAACCTCCCCGAGGCGAACCACTGGTTCGTCGCGACGGGTAATTCTTCCCATTTCCTGCTTGTCGAACCGCGAGTAGCGGATTGCCGCTTCCACACCTGGGCTCATTGTGGCGCAGACGCGATTGGGCAATCCGCTATCAGCGTTCGCTCAGTGGAGCAACGCGCTTTCTTCATCGACAGTCAGCAGCACCATTGCGCCAATCAGGTTGTTCAGGACCGCCGGACGAAAAAATGTCTGATTGCTCCGATTGATAGCCGAATTTGTTGCCAGGTTTGCGCTTTCCTCGATCATTGCTGGACGTCATATGAGAAGGCAAACTTGCCTTGCGGCGAATGATTTCCATGGTGGATTAGGTAAGATTCGAACACTTAAACTGAATCATCTGGCTGGCGCTCAGCGATTTTATGATGAATATCAGCCCTCAGAAAGTCATATGGGTTATTTGAATAATCGGAATGGGTGGAAGCCTTCGCGGGGGTTGTCCATGTGAATGTCCAGTTTTGCCGATCGTGCAACACAAAGCCGACCTTCCGTTTACCCCCCCCAAAGCGGCTGCCTTTCGGACAGTCCAGCAGAGACACTTCATGCCGCTCACAACCTCCCGATGTCCCGACAGATCTGCAACAACCCGGCCATCCTCTGCTGCAGCACGGCGCCGAGCACCATCACTCCCTCCAGCAGCCTCGCGCCCTCGCTGTCAGCCTTCAGGCTTTCCAGCCGCCCGCGCAGCAGGGCATGCTCGATCTCGATCAGACGCAGCACGTCGTGTAGCCCAGCATGGAGGTCCTCGAGACCGGGGGCGTGCGCGGGCGGAGGCAGGAGCGGATCTTCAGGCATGATAATCCCTTCGACAGAACGCCGTTTCTGTGCGAGGATCTGACCATGATGAGTGACGGGTCCCGCAACATTACGATTCACACAACTACGTTTTTCCGACTTACATATCAAGCGGGAATCCGTATAGCATCCTCATTTTGTGATGAGGACAGAACACGTGGCCCGCAAACGCAGACAGAAGCGCAAGCTCATGGATGAACAGATCCGCCTGATGCGCGAGCGTGGCGAGCGTCTGCGTGAAGCCGCCCAGAGCATCGGCATCACCCATGCTGCAAAGGCAGCCGGCGTCCCCTACACAACCCTGCGTGACTACATGAACGGCGGCGAGATGAAGTTCTCCGCCATTTCCTCACTGGCCCGCGTCTGTGGCGTCTCCCTGGACTGGCTGGCCTTTGGCAACGGCACAGGCCCCGGAACCGACAATCCGGACGGAACAGCCAGCACCACCCGGCAGATTGTCATCCCCTGGCACGACAATCACGAGGACGGCCTGCGGATCGGTCGTGACTGGCTGCAGAGCGCCATCCCCCGTGATCTCTCGGCCCTCTGCCTGATGACCAGCGAGGGCGATGCGATGGAGCCCACGCTGGCTTCGGGCGATCTGGTGATCGTCGACCGCAGCGTGACGACCGTCACGGCCAGCGCCCTCTATGCGCTGGAAAGCAGCGGCACGCTGATGATCCGCCGCCTCGATCCCCGTCTGGGCGGCGGCGTGCGGGTCATAGCCGACAACCATCGCTATCCGCCACAGGATATCGAAGAAAATAGACTGGACTGCTTCCGGCTTCTGGGTGAAGTTGTGTGGACCGGTGGCGTGCCCGGACCGTGAGGGTCTGGCTTTAAACGACCGGCGGAAAGCCAATTGTCATAAAATACGATATTTCGTATTGACTATGGGCGATATCTCGTAAATTATCCCTCCCATCAGGCACGTAGGGGCAGCGCTTTTCGCCCTTCTGCCATCGGGAGGTCATGATGGTGTCTCTGTCAGTTTTCGATCGCACACCCTGTCGGATCGCGTCGTTCAGCGTGCTTCCTGTCCGTTATGGCGCAGGAGCATCCTGACATGCTGCTTCTGACAGTCCTTATCGTCGTGGTCGTGGTGGGTGGGATCATCCTGCTGGTGTGCCTGAATAAATTCGGCGACTGGCTCATGACGACTGATGTCCTCTCTCCGAGCCTCATCATGCTCTGCACCTATCTGGCGTGCATGTTTCTGTTCCACCGTCATGACTGACCGGGAGAGCACGATGCCCCTCAATGATACCATTCTGCAGGCCGGTGAGAACGGCGTCGACAAAAAGGCTGCCCGCCTTGCCGCCTATGAAGAAGAATATGGCGCGGAAGAAGCGGCAAACCGCAAGGAACTTCGTGACATGACGTTGTTCTGTGCCTGTGTCTGCGTCATCTGCGGGATCGTCATATCGATCCCCTTTCATCCGGTCATCGTGTTCTGTTTCGGGCTTGCCGCGTGGGTCTATCCCCGCAGGCCGATGCTGGAAAAATGCAGGACCGCAGAAGAACGGCGGAAGTTCTACGGGCTCGACTGAACAGACCCGGTTCAGAAACCACTTTTACTGACGAAATCAAATAAATCTGTCTGAATACAATCGGAAAGACAGAAGAATATCCGACTGTCTCCAATAGCTGATCTTTCCATCATCTCACAAAAAAGGAAAATACCTCCATGTCCTCACGCTCGCTCAAAATGCTCGGCGGTGCTGTTTCCCTGACAGCCATGATCCTGCTGTCCGGCTGCGCCACGGAAGGCAACGAAAGCCTCAAGAACGAAACAGTGACCTCCATCGACCAGAAAATTCAGGATGGCGTCACGACAAAAGCCCAGATCCGGGCCCTGTTCGGCGATCCCCGTGAAAGCTCATTTACCGACAGCGGCCATGAACAATGGCGTTATTCCTTCACCAATGCCTCATCGGACGCGGCGAACTTCATTCCGCTGTATGGCGATCTCCATCAGGGCACACACGGCACCGAGAAAACCCTGACCGTTCTCTTTAACGGTGACGTCGTCTGGCATCACACGATGAATGCCTCGGCGGTCAAAACCGGAAGCGGCGTCTTCTGAGCTCTCATCCGGCATCCCTGATGCCGGGTGACATCTGCTTCCTCCATGAAACGGACTGCCTTCATGAAACCTTTCCTGTCCCTATCCCTGTTCTCCGCCCTGTCACTGCTCACTGTTTCTGCTCACGCTCAGGCGGCCAGTCAGAGCGACAGGCAGATGATTGCGCACGCCCACTGGCTCAACGCGGAACAGGCCCGACCAGCCACAGCCTCGGATGCCGCCATCCTGAAGGCCGTGCCTGACCTCACGAAAACAACTGGACAGTATCACGATCTGTGCGGAACACGCGTGACACCCAGAATCCTGCTTCTTGATGTCGGCGGTGACCTTGGGACCCTCACTGCAGTCATCGAAGAGGACCCTGCCTGCTTCGGGGGTGATGGCGCCCGCTACACCCTTCTCGACAGAACGCGTCATGTCGTCTGGCAGAACTCCGCCGCCGCCATTGCCATTCTGGAAAGCCGTCATAACGGGATTCACGATCTGAGTTTCGGTGGACCAGGTCCAAAGACGCCTGTCTGGAGCTGGTCGCCATCCAGACACGCCTATCAGTTACACGTCGTCATCGACACAGAATAAAAAGAACCCGCCATGAACAGGAATGACATCGATTTTGAAGGGATCAAGGCCCGGTTGGGTCTGTTCTGGGAGACCCCCGCTGAACTTGTTCTGGCTGCGCTGGGCAGCACCGTTCTGGCGGGGTTTCTGTCCTGCGCTTACCGCCATGTCGAACGCGGCATGAATTCGGTTCAGCACGCCGGCTTCAGCGGGTTTCATATTCTGGGCATCACACTCTGGCTGACCATCGCCTGTTTTGGCGCATCGTGGCTGAGCCGGAAACGTGCCTCCTTCAATGTCCCCCGCCTTTACTGTGATCGTGCGTCATGGGGCATGGCGCTGTTCTGTCTCGTCAAAATCTACGTTTTTCTGCAATCATCGCAGACAGAAACAAGCAGCTTTCTTTTTGCGTTCTCGACCTTCCATCTCTATTTCACGCCCGGTTCGGGCATTCTGTTTCTCCTTGCTGCTCCCGTCCTGCTGTGGCGTGCAACCCGGATCGAAAAGGCACAGGAGGCTGACAAACAGCCCGACGAGAGAGAGCCTGAACTGCTGCCGCCATATGATGACAAAAACGACTGAGCGGAAACCAGCCTCCCGTTGAGGAGGCTGGTCCGATCCGTTCATTCAACTGCGCGTCTGTTTTCCAGAAGGCGCAGAATACTGATGACGCCATTCAGTTCCGGCACGTCTTCCCCCAGCCTGTCGCGATAGGCCACAAGCAACGGAAGAATGACGGAAGAGACGATGTTTTCGAAATCCTCATGATCGATACTATTCGGGCGCGCCATAAGAGTTATCCCTTGTTTATGGCTTGACACCAGGGTTCCTCATCAGGGACTGTTGACTTACAATCCTTAAAGAATCTCCCTGGGAATGAAGGGACATCCCCTCATCGCCAGCGACCTGAAGTACCACTTAGTTCTTTCTGACTCTGTACTCGCGCGTGCGCCCACGCAGGGGTAGTTGCCGCCCCTGTTCAGCACCGCGCTCTGATAGTCTCCTGCCTGATGTGCGACGTCCCTCCCTGCCATAAGCAAGCTGCGCGACAGCCGCTTGGATGGCTTCTGAACAAATTGCCTCCAACCAGTCCGGGTGCGCCATCATGTCGAGCCAGATCACGCGCAGGAGCGGACGGCCCGGCTGACTGAACCAGTCCTGCTTCGCCGCCAGACGGTCCAGAGAGGCTTCCTCGACGTCCGCCCGGCAGATCCGGTCGGAGCCCAGCATGCCCATCACCTCGATGCAGAGCAGAGGGGTCTCCTCATCCGGTGCGCAGAGACCGAAATCGCTGCGCAGATACCGCCCGTCTTCCAGCCAGGGATGGCAGCACAGCTCCAGTTCATCGGGCACCATCTGCACGAGGGTCTCCCAGACGATGCGCTCGGGCGCAGAGTCCAGTGTCGTGCCATCGGACGCCTGCTGTCCCGATCGTGGCAGATCCGGATAACGCAGGGCGAGTGCCTCCAGCATCCGCCGCCAGTCACCGAGGCTTTCGCCCAGTTGGTCCAGATGCCGGGCCTCGGGGCCGCAATACCGCATCATGTTCGAGACCGGCGGTGCGCCCAGCCGTTCGGTGAGTGCTGCCATGAACTGCAGATCCTCGTCTGTCGCATCCCACGGCGAGAGACGACGGGGCTGGCGAAGACGGCGGATGGAATAAGACGAGGCGGATCGGCCTGTCTGATGGCGTGTGGTCTGGTAACGCATGATGAAAATCCTGAGCAGAACCATCGGACAGAACGGTTCCTGTCCGATGGCAGAGTGATGATTTAGGTTTGAGGGTGATGGTCTGACGACCAGAAAGATGCAGATATCCGGCACTCACGCCGAAGCGGGACTGTCCATGATCTCCTGAAGCGTCTCGCCAAAATCTTCGAGGAGATCACCGAGCAGCAGCACATGGCCTTCCAGCGGGCGGCCAAAGGGCAGCATGTCGTCTGGACCGTCATCGTGGGCAACACACAGGGCGGGCAGCAGCACGTCGTGCATCTGCAGCCAGACATCGATCAGCCGGTCGAGGCCAGTGCGGGGCAGAGAGAAATGTTCGGCAGACATAAGAAATGATCCTTGTTCCTGCCTGCCCTGCAGACGCAGGTCGACACCGGCACGCTCCTGAAGCGTCCGGTGACCGAAAAGCCCTGGGGCAGGCCATGAAAAAAACAGCTGTCGCGATAGAGAGAAAAAGCGTTCAATAGTCCCGAAAGGACAGATCGAACGGCAGCAGATCATCCTCTTCAGGACATTCGAGCACACCGAGATGTTCCAGCCCGGCCTGCAGGCTGTAGCCGGGCGCGCACTCCGTGCTGAACCAGCGCGGGTCCACAGCCAGACCGTTGATGACGGGGGCAGCCTCCACCGCTGTGGAGGCCGACAGGCAGATCAGGTTCGACGGATTGATCTGCCGGCTCAGCGCGTCGAACAGCATCAGATCCCTTTGCGGATCCGTCAGTCCCAGCAGGTCTTCAGGTGCGAGACCCGCCAGCCGCCCGCTGGAGGCGGCGTGCACGATCAGACTCATCGGGGTATGGAACATCAGATGCGGCCAGAGCTCCCGGGCCGCGCGATGCAGGCACAGGCCCGGCAGGGCCAGTGCGGGGTCGTCATCCGCGAGGAAGCGCCGCAGAAAATGGTAGTTGAAGACGGCGATGGCGTTTGGTACGTCCATGCCCTCTTCGGCAAAGACCAGCGGTTCATCGAAGCACAGCCGCCCGCTGGCGTCATGATGCAGTTCCATCGTGCGGACATAATCCCACACCGTCGAAACGGTGAGCGGGGTCCAGAGGATATTCTGCACCACGACCACAAAGCGGCTGCCCTCGGTAAAGCAGGCCATAGGTCTGGCCGGCCACCAGCTGAGCAGACGCAGACGAAGGGACGCGAGTTGCCCCACGCCGTCAGAGCGCAATGCACCCACCGGCGAGGCGGGAGCGAAAAAGGAAGACGAAATTCGTGTCATGAAACATGTCCTGAAAGGCGAGGAAGGACACGGCGGGAGCACACAGGCCCACACCACGTCCTTCTCTCTGGGAACGAAGGGACAAGTCCCTTCATCGACAGCCCTCAGAACCGAGGATGTCGCCCTGTCCGACCGTCTTCTCCCTGACCTCGTCTTCCGGTTTCCCGGATGCAGACTTTGGCAGGGCCAAAGTCGCGCCGTCAGGCGCGCATCCGGCGACGTCCGAAGGACCACACGAAAAATGGCAGATAACCGTCGTTTTTCTGCGTTTTGCGTGCGCCCTGCGCACCAAAATGCGGTATCGTGCCTTAAATCCCTTGCGGGGATATATTTGATCCGTTTTGAAGTTTTTGTGGTGCATGTGTTCGTCGAACATGCCGCAAACAGGTCTTAGAAACGGTCTGTAGGCCGGTCTGGCAGGAATCCGGCGGTCTTTATGCGGGCAAGTTTTCAGACCGGCTTGTGCGGCCATTTTCGATGGTTTTCTGGCGGCAATGGCCGTGGTTTTTGTGCGGTTTGGTAACGATCGTGACGGGGCGTTAGGTTTTCTGCGATTTCTGGCTTGCTTGGTGGGATATGTGATTCATGCACCCTATGAAGACCGCCATTTTTCGCGAATACAGTATGCTGCGAAGACCCTTTTTTTGAGTGTCATAGTTCAGAAAACGGCAGTTTTCTGCCAATCTGGTCTCTGGTGCAGATTGGAATGTGATTCATGCACCCTATGAAGACCGCCATTTTTCGCGAATACAGTATGCTGCGAAGACCCTTTTTTCAGGGGTCATAGTTCAGAAAACGGCAGTTTTCTGCCAATCTGGTCTCTGGTGCAGATTGGAATGTGATTCATGCACCCTATGAAGACCGCCATTTTTCGCGAATACAGTATGCTGCGAAGACCCTTTTTTTGAGTGTCATAGTTCAGAAAACGGCAGTTTTCTGCCAATCTGGTCTCTGGTGCAGATCGGGATGTGATTCATGCACCCTATGAAGACCGCCATTTTTCGCGAATACAGTATGCTGCGAAGACCCTTTTTTCAGGGGTCATAGTTCAGAAAACGGCAGTTTTCTGCCAATCTGGTCTCTGGTGCAGATTGGAATGTGATTCATGCACCCTATGAAGACCGCCATTTTTCGCGAATACAGTATGCTGTGAAGACCCTTTTTTCAGGTGTCATGGTTCAGAAAACGGGAGTTTTCTGCCAATCTGGCCTCTGGTGCAGATTGGAATGTGATTCGTGCATACTATGAAGACCGCCATTTTCGGCGAATACGGTATGCTGGGAAGACCCTTTTTTCAGGTGTCATGGTTCAGAAAACGGGAGTTTTCTGCCAATCTGGCCTCTGGTGCAGATTGGAATGTGATTCGTGCATACTATGAAGACCGCCATTTTCGGCGAATACGGTATGCTGGGAAGACCCTTTTTTCAGCAGGCTGATTCGCTGGAAGCGGCAGTTTTCTGCCAATGTGGGGATGATGGCAGATGAGAAGACAGTTTGATTATGGCTATTTTCTGCGGAAAATAGCGAATGTCAGCGCGTCAGAAGCCGTATTTTCCGGTATTCGTATTTGCCTCGGTGTTTTCGAATATTGTTGTTTTTAATTGGTTTTTTAAAGTGCAGATGATGTTCGTTTATGAGACATTTTTCGATCACATCAGAACAGAAGCTCAGGCTGTGACGAGCCTGATGGACTATGCGTATCTGAACCACCCCCTCAGAAAAGGCGGAAGAGATGGCCAGAAAGGAAAGTATTGGACCTGTCTATAAAAGAATTATCTTACCCTCAAGATATCCTTTTTTACGTCTTAATCTTAAATTACAGGCAACTCTTCTTGCAACGGAACGACTGCGACGTCTGGAACTCTTCAAAAAACAAAAATTAAGCGCTGAAAAATGTTATTCCAATCATGAAGCGCAATACAAATGCAGTTACGATTACATCAATCTTCACCTCATGCATGAGGCCTGTTCTCAAAGACATTATAGGTCTGCTCTCAGAAGTTCAGGACAGTGTTTTCTCGACTTCATCGACGCCTTTGACTTCGAAACGTCCAAAGATCTTGAACAGCAGCTCGACCAGGAGTGGCCCACATGTCTGCTCCCAAACCAGGTCGCACAGGAGAAATTAGAGGCTATTTTTCGATATCGGAATGAAAGACACTTCTGGGCTTCCCAGATGAGAACAGTTCGCCTTGAAAGAAAACTGAGCCATCCGGATCCTGCTTACCCATTCCGCGACTATGTCACCATGCGAGCAAGCCTCATTGAAGACGGACGGGCCATCATTGGGCTTGCCATGCAGATTGCGCTACGACAAAGCCTGCACCACACGGATATTCCCCTCTCGTGGGAACGCCTTGCTCATGTTTTTGGTTATGCCGCAGGAGAAATCTCCCGAGGGCGCGATCCAGCGGATTACCTGATCGACGCGAGCGCTCCCCTCTTATGGAAACGCGGGTTTACGGTCCCACGCACACCATCTGAAAAGCAGGTCAGTTATAGCACCGGCCGCACCCAGTTCATGGCACTCAAGGAATATTTTCTCCCGGTTGCGCCTATTCTGGGCGCCATGAGTGTCATCTCCAGCCATCCGTACATCCCCCAAACCCCCCTCGACAGTCGATGGCCGTCATATCAATCGGGACCAGACGGCCTTTTGAGAGGATACCGCGCTGGCGTCAGTTTTATGGACGACCCCGACGATGAACTCTTAACAAAAGCCACGATCATCTACGCTCTGCGCTTTCAGCAGCTTTTAACGCGCAAAGGGACGCACGAACGCTCTAAACCACTGCTTCCCCCACAGCAGATCGTTACACTCGAGAGCGACTTGTATCCTGCCGAGATCGAAGACATGCATCGTATCGTTTCCCGAGCGGACGGGCAGGTGTTCCTTCAGGAACCATTGCTTGGGAAAGACTACAAAGCACAAGGTCTTTACGCACAGGAACTCCTGCATCAGGTGGGCACAAAAAACTGCGCGTCAATGCTTCCAAAACAGTCTTTGGAAGAGCCGCTTCAAACGTCATATCCAGCCATGATCCTTCCTCCTCTGCCGCGCGCAATTGTTGACGCTCTGCGGAGCTACAAAGATGTGAATCAGAAGCCACAATAAGCGATCTGTCAGAATCCGCGAAAATGCGGATTCCATTTCATTTATCAGGCCTGCGCAGAGTGCCCTCTGACAACGAGGGGGTGTTATGCAAAGTCACAGCAGAGATTTTTCTTACATCATCGCACTCAAAAAGTGCGCGATTTATGCCAGCTTCAATGCAACGATCTGCACAAACGACTCTTGCAGAAGTGCTTCTGGTGATTCACCATGAACCCGAAGCATCCCGCTGCCAGCCCTGCCGCTCCAGACAGAAACAGTCCTTCATGTTCAGAGAGCCACCTGCGAACGGTTGTGCGCCTTCTTGCGCGCAGTGCCGCGCAAGAGTGGTTTGAAGCAGATCAGTTGCGTCAGCAGAGCACCCAGCAGAACGTTACAGCATCAGGAGACAGACCGCCATGAGAGTTGTCCTTTACGCCCGCTACTCTTCTGACACTCAGCGTGATGCGTCCATTGAGGATCAACTCCGGATTTGCCGCACGTACGCAGAACAACAGGGATGGACGATCGTCGACAGCTATTCCGACCGGGCAATTTCGGGGGCGTCCTTGATCCGTCCGGGTATCCAGGACCTCATCACCGATGCCACCGCTGGCCGCTTCGAGATCCTCCTGACCGAAGCCATGGACCGTCTGTCCCGCGATCAGGAAGATATTGCCGGCCTGTTCAAGCGCATGACCTTCGCGGGGGTAAAGATCGTCACGCTCTCGGAAGGCGGCGAGATCACCCCCCTTCACATCGGCCTCACTGGCACGATGAATGCACTCTACCTCAAGGAACTGGCCAACAAAACCAGACGCGGCCTGCGCGGTCGTGTCGAACAGGGGAAGTCCGGCGGTGGCCTGTGCTATGGTTACGATGTTGTCCGGCAACGCGATACCCGTGGCGAGGCGATCTGTGGCGAACGCGCGATCAATGGCGAACAGGCCAATATCGTCCGACGGATCTTTCGGGACTATGCTGACGGCAAATCCCCTAAAGCCATTGCCCTGTCTCTGAATGCCGAAGGCCATCACGGCCCCCTGTCCGGGGCCTGGAGTCCGTCAACGATCAATGGCAATCGCGAACGCGGCACGGGTATTCTTAACAACGAACTCTATATTGGGCGCCTCGTGTGGAACCGCCTGCGCTATATCAAGAACCCCAACACCGGCAAACGCGTCTCGCGCCTCAACCCTGAATCCGAATGGACTCTTCACGACGTTCCTGAACTGCGGATTATCGAGCAGGATCTCTGGGATGCGGTCAAAGCCCGTCAAAGCAAGACGACCTGGTCTCAGAAATCCCGCGGCACTGGCGTTCATCCGCTCAACGCCCTGCAGCGTCCGACCCATCTTTTGACAGGCCTCATCAAATGCGGCTGTTGCGGCGGTGGCTTCTCGATGATCTCGAAACATCACCTCGGCTGCTCAACAGCCCGCAACAAGGGCACCTGTGAGAACCGCCTGACAATCCGGCGGGACGTTCTGGAAAAATCCGTGCTCAACGGTTTGCAAACGCAAATGATGGATCCGGCGCTTTTCAAGGAATTCTGTGACGAGTTCACGCGCGAGATAAACCGTTTGCGGATGGAGAAAGGCGCGGACCTGGCTACCCTGAAATCCGAACTTCCCAAAATCGAGCGCGAATTGGACAAGGCCGTTCAGGCGATCCTGGATGGCTTTGCCAGTTCTGCTCTCAAGACACGCATGGAGCAACTTGAAGCCCGCAAGGCCGAGATCGAAGCACGGCTGGCCGAGGCCCCTTCCCCGCCTCCACTCCTTCATCCGAACATGGCGGAACTTTACCGCCAGAAGATTGCGATGCTCCAAGACAGCCTGCAGAACGAAGCCACCGGGATGCGGGCTAAGGAAGCCATTCGCTCTCTGATCACGCGGATCCGCCTTATTCCGGAGAATGGTACGCTTGGGATTTTCCTTGAAGGGGATTTAGCTGCAATGCTGGGATTTGCCACGAACAAAAAGAACGCCACGCATCACCCTGATGCTGGCGTTCTTAATAAGTTCTTGGTGCAGGATTCAATGGTTGCGGGGGCAGGATTTGAACCTGCGGCCTTCAGGTTATGAGCCTGACGAGCTACCGGGCTGCTCCACCCCGCGGTTGAAGATGTGTTGAAATTTGTAGGGGTAAGATTTGTGTAGGGTGGATTGGAAGACCTGGCGGCGACCGACTTTCCCGTGGCTTAAGCCACAGTATCATAGGCGCTGGGGGTTTTCACGGCCGAGTTCGGGATGGGATCGGGTGGATCTCTCCCCGCCATGGCCACCAGGTCATCCAGTCCACCCTGTAAGGGGTGTGGAGGACGGTTGGTTATGAAGAAGTAGGCGTTATATGGATGATTTCTGTGCACGGGCTGTCCTTTTAAGGGGACAGTAAGAGAGTGAGCCTATTGGGTGATTAGGACCAGTTAGCTGCACGTGTTACCACGCTTTCACACCTGGCCTATTAACGTGGTGGTCTACCACGACCCTCAGGGAGACCTAGTTTTGAGGTGGGTTTCCCGCTTAGATGCTTTCAGCGGTTATCCCTTCCATACTTAGCTACCCGGCGGTGCCGCTGGCGCGACAACCGGTGCACCAGAGGTATGTTCATCCCGGTCCTCTCGTACTAGGGACAAATCCTCTCAAGTCTCCAACATCCACGGCAGATAGGGACCGAACTGTCTCACGACGTTCTAAACCCAGCTCACGTACCACTTTAATCGGCGAACAGCCGAACCCTTGGGACCTGCTCCAGCCCCAGGATGTGATGAGCCGACATCGAGGTGCCAAACCTCCCCGTCGATGTGGACTCTTGGGGAGATCAGCCTGTTATCCCTAGAGTACCTTTTATCCGTTGAGCGATGGCCCTTCCACGCGGGACCACCGGATCACTATGGCCGACTTTCGTCTCTGCTCGAGCTGTCACTCTCGCAGTCAGGCGGGCTTATGCCATTGCACTCAACAGCCGGTTTCCGACCGGCCTGAGCCCACCATCGCGCGCCTCCGTTACACTTTGGGAGGCGACCGCCCCAGTCAAACTGCCCACCATACAGGGTCCCGGATCAGGCTAACTGACCACGGTTAGACATCAGAAAAATTCAGGGTGGTATTTCAAGGATGGCTCCACAGGAACTGGCGCCCCTGCTTCAAAGCCTCCCACCTATCCTACACAGAATGTCTCTGATGCCACTGTAAAGCTGCAGTAAAGGTTCATAGGGTCTTTCCGTCTGACCGCGGATACCCCGCATCTTCACGGGGAATTCAATTTCGCTGAGCCGATGCTGGAGACAGCGGGGAAGTCGTTACGCCATTCGTGCAGGTCGGAACTTACCCGACAAGGAATTTCGCTACCTTAGGACCGTTATAGTTACGGCCGCCGTTTACCGGGGCTTCAATTCAGCGCTCTCACACCTCCTCTTAACCTTCCGGCACCGGGCAGGCGTCAGACCCTATACGTCGTCTTTCGACTTCGCAGAGTCCTGTGTTTTTAATAAACAGTCGCTACCCCCTGGTCTGTGCCACCCGCCAATGGTTGCCCACCAACGGGTCTCGCTTATCCCGAAGTTACACGAGCAATTTGCCTAGTTCCTTCAGCATCGTTCTCTCAAGCGCCTTGGTATTCTCTACCAGTCCACCTGTGTCGGTTTCGGGTACGGTCTATACGCCAGAGCTATTTCCTGGAATGCTCCAAAAGCCAGGTCAATCCGTTAAGACCTGACAACATATCGCATTCGTCACTTCTGGCAGGTACAGGAATATTCACCTGTTTCCCATCGACTACGGCTCTCGCCCTCGCCTTAGGGGCCGACTAACCCTGCGTGGATTAACCTTGCGCAGGAACCCTTGGACTTTCGGCGACAGTGTTTCTCGCACTGTTTGTCGCTACTCATGTCAGCATTCGCACTTCCGATATCTCCAGAGAGGGTCACCCCATCTCCTTCACAGACTTACGGAACGCTCCGCTACCGCGCATATCATAGATATGCACCCACAGCTTCGGCACGTGGCTTGAGCCCCGTTACATTTTCG
>NZ_CP042808.1:2505000-2655000 GCF_004014775.2 Acetobacter oryzoeni
GTCACTTTGCTGTGGTGTTTTCCACACAAAAAGCATGCCTGAGTTTTCTGGAAGATGCTGGCGAAACATTTCCCCCACCTGCTGTTCACGCGGGGTTTTTGCCAACTCAACTGAAAAAACATGCCGCCCACTTGGGGAAACTATAGCCAATTCTTCCCGCGGCAATTCAGACTGAGCTTGTGTTGGCTCTCCGGTTTCTTCTGCATAAGCAGGTAAGAGAGAACCCGCGGCACCGCCGATCATGCAGGCTGCCATCAGCCCCAACAGTTTTTTTGTCAGCACCTTATCTGTTCTCCTTGGTCCCATCATCTTTGCAGAAATGGATTACTGGCACGTTCTGCCCCTAGTGTCGTCAGCCCGCCATGCCCTGGCACGATAACAATGTCATCCCCTAAAGGAAGTAGTTTTTCCTTTATGCCTTGAATAAGCTGTTGGCTATTACCGTATGCAAAATCTGTTCTACCTATTGTTCCTCTAAAAAGAACATCTCCCACAAAAGCAAAGCGCGCCTTTTCATCCACAAATACAACATGCCCGGGCGTATGCCCCGGAACATGCACAACACGAAATGTACATCCGAGATAGTTCAGACTTTCACCGTCTTCGGTAAAACGGTCAACATCTGCATTTTCTAAATCCGAAAGCCCAAAATGACGGGCTTGCTCTACAATAGATTGGAGCAAAAACTGATCATGAATATTCGGCCCAATAACATCTGGCCGGGTTTTCTGCGTATTTTCTAGCCCTCGGCACAAAGCCGCCACCCCTCCGGCATGATCCAGATGACCGTGCGTGAGCAGAATGGCTTCTACTTCCAGTATATTTTTTTTTAAGAAATCAAGCAGGACATCCGCATCCCCACCAGCATCCACAACAACGGCTTTACGTGTTTTTTCATGCCACAGAACAGAGCAATTCTGCCGAAATGGCGTAACCGGCACGATACGCAACTGCATATCCGGGTAATTGACCTGCATGCCTTAATTCCTCTGTTCTCTATATTGCCTGAGCAATGCTTTGATGGGTTTTACACAAAAAAAAACTGCCAGAACCAGTGTCTGGCAGTTTTTTATACAACAAAGTGTTCTGCTTATTGAGGCAGCACCCAGCCTGTTTCTGGAATATCAAAGTGCTTACGCAGTTCATGCGCCGGCACGTTGGTCAGATCCTTGGTGAATGTTTTGATAATTTTTGCCGTTGCGGGCTTGCTCAGATGTGTTTTGATTTCATGAATAATGGGTGCCGGAGCAGCCACCACAAAACCATCAACCTTACCGCCATGAGCAATCATGCTGTTCATGCGGTCTGCCACAACGCGGGCAAAAGCATCTTTTGCATCATCTGCCGGGGTCGAGCCGGAAGGCATTTTACCCGGTGTACCTTCATGGCCACGCGTATCAAAATCCTGCACATCGCGCATTTCGCCTTCCGCATCATGCAGAAAACGTACCTTGCCACCATCTGCAACAACGTAAACTACCAGGCCATCTCTTGCTTCCGTCATGGAATACATCCTTTTCAAATCACTCTATCAGCCTGCCAGCATGCCGTATTATGCGACATTTAACCACCAGCGCTGCTGCGCTGCTGATGTGCAGTCTGCGTGCTGAGTGATATAGGATTGAGGCATGACAGTTCCAGCCCCCTTTTCCCAACTTGTTACGCCTCTTGATCACGCTCTCCTCTGGGCACGCCAGGGGCAGGCCGTTGCCATCGCAACTGTAACAGGCACGTGGGGCAGTTCCCCCCGTCCTGCAGGCAGCAATATGGTCATGAGCAAAAATGGCCTTATGGAAGGTTCTGTAAGCGGCGGCTGTGTGGAAACAGATGTTATGCTGCACGCCCAAGAAATTATGGATGGGCAAGCACCAACTGTCATTTCCTATGGCGTGAGCAGTGCCAAAGCATGGGAAGTTGGGTTGGCCTGCGGTGGCAAGCTGGATGTTATGGTGGAGGCCATTCAAAGCCCTGCCTGCCCAACAGGCACATGGCCGCTACATTTGCTGG
The DNA here is from genome assembly GCF_004014775.2 of Acetobacter oryzoeni. Lineage (NCBI taxonomy): Bacteria > Pseudomonadati > Pseudomonadota > Alphaproteobacteria > Acetobacterales > Acetobacteraceae > Acetobacter > Acetobacter oryzoeni. The sequence goes on from NZ_CP042808.1 coordinate 2,507,008, forward strand.
AACAGATATGTGACCTTCAAGCTTCCCGCAAAGCGGCAGTACTCGTGCGCAGCTTGGATGGTAAACAGCATGTGCTTGTACAAGCTCCCCAACAAAATACCCACGAAGGGCTTCCTCCATCCGTGCAGGAAGCGGCCTTTCATCAGCTACAAGATGGGCGCTGCACAACTGTAGAAGAAGCAGATGGCCAAAAATGGTTTGTGCAACCCATTATTCCACCTCCGCGCCTGCTTATTGTAGGGGCGGTACATATTGCGCAGTATCTCGCGCGCATGGCGCAGATAACCGGCTTTTCTCCCATCGTTATAGACCCGCGGGAAGCATTGGCGACACCAGACCGTTTCCCGGGCCTGGAAAGTGGCACCACACTTATTACAGAATGGCCGGACGAAGCCCTGGAAGCCTTGGGGGTTGATACCATGACCGCCATTGTAACCCTGACACATGATGCCAAGCTGGATGACCCAACCCTAGAAGCGGCCTTGAAAAGCCCTGCTTTTTATATTGGCGCTTTAGGATCACGCAAAACACAGGCAAGCCGGTTACAACGCTTGCAAACTCTAGGCTTTACCGAACAAGACCTTAAACGCATACGCGGCCCGGTTGGCTTAGCTATTGGCGCAGTAGGGGCCGAAGAAATTGCCCTTTCCATTATGGCAGAAATTGTTGCCACCCGCCGTCATGCTCCCCTGGCAGATATACGCGGGTGGTAACACCTCCATTCCTGCCGGGAACATGGGCCTGCGTGCTATGCGCGGGCCGTTCTTCTCGTACTGCTCCCACCAACAAACTGTTAGCTCCAGACGCGGCGGGGCAACCTATGTTGGTTCAGACACTCAAAAATATTCTCAACAGCAAAGCTGAAACTGTTCTGGCACTTTTACCGCCAGAGCAGCCGGAACTGGAAGCAGTTATCCGCTCATATTTCCACCATGCCCTCAAAGCAGGAAGGCTACAGTCACAAACTGTTTTGAATGCACATTCTGGCCTTTCTGCTTCTTTGCACGCAGGTGTTCAGGCTGCTCAAGCAGGAAATGCACAAAGCCTGCTTATGTGTCTGGGTGATATGCCGCTGGTTTCTACAACATTGCTGAACACCCTGATGGAAACCCAGCACCACTATGCTCCTGCCGCCACTGCGCCTTTACGGAACGGCAAGGTTGGCAACCCTGTTGTCTGGAATCCATCACAATTCAGCAAGTTGCTTCAGATCACGGGAGATCAGGGAGGGAGGGCGGTTTTGCGCAATCTGGGCGCTGATATACGCCTTATTCCAGCCAATTCTGCCGAACTGGTTGACTTTGATACGCCAGAACGACTGGCAATATATCGTCAGATGTCTTTTCCAGACAGTTGACCAGAGGGGCACACCCTCCGACAATTCAAAACAGGCCGCAAGTTTTCACTGAACGGTCGTTTTGTCTGTTTTCAACAAGGGATCATCATGAGCAAAATCCTACGCACCAACCCCAACCCCATTCTTTCTGCGGCGGTTGAATACCACGGTTTTATTTTTACGCAGGGTGTTGTCGCCCGCAATCTGGATCAGGATGTTGAAGGCCAGACACGTGATGTGCTGGAACAGATTGACACACTGCTGGAACAGCACGGCACAGACAACACCCGCATTTTGCAGGCACAAATCTGGGTAAAAGACATTAATGATCGCGATAAGCTGAACAAAATCTGGAGCGCGTGGCTGCCAGAAAATATGGCCCCTGCCCGTGCTTGCGTTCAGGCTGTGATGGCCGACCCACGTATCCTTGTGGAAATCATGGTCACCACCACAAAATAAGACCTGATCTCTGCCAGTTGGTGATGAGAAAGAACGTGGCATTCATGCAACATTCCCCCGAATCATCACCAACTGGCGCGCATTCCCTGTTCTCCTAAACAAAACCCTAAATGAAACGGAATCAGGCGAATTCGTGACACCCGTTAGGATTAAAATCCTAATTTTTCTTTTTGATACTCATTAATACAGCAAAGAGTAACTTTAACGATTTTGGTGCGCAATGAACGCTTGCCTGATCTGCATGGATGTTTAATACCTGAACCCGAACATTGCAGTACCCCAACTCACGGCAAATGCGATCAGGAAAGGTAAGCACAATGCGGCACGGACGGTCCGGAATTCTCAAACTGAAGCTGGCCGTTTTATCTTTTCTGTCCGTTTCTGCTTTTACTGCATCTGCATCTGCCCGCACCTATCATGCGGCTTCTCATCATACCGGTGTGCATAAAATCGTATTCTCTGCATCCGGTCATGCTGCTGGCCGATATGCAGGTGGCCGTTGGCACCCTGCTGCAGGGCGTTATCGGTCCGGGTATCATGGTGGGCACGTTATCCAGTGCGTTGCTTACGCCAAATCTGCATCTGAAGTAATGCTACATGGCAATGCGCGTGACTGGTGGCATAATGCAAGCGGCGTTTATGACCGCGGCCATGCCCCAGAAGCAGGCAGTGTGCTGAACTTCCGCGCAACACGCCGCATGCCCTTGGGGCACGTTGCTGTGGTGCGCAATGTTGTAGATAACCGTACGATTATGATTGATCAGTCACACTGGGCACAGGCAGGCATCAGCCGCAACGTGGCCGTGATTGATGTTTCCCCCAACAATGATTGGTCTGCTGTGCGTGTTGCACTGAACAATCATTCTGGTGGCTTCGGGTCTATCTATCCAACCTATGGCTTTATTTATGCCCGCCACCCTGGTGCAGAACGGAACATGCAGCAGGAAGTTATGACGGCATGGGCCAAGAAAGGCACGACAACACAGTTGGCTCAGGCCCCGGCAACACCTCGCCAGATATCCGCTGGTCAGGAAGACCCCAATATTGCCTTTGATGATAATAACTAAAATCTACGTTTAGTTTCTGCACGAAACAGTTTTTTCAACGCCCGGCTTTGTCGGGCGTTTTTTATTGCCTTTTCCATGCTCCAAAATCGCCGGGGCAGAATATAAAAAGGGGAGCAACCTGATTGGCTGCTCCCCTTTTTTAATAGCAAGAAGAAACGTCTAGTTTATTCCATCCATTCCGCAATATCCGGGCAAGAACAAACCAAGTTTCTGTCACCATATACGTTATCAATTCGGCCTACCGGTGGCCAATATTTGGTTGCTGGCTGCACATTACCGGGGAAACATGCCTCCTGCCGTGTATAAGGATGCATCCATTCCGTTGTTGTCAGCGCAAGGCCTGTATGGGGCGCATGACGTAACACTGCATCTTCAGCTGTCACCTCGCCATTTTCAATGGCACGCACTTCCTCACGCATAGCCAACATGGCATCGCAAAAACGATCCAGCTCTGCTTTTCCTTCAGATTCAGTTGGCTCGATCATGAAAGTACCTGCCACCGGAAAGCTCACCGTTGGTGCATGAAAACCGTAGTCAACCAAACGCTTGGACATATCATCTACGGTCACGCCCGTTGTATTCTTGATCGGACGCAAATCCAGAATACATTCATGCGCAACACGCCCATGTGCGCCCTGATAAAGCACAGGGTAAGCATCTTTCAGGCGGCTCACAATATAATTGGCGTTGAGAATAGCCACCTGCGTAGCCCGCTTAAGCCCTTCATCCCCCATCAGGCGAATATAGGCCCATGAGATCGGCAGGATAGAGGCTGACCCAAAAGGAGCCGCACTTACAGCCATGGGAACCTCTGCGTCTGCCGGGTTTCCGGGCAGATAAGGTGCCAGATGCGCCCGCACACCAATTGGCCCCATACCGGGCCCACCGCCACCATGCGGGATGCAGAAAGTTTTATGCAGGTTAAAGTGGCTCACATCCCCACCATAATCTGCCGGACGGGCCAGCCCCACCTGAGCATTCATATTGGCGCCGTCCACATATACCTGCCCACCGGTTGCATGCACCAGATCACAGATTTCACGCATGTTTTCTTCAAACACACCGTGAGTGGAAGGATAGGTAATCATGACAGCAGCCAGATCATTCGCATGCGCTTTTATTTTCTCACGCATGTCTTCCAGATCGATGTTGCCGCCTGCATCACACTTTACGACCACAACTTTCATGCCCGCCATTTGAGCAGAAGCCGGGTTGGTGCCATGCGCAGAAGCAGGAATCAGGCAAACTGTCCGGTGCCCTTCCCCTCGGGCGTGATGATACGCACGAATAACAAGCAAGCCTGCATATTCACCCTGCGCACCAGAATTGGGCTGGAAAGAAACCGCATCATAACCGCTGATAGCACACAACCACTTTTCCAGATCCTGCAAAAGAACCTGATAGCCTTTTGCCTGATCTGCTGGTGCAAACGGATGGATGTCACAAAAGCCAGACCACGTAATCGGCAACATTTCCACCGTAGCATTCAGCTTCATGGTGCAAGACCCCAACGGGATCATCGTCCGGTCCAGCGCCAGATCCTTGTCTGACAAGCGCCGCAGATAACGCAGCATATCTGTTTCTGAACTACAGGAACGGAACACAGGCTGCGCCATAAAGCCAGACTGGCGGCGCACATTTTCGGTCAATGCTATGGAAGCTGCCGGAAGGGCCTGCGCCATTTTTTCTACACGTCCGTGCTCGGCACAAAAAACAGACCACACAGCGTAAACGGTTTCTGGCGTGCTGGTTTCATCCAGACTGATGCCAATGCGTCCGTTCCCTGCATCCCGCAGGTTCATGCCTGCAGAACGTGCACGTTCCAGTAAATCAGCAGCGCCTTCGCCTACATTTACCGTCAGCGTGTCAAAAAATGCAGTTGTTTCAACGGTTACACCCAGCGCCCGCAAGCCAGCGGCCAATGTAGCAGCAAGACCGTGAATGCGCTGCGCAATCGCCTTTAAACCTTCTGGCCCATGATAAACAGCATACATGCCAGCAATAACAGCCAGCAACACCTGCGCGGTGCAGATGTTGGACGTGGCCTTTTCGCGCCGAATATGCTGTTCACGGGTTTGCTGGGCAAGACGATATGCCGGACGCCCAGCGCTATCGACCGAAACACCAACCAAGCGCCCCGGCATGCTGCGTTTATAGGCATCTCGCACAGCCATATACGCTGCATGCGGCCCACCATACCCCATGGGAATACCAAAGCGCTGGGTAGAACCAATGGCAATATCTGCCCCCAGTTCACCCGGGGCTGCAAGCAATGTTAAAGCCAGCGGATCTGCCGCCATAACAGCAATAGCGCCTGCAGCATGCAGGCTTTCAATCTGTTTTTGCGGGTTTGTAATCTGGCCAGATGTGCCGGGATACTGGAAAATGGCCCCAAATACGTTTTGGGCATCCAGATCCGTTTCGGGCCGACCTATCTGGAGCGTAATGCCCATAGGCTCTGCACGGGTTTTTAATACAGCAATGGTCTGCGGCAGACATTCCGCATCCACAAAAAACACGGTGGATTTGGAGGTAGCTACCCGGCGGGCCAATGCCATGGCTTCTGCCGCTGCCGTGGCTTCATCCAACAGAGAAGAATTGGCGATATCCAGCCCTGTTAGCTCTGTAATCATGGTCTGGAAATTCAGCAGAGCTTCCAGACGGCCCTGACTGATTTCTGGCTGATACGGTGTGTAAGCTGTATACCAAGCCGGATTTTCCAGAATATTCCGCTGGATAACAGCTGGCAGCACCGTACCGTAATACCCTTGCCCGATCAGGGATGTCATAACCTGATTTTGTCCGGCCAGTTCACGCAAGCGCGCAAGCACCTGCGTTTCCGTCCACCCAGCGCCAAGCCCCAAGGGTTTCTGGGCGCGAATGGAAGCAGGAAGTGTCTGATCTATCAGATCATCCAAAGAGGCAGCACCAACAACACGCAGCATTTCGGCCTGATCTGCTGCAGTTGGGCCAATGTGACGTGTGGCAAACGCTGCACCTTCGGCTTTTAAAGCAGCAAAAGCGGGCAGAGCTTCAATACTCTGTTGAGCACGTGCATCCGAACCGGGAGCAAGGGAGAACATGTAGAAAATTTTCCTGAACAAGGCCCGTCTGGAACGGGCCATTTTTTCCAATCAGGCAGAAATCAGCCTACAAAAGCTGCATATGCTGCGGCATCCATCAGCCCGGAAAGCTGATCCGGATTGGTAATGCGGAATTTAACAATCCAGCCTTTCCCTTCTGGGTCAGAACTTACCCGTGCCGGATCATCAGCCAACGCAGCATTGTTTTCCAGAACTTCACCATCAACTGGGGCATAAATATCAGAAGCAGCCTTAACGGATTCCACAACTGCAATGGATTCCCCTGCTTTTACTTCCGTGCCGGATGGGCGTGCTTCAATAAACACCAGTTCACCCAGTTCATCGGCTGCATGGCGCGTAATGCCTACGGTTGCTGTTTCACCATCCACGCGCAACCATTCATGTTCTTTTGTGAAATACAGGGTCATTTTCTCAATTTCTCCAAGGGTAAAGTCAATCTGTGTCTCAACGGCCTAGCGTTTGAAATGCGCTGGCACAAAAGGCAGTGCACTTATTACGGAAGGCACGGAACGCCCACGCAATTCTGCAAAAACGGTATGCCCTATCTGGCTGTCATTAGTAGCCACGTAGCCCATCGCTACCGGCCCACCCACTGTGGGGCCAAATGCACCAGACGTAACTTTGCCGATATGCGTGGCAAATTCTGCATCTGCATATAAAGGCGCATCATGCCGCACAGGCGCACGCCCCTCCGGCCGCAACCCAACGCGGCGACGGCTTACGCCATTTTCAAGCTGGCCAAGAATGATATCCGCACCGGGGAACCCGCCAGCACGTGCGCCACCGTTACGGCGAGACTTCTGGATAGACCATTCAAGTGCGGCTTCAACCGGCGTGGTAGTGGTATCAATATCGGAACCATACAGGCACATACCTGCTTCAAGCCGCAGGCTGTCTCGCGCACCTAAGCCGATCAGTTTTACGTTCGGCTGTTCCAGCAGTTTACGGGCAACCCGATCTGCATCCTTGGCGGAAACAGAAATTTCAAACCCATCTTCGCCCGTATAGCCGGAACGGGAAATCACACAGCGAGCACCATCCACATCCAGAGTGCGCACATCCATGAACACCATCTTGCGCACATCATCGGCAAACACAGCCAAAGTCTGTTCGGCTTCTGGCCCCTGCAAGGCAAGCAGCGCCCGATCTTCCTGCAACTCCACAACACATTCTGCCACCAGTTCAGATTGCAGGAGTTCCAGATCAGCTTCCTTACATGCGGCATTCACCACCAGCAGAAGGCCATCTTCCAGACGCGCCACCATCAGATCATCCAGAATGCCACCTTCAGCATTGGTGAACTGGGTATAACGCTGGCGACCATGCTTAAGGGCAGCAATATCTGCAGGCACCAGTTTTTCCAGCGCCAAAGCTGCATCATCTACATCGCCCGAACGGGGGCGCAGCAGCACCTGCCCCATGTGGGAAACATCAAACAGCCCAACATGCTCACGCACATGCCGGTGCTCGGCCATAATGCCATCTGCATACTGCAAAGGCATGGCATAACCCGCAAACGGCACCATCTTGCCGCCGGATTCTTCATGCAATGAATAGAGGGGAGTATGAAGGAGAGTATCGGTGCCCATGCACGCCGCCTTGCCAAAAAGGCCGGAACCCACTGCAATCTGACAGACACATCAGCACAACACGAGGCTCCGGATTACACAATCCGCTGCCCCTTCTGTGCTTTTGCCTGAGATCGCTATCCCGTCGGCGGGTGCGATTGCACCTCTCTCCAGAAGTTTTAAAACGCAGGGTCCTTCTGCCTGAGAGTTTCCGGGGCGGTTGCTCCTTCGGCGCTGGCCAAGCCAGTCTCTCCCTCTGCGTTCAGGAACCGTGACATCATTTCGCTTTCAAGTCAATCACGGCCCCTGTTACACGTATTAGCCAGCAGCTTTGGGCAAATGCTTGGCAATATAAGGCGGCAGATTAAACGAACCTACATGGATTTCAGGTGTCCAGTATTGGGTCTTTTCCAAAATACCGGCTGCCTGTGCACGGGCACGCACCTGTTCCACGTCCTGCGCTTGCAGATTGCTCCCCTTGCTGGCAATCCCCAGTGTCATGAACCCACCCACATAGGTTGGCACAGCGGCCACATAGGCAGACACATGCGGAAAGAACTTTGCACGGCGTTCGCTGGTTTCATGCAGTTCATCCGCCTGCATAAAGGGCACACCGCACTGGTTCACAATCAACCCTTCAGAGGTCAGAATGCGTGCGCAGTGTTCGTAAAAGGAATCTGTAAACAGCACTTCGCCCACCCCTATCGGATCTGTGCTATCAACAATAATCACGTCAAACGAGGCATCCGCCGCGCGGGCAACGTAATCTATGCCGTCTCCCACAATCACTTCTGCGCGTGGGTTGTTCCATGCATCCCCAGCGATAGACGGAAGGTGCTGTTTTGAAAGCTCTATAACAGCACCGTCAATTTCCACCATCACGGCTTTTTCAATACCAGGATGTTCCAGAACACGGCGCAGAACACCGCCATCCCCTGCGCCAATAATCAGCACATTTTTTGGGTTGGCATGTGTAAACAGCGGAACATGCGTGAGCATTTCCTGATAAACAAATTCATCCTTCTCGGTAATCTGCACCACGCCATCCAGCATGAGCACACGACCGTGGGAGTCACTTTCAAAAACAACAATATCCTGAAACGGGCTACGCGTGCGTGCCAGTTCCTTTACCACACGGAAACGCTGCCCCCAGTTATCGTACAGGGTTTCTTCAATCCATGTTTCTGCCATACCAGCTTTATCTTCCACATACGCAGATGGGCCGTGCTGACACCGCCCTTTTTCAGAACTGTATCAGCACGACCGTCAAACAGAGTTTACAACTTTAAGAAAAACAGCCTTTAGGCAACTACGCGGCCGCGGCGTTCTTCATCCACTTCAAGCCGTTTGGCCTGAAAAAGACGCTGCATAACAGGGATGGACAGGTGCGGATCACACGCGCCACACATAAAGATGTCCACCGCAGCAAAGTCGCGTTCTGGCCATGTGTGAATGGAAATATGGCTTTCAGCCAGCACCACCACGCCAGAAACACCCCCGTTGGGTGAAAAATGATGGAAATGACTGTGCAGGATTGTGGCCCCGGCAGCACGCGCTGCTTCGCACAGTGTTGCGTCGATTTTTTCTGGATCATCCAGATTTGTGGCGCCCCACATATCGACAAGCAGGTGAGTACCTGCAAACTTCTCGCCATTCTTTTCGACGAAGTAATCTTTACGCTCTTCGTCAGCAGACGAGACCGGAACAGAAAATGCCTGGTTATTGCTCGGGTGTTCCGAGACCATCCCCAGTTGAGCAAGTGCGTTCATTGACGTACCCCCAAACCAGTAGACAGCCTGTTGGGCAAAAATTGCCCCCTTGGGCCAAGAGCGCGCTTGGTAGGACCCCTGCGCCTACGTTGCAAGCATTATTTACGTGTTTCATCAATTTTTCAGAAACCCGCCACCCTAAAATACAGAATAATCAACGCTCTGTAGAAGAATGCACAGTTTGTTTCACAAGAATGTCAAACTGGCGATCCTGCCCTTTTCCCAGCGTTCGCCCTCCCAGCCAAGCCTTAAGGCGCTGCAAGGTATCTGCATCATGTGCTGCGGCAGAATCGGCCGCAAGCTGCATGACAAGGTCTTGCTGACGCTGTGTTAAAGCCCCTGTTTCTGGCAGGGCATGACTAGCCAAACGCCCAACCACCTGCACAGCATCTGCCCATTGCTTGCCTTGCTCATACAATTGCCCGCGCAGTTCCAAACCCGTATCGGATTCATCATCAGCCAGTAGGGCCAATGCGCCTGCTCTATCCCCTTTGGCCAGCGCAAGATGCGCTTCATCATAATGGCGGCGTGCAGCCATATCCTCCGGCAAGCCGGGCACAGTGCTTTGTTCCAATGCCACCATAGCGGCATTTACATTACCTGCCTTGAAAGCGGCCTGAACAATTTGCTCCTGTATTTCTGCTCGTGCTACCGGATCAGCTGTCAGCACAACAGCTTGTTTGAACGCCATAACCGCAGCATCGGCCTGCCCTATCTGCAACAGAAGCGCTCCGTAGCCTCTCAACAGTTTTGCCTTGTATGCATTATCTTCCAGTAAAGGCAGTTGGGTTTGCAAAATATGCACCCGTTGCTCTGCAGATAATGCCCCGTCCTCTCCGCCCACTGCCTTGCCTGATGGCAGAGTATTAAACGCAAGCACGTACAAGGCCTGCCGCCGCAAAACCTCCAACCTATCCTGTGGCATTTGTGCCGAGGCAGAAAGCCCATCCAGCACTGTTAAAGCCTGTTTTGCCCGGCCGCATTGCACCAGTGCTGAAGACAATAAGAAATTGGTATATGCGCGCGCAGAAGGCACAGCCTTTCCAACGCCTTCTTTCCCATCAAGAAGGTTTTGAAAGCTCTCTGCGGCCATGCCGGCATCAATCTGATCATGTTGCAACAGAAAGTTCACCAGATCTGCACGCGCATAAGCGGCTTTTTCCGAGTCTGCTGCAGCTGTCAGATTTTCCAGCGTAATCCGTGCTGATTCTGCATTTCCTTCACGGTTTTGCATAAGCGCACGCGCGAGATCATAAACGCCATCAGTGGGCAGAGGTTCCAGAATGGATGCTGCTTCATCCGTGCCATAACGTGCAATATAATTTATAACCTGAGGAAGAAGCAGATCACGCAACGGTTGTGGATAGCGCAGGATCTGTTCGTAATGGCGTGCAAGCAGAACAGATGCATCTTTGCTGCTTGCACCACTCAACATCAGATACAGCGCATGCCATATCTCCAGTTCTAGAACTGCCCCTTCCATTTGCGCCAGAACGGGCGCTGCAGCATTTACATCGTGGCTTAGCAACGCTGCGCATACCCGCAGAAAGAGTACTCCCACCGGTGGGCCGCCTGGTGCAGAACGCTGGGGCATATTCTTAACAAGATGCCACGCATCTTCCGGATGTCCGGCCGCAAAAGCAGCGCGTGCAGCAGCAACCTGCGCTGGCCACCGCAAAGAAGGTGGAGCCTTTTCAGCATCAGTTTTTGCTGTGAGCCAGTCCTTTTGTAAAACAGCAGCTGGCGCCGAACGTAACCCCAACCAGAACCAATCCTGCCCACCTTCCAGCGGTGCTGTTTCTGGTGTTCCCAGCCCTACTGGCAAAGCATCCAGCCCCAATGCTGAAAGAAAGACGCCTTTATCTGTGACAACGTCCAATCTGATCTGCGATGAATCTGCTGCCACCACAACACCTTGGGCAGACCCACGCACGCCATACCCTATGGCCCTATAGGCAGAACGATTTCCGGTTTCCGTAACAGCTGGCACAATCAGCAACCGTGTGCCGGTAGCTGGATCTGGAAACGAGATAACGTGACCAGACTGTTTTTGTGGAAAGAGAACGGCCTCTGGCATCATAACCGCAGGCGGTGCAGACCTTGTGCGATCTGAATCGTCTTTTTGAAGCTGCACCACCAGCCAGCCATCTAGCTTTTTGCGCAACACAATATGCGGATGAGATGGCATATGAACACGCAAAACGGTGGCACTTTCCAGAACCGTAACATCCGTATCTGCAAAAATGCCTTGGCCTGCAAAATTGTGCGCCAAAGATGCTACAGGACGATCCGCCACTATCAGTAGATCAGGCCCAGACCAAAAAGCGGCAAGCGCAACCTCTGCCCCTATAGGCAGAAAAAGAGATGCTCCTTGCTGACCATCCAGAGATTCTTCCTGCACAGCAGGAACGGGAAGAGCGTGCAGGCCATCTTCACCGGCTACAGCTGGCAACATGGGCAGCAATAAACACGCAGAAAGCATTCCGCACATATATTTGCCCATTACAGATTTACCTGTTGCCACATCTCCTCCAACCTCAAACATGCTGCAATGCTGCTTTTGGCAGCATACGGCCTGCATGACAAAGGAGCCACAGCCTATGCTAGAAAAAACCAACCGTTTCCATCATGCTGGGGCGCTATAAATGCTGGATCGCATCACCAGTATGCAGATTTTTGTCAAAGTTGTAGCAGCAGGTAGCTTTACGGGTGCCGCGCGCCTTATGGCGCTTTCTCCAACCATGGTAACCAAACATGTCACGGCATTGGAAACACGGTTAGGCGTTTCCCTGTTTCAACGCAGCACGCGGCATCTCTCCTTAACTGAAGCGGGACGCCTGTTTTTGGAAAGCTGCCAGCGCATTCTGGCCGATGTAGAAAACATGGAACAAACCGTAAGCGAACAGTACCGTGAACCGCGTGGGCAATTGCGCCTGAATGCCCCTGTTTCCTTCGCCATACGGTATGTTGCACCTTATCTGCCTGAATTCAGCCGAAGATATCCGCAGGTTCAGATAGAACTTGGGTTGAATGACAGACCTGTTGATCTGGTTGAGGAAGGCTGGGATCTCACTTTGCGTATCCGTAATCTAACAGTCAGCACGCTGCGTGCACGTAAATTGGCTGCTGTGCGTATGGTTATCTGTGCCTCACCTGCTTATTTGGCAAAAGCTGGCACACCCACGCATGTCGATGCATTGCAGCATCATAATTGCCTTGGATATACCCTGAGCGGGAACAACAGCGCATCCCGCTGGCATTTTGGAGAAAACGGAGAAAAAACCGTTTCTGTTTCCGGCCTGCTCTCCGCCAATAATGGAGATGCCTTGCGGGAGGCCACAGTAGCTGGCGCTGGCATTGCTTATTTGCCGCTTTTTGTTGTGAGCCAAGAACTGCAACGCGGCCAACTTATTGCTTTATCGCTAGATTACCCCACCACACCGGGACCAGACTTACACGCCGTTTATGCACCCGGCACAAGTATTCCCTTAAAAGTCCGTGCCATGATTGATTATCTTGCTCAGTGTTATGGCCCGATTCCGCCATGGGAAAACGCGGCATAGCCCAAGAGATATATGGGAAAAATTGTCTTTTATATTTTGAAAGATTCTAAAATGGTGAGCCGGGAGGGACTCGAACCCTCGACCATTCGATTAAAAGTCGAATGCTCTACCAACTGAGCTACCGGCTCACACCTTTAACCGTGCAAAACTTGATGTCTGCGCGATGGAGGTGTTCCTAAACGGATTACCTTACCTCTGTCAAGCAGTAGAAAGAATTTTGTGCCATTCCTGTAAAATCAGATGGTTTGATTGCTTTCAGACATAAAAAAAGCGCCACCCCAACGGGAGTGACGCTTTTTTGCAGATATTCGAAAAATCAGGATTTTTCGCCAACTGCCGGACGCATGCGAGAAATCCGATCCGGATCCTTCACCATGCCGGACATGCCAGAACCATGTTTAATTTTATCTACGTTTTCCATGCCTTCAATCACTTCACCCACAATGGTGTACTGACCATCAAGGTGCGGAGAAGGTTCAAACATGATGAAGAACTGGCTGTTGGCACTGTTCGGATCAGACGTCCGAGCCATGCCGATGGTGCCACGTTCAAACTTGGCTTTGTTGGTGAACTCTGCAGGCAGATCCGGCAGTTTGCTGCCATGCATACCCGTGCCCGTTGGGTCACCACCCTGCGCCATAAAGCCAGGAATAACACGGTGGAAAGGTACGTTATCGTAAAAACCTTCTGCCGCCAGCGTGCGAATACGTTCCGCAGCCTTGGGGGCCAGATCCGGGCGCAGTCTAATAATGACGCGACCGTGCGGGATATCCATATGAATGATATCGTTTTTATCTTCTGAAGACATCAGAAACTCTCCTTGTGTTTGCAACACCTATGCTTGCCACTTCAGACAGAAACGTTTTTCCTGTCAGCTAGACGTGCCAACAAACGCGCCTGCGTGCCTGGTGTTACAAATTCCGAAATATCTCCGCCGTAACTGGCAATTTCTTTCACCAGACGCGAAGAAATAAATTGGGTGTGTTCCGAAGCCATAAGGAACACGCTTTCAATTCCGGCATCCAGTTTGCGGTTTACGCCGCTCATCTGAATTTCGTAATCAAAATCTGAAAGCACCCGAAGACCGCGGAAAATCAGCGTTGCACCGTGTTCTCGCACAGCCTTCACCAACAGGGAATTAAATGGCACCACCACAATATCCCCACCCGTGTTGTGGCGAATGGCGGGTAAGGCTTCTTCCACACAGGCAATCCGCTCATCCAATGGCATAAGCGGATTTTTGCCGGGGTTGTGGGCCACACCTATCACCAGCCGGTCCACCAAACGGGATGCGCGTTCAATCACATCCAGATGGCCAACCGTTACCGGATCAAACGTGCCAGCGTAAAAGCCTACCCGCTTGGGCACGGAGCCTACGGGGGTGTTCATTCCCCCTCAGCCTCTCCTGCCTCATCTTCACCATCATCCATAACGGGGAAGACGCTGGTGACGCGTTCATCATCATTCAGGCGGAACAGCGTTACACCGCTAGCCTGACGCGCCATGACACGGACCTGATCAACTGGCACACGGATAAGGCGACCAGCATCCGTTACCAGCATCACATCCGTGCCTTCCAGAACAGGCAAGGTGGCAGCCACTTCTTTCCCGCGCTTGTTGGCGGAGAACGTCATGTTGGTAATGCCTTGCCCGCCACGCCCGCTTACACGGTAATCATACGCGGAAGAGCGGCGCCCGAAGCCACCATCACTGACAATCAGCAGAATTTCTTCAGCTTCTTCGAGCTGCGCAAAACGTTCCGGAGAAAGCAGTGCATCGGTGTTGCTGCCTTCTTCTTCATCCGAATCGGCCTGCACGGTATCTGCATCTTCCTCAGCAGCTTCTGCTGCGTTTTCCGCCCGACGCTTGGCATTTGCCATCCGCAGGTAAGCTGAGCGTTCTTCTACCGTTGCTTCAACATGATTCAGCACAGCAAGGCTGATCACGCGGTCACCTTCTGCAAGGCGGATACCCCGCACACCAGAAGACCCACGACCAGCAAACACACGCAATGTGTCATCAGTAATCTGGAAGCGGATACACCGTGCCCCACGTGTCGCAAGGAACACATCCTGCCCTTCCCGGCAGGTGGCAACACCTATCAGGCTATCCCCTTCATCCAGCTTCATGGCGATCATGCCGGACGAGCGGATATTGCGGAAATCACTCAAACGGTTACGGCGCACATTGCCGCTGGCTGTTGCAAAGACCAGATGCAGGGCCTCCCACAGTTCCTCATCCTGCGGCAGTGGCAGCACAGCCGTAATGCTATCGGAACCCAAATCTGGCAACAGGTTCACCAAGGCGCGGCCTTTGGCGGCTGGCCCGGCTTCTGGCAGACGCCAGACCTTTTGACGATACACTTTACCGCCAGAAGAGAAGAACATGACCCACTGATGGGTGTGGGCATTAAAGGACCGTACAACAATATCATCGCCACGGGTGCTGGCACCTGTGCGGCCGCGGCCACCACGGTTTTGCGCACGGAACACATCCAGCGGCGTGCGTTTAATAAACCCTTCCCGCGTAATGGTTACAACCATCTGGCCGGGTTCGATCAGGCTTTCATCATCCTGATCCCCCGCATAATCCGCAATTTCGGTCATGCGTGGGGTGGCAATTTCTGCGCGGGCTACGGAAAGTTCATCACGCAGCACTTCCATGCGGCGGATATGGCTGCCGATAATTTCCAGCAGCTCGTTAATGCGCTGAGCAACTTCCGAGAGTTCCTGCTGGATCTTATCGCGTTCCAGCCCTGTCAGGCGTTGCAGACGCAGTTCCAGAATACCGCGTGCCTGTGCTTCTGTCAGACGCACCTTGCCGTCTACAACCACGTTGCCGTCATCATGAATCAGGGCCAGCAAGGGTTCTACATCTGCGGCATTCCATTGCGCAGCCATAAGCGCTTCACGCGCTGCAGCGGCATCTGGTGCCCCACGAATCAGAGCAATAACGGCATCAATATTGGCAACGGCAATAACCAGCCCCACCAGAATGTGCCCGCGATCACGCGCCTTGTTCAACTCAAACCGCGAACGGCGGAGAATCACTTCCTCACGGAACGCAATAAAGGCTTCCAGCACATCCTTCAGCCCCATCAGGCGGGGCTTGCCACCATCCAGCGCCAGCATGTTCACGCCAAAGGATGTCTGAAGCTGGGTGAAACGATAAAGCTGGTTCAGCACCACTTCTGGTGTGGCATCACGCTTGATTTCGATAACCACCCGCATACCGGAGCGATCAGATTCATCACGGATATCGGCAATGCCTTCGATCTGCTTGTTGCGTACCAGATCGGCAATACGTTCCTGCAAAGTGGCCTTGTTAACCTGATACGGAATTTCCGTAACGATAATGGCCTTACGGTCTTTGCGAATTTCTTCAATATCTGCCTTGGCACGAATAATAACGGCCCCGCGCCCTGTGGCAAACGCACTGCGGATACCAGACCGCCCAAGAATAATACCACCTGTGGGGAAATCCGGCCCCGGCACATATTCCATCAGATCATCAAGCGAGAGATCTGGATTGGCAATCAGTGCCAACGTGGCATCAATAACTTCTGATGGATTATGCGTAGGGATATTGGTGGCCATACCCACCGCAATACCCGTGGCACCATTGATCAGCAGATTTGGGAAAGTGGCAGGAAGAACGGTTGGTTCTTCTTCACTTTCATCATAGTTCGGCTGAAAATCGACCGTATCGCGGTCAATATCATTCAACAGAAATGTGGAAGCTTTGGCCAGCCGAGCTTCGGTATAACGCATGGCGGCGGGGCTATCACCATCCACCGAGCCAAAATTACCCTGCCCGTCAATCAGCTTGACCCGCATGGACCAAGACTGAGCCATACGCACCATGGCATCATAAATAGAGGAGTCACCATGCGGATGGTATTTACCCATCACCTCACCAACTGCGCGGGCAGATTTGCGGTAAGGTTTATCGTAGGTAAAACCGCTCTCATGCATGGCATACAGGATGCGACGATGAACAGGCTTAAGACCATCTCGCACATCCGGCAGCGCACGGCTGACAATAACCGACATCGCATACGCGAGGTAGGAGGAGCGCATCTCCTCCTCAATGGTTACGGGCAGAAGGTCTGAGGGTTCCGGTACACCCGGCTGGTCAGAAATCTCGGTCAAGGTTTATCCGCTCTGTCATGCTGCACGCTCCAGATTATGGAGCATGTGCCAAATCCACTTCTGCACCGGTTACCCGGCACTTGCAGAATATTTTCTAGCACACAAAACTCGCACCACCTAGCGGCTGAAATAGCAGACTTGCTTCGGGCAAAAGGCTGTGCCCATCATGATGCACACTATAAGGAGTTCCAGCCATGCGCCTACTTTTGGCATTACTGTTTCCGTGGTTTCAGTTTTTTACGATTGGCCGCCCATTTTCGGGCATTATCTGCCTGATATTGCAGATAACTGTTATCGGCTGGATTCCGGCAGCCATCTGGTCTGTTTATGCGCTCAACCAATATGAAACAGATAAAAAACTTTCCCGGATGAGCCGATAAAAACCCAATACATAGGTTAATGAAAAAGGCGGCTCCCTATGGGAACCGCCTTTTCCTTGGATAATCAGTATTTACCCTTGCTGGATTTAACGCCCGGTCATAATCCGATCCACCAACTGCTGCACCGTTGGCACAAACCCGTTGGCATAGAAAGGATCGGTCGCAAAACGCCATGCGTTTGTGCCACCGAACATCAGATTATGATCCAGCACCTGAGCCGCATCCGGCCCGCTGGCATGCGCCACAGCCTGCAGTGTTTTCTGAATACAGAAAGAACGTGGGTCTGCCTTATGGCCCGTGGAATAATTGGGCCCACGCTGGCTCCAGTTAGAGAACTGGCATTCAGACAGACAGCCCATGCAATCGGCCTGATCTGCCAGAATCTCACGCGCTCTGTCTGGTGTTACAAAAATCAGCGTAGAATCTTGGGTACGAAGGGCTTCAGTAAAGCCCTGCTGTTCCCACTGCTGGATACGCGGCAGATCATCAGCCTTTACAAACACTTCGCGCTTACGCGCACCAATGCCGTAGGGCACGACCAGATCTTCTTCTGCTGCCATAGCAAAAGGAACTTGCCGCTCTGACCGTTCACGCAATTCCTGCAAGAAACTGTTGTTAACTGCAGATGAGTAAAAGCCCGTGGGAGAGAAGCGGTTCAGGTATACATCACCCTTTTTCAGGGTAAGCAAGCGCTGCTTCCATGCCTCTGGAATAGGGCTCTCCTTCGTCAACAGTGGGCGTGTGCCAAACTGGAACACAATGGGGCCAAGCTCAGGATTATCAATCCAGTCTTCCCATTCTTCCAGCCACCACACACCACCCGCCATGATGATAGGCGTAGTATCCAATCCAAATCCGCGCATAAGTTTACGCAAAGCTGCAACGCGTGGGTAAGGATCTTCCGGCTTTAACGGATTTTCCGTGTTGGAAAGGCCATTATGCCCCCCTGCACGCCAAGGATCTTCATAAACCACGCCGCCTAGCAAATCGGCAGATTTATGGTAAGCCCGCTTCCACAGCGCATTAAAAGCGCGTGCAGATGACACGATGGGGTAATAATGCACCCCAAACCGTGTTGCAATTTCAGACAGCCGATACGGCATACCCGCGCCGCATGTAAGACCGTGGATAAGGCCCGGTGCGCCTTCCAGCACGCCGGTAATCACCCGCTCGGCTGATCCCATTTCCCACAGAATGTTGGCATGAATCCGGCCTTTTCCACCGGACATTTCATGCGCCACACGCGCTTGGGTAATACCACCACGAATGGCGTAATCTACCAGTTCCTCATGCCGCTCACGGCGCGTACGACCGTGATAGATCTGGGGAACTGGCTGCCCGTTTTCATCATAACTATCTGCATTGACGATAGAAACCGTGCCTGCGCCACCTGCTGCAGCCCACGCCCCGGCCGATACGCCTGTGGAGACAGAAACCCCCTTACCGCCTTCCACCAGCGGTAGGATATCCACACCCCCCATGCGAACCGTATTGATCGCCTTCATGACCGTCCTATCGTTCCTGCAACTATCCGTATGGTTGAAACTGACCCGAAAAGGGATGCTTATTCAGCATCCCGACGGGGGCCACGTGAGGGCTTTTCACCCACAGTTTCCGTGATATCCGCACCTGTGTTCTGATCAACAACACGCATGGACAGCTTAACCTTACCGCGATCATCAAAGCCGATGACCTTGACTTTCACGGTGTCGCCTTCCTTCACCACATCCGTGGTTTTACCAACGCGACCCTGCGCCAGTTCGGAAATGTGCACCAGGCCATCACGCGCACCAAGGAAGTTTACAAACGCACCAAAGTCTGCCGTTTTAACAACCTTACCATCGTAAATGCGGCCCAGCTCTGGTTCCGCTACAATGCCGTTGATCCGATCGATGGCCTTCTGTGCCTGATCATCAGAAGCTGCGGCAATGGTGATTGTGCCGTCATCCCCAATATCAACCTTGGCGCCAGAATATTCCACGATTTCACGGATCACTTTACCGCCAGAACCGATCACATCACGGATCTTTTCCCGGGGCACTTTCATGGTGGTGATCTTCGGTGCTGTGGAAGACACGTTGGTGCGTGTTTCTGTCAGCGCCTTGCTCATTTCACCCAGAATGTGCATCCGGCCATCACGAGCCTGGCCCAGAGCAATCTTCATGATTTCCGGCGTGATGGAGGTAATCTTAATATCCATCTGCAGGGCTGTCACACCCTGTTCGGTGCCGGCTACCTTGAAGTCCATATCCCCAAGGTGATCTTCATCGCCAAGGATATCGGACAGAACAGCGAAATCATCGCCTTCCTTGATCAGACCCATGGCGATACCAGCAACCGGGCGCTTCAACGGCACACCAGCATCCATCAGAGCCAGAGAGCCACCGCATACGGTTGCCATGGAGGAAGAACCGTTGCTTTCCGTAATTTCGGAAACCACACGCACTGTGTACGGGAATTCCTTACGGGAAGGCATCAGCGGGTGAATAGCGCGCCATGCCAGCTTGCCATGCCCGATTTCACGACGACCTGGAGAACCGATACGCCCACATTCCCCCACAGAGAAGGGCGGAAAGTTATAATGCAGCATGAAGTTGGTGCGGTATTCACCTTCCAGCGCATCAATAACCTGTTCGTCCTGCCCGGTGCCCAGCGTGGTCACAACCAGCGCCTGTGTTTCACCACGAGTGAACAGGGAAGAACCATGCACGCGCGGCAGAATGCCCACTTCCGGCACGATTGGGCGAACAGTTACCAGATCACGGCCATCAATACGCTTGCCGGTTTTCAGAACGGAAGACCGCACCACGTCAGCTTCCAGATCCTTGATCATCGGCTTGGCAGCAGCAACATCCAGTTCATCAGCCGTCAGCTTTTCAACAATCGCTTCACGCGCAGCTTTCAGCTTTTCGTAGCGGACCTGCTTCTGCTTTTCTTTGTAAGCATCAGCAATCAGCTTGCGGCCAGCTTTTTCAACCTGCTTGCGCAGCTGAATTTCTTCCTTGGTCGGCTCTGCCAGTGCCCAAGGTTCCTTGGCTGCGTGTTCTGCCAAGGAGATAATGGCATCCAGAACCGGCTGGAATGCTGTATGGCCGAATGTTACAGCATCCAGCATCACTTCTTCAGACAGTTCGGAAGCTTCGGATTCCACCATCAGCACGCCTTCAGCCGTGCCAGCCACAACCAGTTCCAGATCTGATTCTTTGATCTGTTCCTGTGTGGGGTTCAGGATGAATGCGCCATCCTTAAAGCCAACGCGGGCAGCGCCAACGGGGCCAAAGAACGGAATACCAGACAGGGTCAGAGCTGCGGAGCAACCGATCAGCGCAGGAATGGAAGGATCATTTTCCATATCGTGCGTCAGCACGGTAGCAATCACCTGCACTTCATTGCGGAACCCTTCGGGGAACAGCGGACGCAGCGGGCGATCAATCAGGCGGGAAACCAGGGTTTCGTTTTCAGAAGGACGACCTTCGCGCTTGAAGAAACCACCCGGAATCTTACCAGCGGCGTAAGCTTTTTCCTGATAGTTAACCGTCAGCGGGAAGAAATCCTGACCCGGCTTTACGTCTTTTGCGCCAACGGCGGTGCACAATACAACGGTTTCACCGTAGGTAACCATAACGGCGCCATCAGCCTGACGGGCAACCTTACCGGTTTCCAGAATCAGTGGGCGGCCGCCCCATTCAATCTCTTTACGGAAGTAGTTAAACATTCTGTAAGCCTCTGTTTTATTTCACTTCAGAGCCACAGAACAACAGGACAGACCGGCTGGGCGGACAGCGCCTCGGACGGCATGGTGACTGGCGGAACAAACCTCCCAGGCGCCATGTGGTCGGAAACGCCGTGGCTTACCGGGCACGAAACGCCCTGATGTAAAACCTGTGGCTGTATCCAATATGGTAACGCCAACAAACAAGTGCCAGCGAAAATCCCGAACGGGAAGAGAGATCATGTATGCACAATCCCTCTTCCCGCCCGTTAAGCCGGTTTTAGCGGCGCAGGCCCAGGCGGCCAATCAGCGTTTCATAACGCGTCTGGCTCTTGCCCTTCAGGTAGTCCAGCATGCTGCGGCGACGACCAACGAGAATCAGCAGACCACGGCGAGAATGGAAGTCCTTCGCGTGGGTCTTCAGATGTTCGGTCAGGTTGTTAATCCGTTCGGTCAGGATCGCCACCTGCACTTCCGGGGAGCCCGTATCACCCGGTGCAGTCTGGTATTCAGCAATAACT
The DNA here is from genome assembly GCF_004014775.2 of Acetobacter oryzoeni. Taxonomy (NCBI): domain Bacteria; kingdom Pseudomonadati; phylum Pseudomonadota; class Alphaproteobacteria; order Acetobacterales; family Acetobacteraceae; genus Acetobacter; species Acetobacter oryzoeni. The sequence goes on from NZ_CP042808.1 coordinate 2,528,638, forward strand.
TGCGTGCGACGTTCAGCAGTAATCGACATCACATGTCTCCATCAAAAAACATATCAGGTTTTAGAGAATCCGTACCGGCTTCAACCATCCGTCTTCCAGACGGCCAATACCCAGCACGTGCTCACCGTCCATAACACGCACAACGCCCCCTTCCTCGGCGGTCTGTGGGATACGCCCCATCAGATCAACAAGGCCGAGAGCTTGCCCGTGCCGTAGCAGAACTGCTTCATCCTGTGTCAAGGCCAGCGCCGGGATGTCGGCCAGCGCGGTCGAGACCGGACGCAGAAGTTCCGGTGAAGCATGGGCGTTGTCGTCGTTTGGGGTGATTTTGTCCAGCACAATCGCATCGGCTTCTGTAAAAGGCCCCACGCGCAGGCGGCGCAGCACGGTAATATGGCCCACAGTTCCGCATGCCAGAGCCACATCACGCGCCAGCGCACGCATGTAAACACCTTTGCCGGATTCGACCTCAAACACCGCGGTATCCCGATCTGGCCGTTCAATCAGCTCAAACCGATCCACCCGTGCAGGCCGTGGCGGCAATTCTGGCGGACGGCCTTCTCGCGCCATATCGTAAGAACGCTCTCCACCCACTTTCAAGGCAGAAAAAACGGGCGGCACCTGCATGATATCGCCTGTAAGCGCCGGCAAGGCAGCACGCAGTTCTTCATCTGAAGGGCGTACATCAGATGTACCAATAACATTGCCATCGGCATCATCGCTATCACGCGCCTCACCCATCTTAAGGGTAAAGCGGTACACCTTGGTGCCATCCATAACATAAGGCACAGTTTTGGTGGCCGCACCAAAAGCCAAAGGCAGCAGCCCTGTTGCCAACGGATCCAATGTGCCGCCGTGCCCTACCTTTTGCGCATCAAACAGCCTCTTGGCACGCCCCACCACCTGCGTTGATGTCATGCCGGAAGGCTTGTCTACTATCAGCCAGCCGTTAAGGGGCCGCCCACGTCTGCGTCGCATGAAAACTCCCGTATGCGATTCATCAAATACCATGCAGCAGCCATGAACGGCTCAGCCAGAAGGTTTTTGCGTTTGTATCAAGACCTAATAATTATGGAGTGCATACTCCATCTGGCGCAGCATGTAGCCGAAGGCCACCATGCCATGCAATGTTGCCATCAGGCGCAATGCTGGCCTGTCAAAAAGGACTGTCAGCCAAGTTATTGCTCTTAAACCAAGGTAAACCCAAGGTTTACCACTTCTAGCATGTGTGTGCCAAAGGGGCTGGTCATAGGCTTGCCTGTGCCGTAATGTCGCCACCAAATTATGGCTGATCAATCTCCCCCTTCCGGTCTTAACAAGGCTGCCGATACACCTTCGTGGTCTCTTCAGAACACGGCAGATGGCGTATGCTTGAGTATTGAAGGGGCTTGGACAGTTCAGGCTGGCGGAACAACACCTTTTCCACAAGATAAACTACCTGTTGAACCCGGCCATATTCTCCACATCGATACAACCGGTTTAAAAAACTGGGATTCAGCCTTTGTTGCTTTCCTGTGGGATGTCAAACAAGCTGCCAGCAAGGCACAGCTTCACTTTGACGAGCAAAACCTTCCTGCGCCCGCGCAAAGGCTTTTGGCCCTTTTACCCGATGCACCTGCTGAGCCCGCACAACCACCACGCAATAATGAAGGCATTTTTGCACAGGTAGGTGACGCAACTCTTAATGGATTGGCCGAAACCGGCACAGTAAGTGAGCTGGCATTAGAGACAGCTAAAGGTGCCGCACAGGCTGTACGTGGCAAAAGTGCCATGCGCATGAAAGACCTGTTGCTGGATATCTGGAATGCTGGCCCCGATGCCTTGCTGATTGTTGGCATCGTCAACTTTCTTGTCGGTGCCATTCTGGCTTTTGTCGGCTTGGTTGAACTGCGGAAATTTGCTGCAGAAATTTACGTTACAGATTTGGTTGGCATTGCCTGTGCGCGTGAAATTTCTGCCATCATGACAGCCATTATTATGGCGGGCCGGACCGGTGGCGCTTATGCAGCCCGCATTTCCACCATGCTGGGCAACGAAGAAATTGATGCCCTACAGGTATTTGGCATCCCTATCTCCAGCTACATTCTGCTGCCATCCATTGTGTCTCTGGCGCTGATGATGCCGCTACTTTATCTGTACGGCACCATTATTGCGATCTTTGGCGGCTTTGCCGTATCCATGAGCATGATGGACGTTTCCCCCATCGGCTACTGGATTTCCACCTTTGATGGCGTTGAGCTGAAGGAATTTATCTTCGGGTTTATCAAATCCTTCTTTTTTGCCAGCTTCATTGCTCTGGCCGCCTGCCGTGTGGGCCTGAAAGCCGGCCGCAGTGCCGCTGATGTGGGTGTTGCCGCCACACGCGCCGTGGTGATTGGTATTGTAGGCATTATTGCCATGGATGCCATTTTTGCCGTGATAGCCAACGCGCTTGGAATCTGATGATGTCTGACGCTGAAACCCTTATTTCCGTCCGCGATTTGCAGTTATCGTTTGGCCCCAAGATCATTCAGAAAAATGTTTCCTTTGATCTAAAGCGCGGTTCTATCTTTGCCATTATGGGCGGTTCAGGTTGCGGCAAAAGCACGCTGCTTAAAAGCATGATCGGGCTGCTGCGCCCCACTGCCGGGCAGATTTTGGTAGATGGAGAAGATTACTGGGCGCAACCCGATGCCCGCCGCACGGATATCAATCACCGATACGGTGTGCTGTTTCAGAGCGGTGCTTTGTGGAGCTCCATGACGGTAGGAGAAAACGTCGCCCTGCCTTTGGAGATGTTCACTTCGCTTAAGCCTGACACCATTCGGCGTCTGGTGGAACTCAAGCTCGGGTTTGTGGGTATGGAACAGGCGATTGATCTGTTCCCCTCCGAAATATCCGGTGGCATGTGCAAACGTGCAGGCCTGGCGCGTGCCATAGCCCTGGAACCCGACATTCTGTTTTTTGATGAACCCTCCGCAGGGCTAGACCCCATTACATCTGCCCGGTTGGATGATCTGATCCTGACATTACGGGATGGGCTGGGGGCAACCATTATGATTGTCAGCCACGAACTGCCCAGCCTGTTTGCCATTGCAGACGATGGCATCTTTTTAGATGCCAAAACACACACACCTATTGCGCATGGTTCACCGCGCGCATTGCACGACACCTGCAAGATTCCTGAGGTAACGGCGTTTATGAACCGATCTGCCTCTATTCCCTCCGCAGACAAGACAGAAGGCTGAACGGCATGTCTCAAAGCACAAACCGGAAAACTCTGATCGGCGCGTTTGTGATCCTTGGCGGCTTGCTGGGCCTGTTCATTATCATGGCTTTTGGGCACATGCGCTTCTTCACCCCCTCGCGTGAAGCTGCCGTTGTGTTCCAGAACTCCATCACCGGCCTGTCTGTGGGTGCACCCGTAAATTTCCGCGGCGTTAAGGTGGGAACGGTTAAAAGCATTACCCTGCGCTTTGATCCGCAGGACCGTAAAGCTTACATTCCTGTTGTGCTCACGCTAGAGCCAGACCAGATCCATGTGGTGAAAGACGTGCCGGGAGGCACCAAAGTCAGCATTCAGGAAATGATCAGCAATGGTTTGCGTGCCGAACTGAACCTGCAAAGCTTTGTAACAGGGCAGTCCAACATCGAGCTGGATTTTGATAAATCCGTTACGCCTGTTCTGCACCCACGCATTACCAACCTGCCGGAAATTCCTGTCCGTCTTTCCACTATGGAAAAGCTGAAAGACACCATTGGCCAGATTCCCATCAAGGATATCAGCCATCATGCTGATCTGGCCCTGCTTTCCATTACCTCCTTGAGCGATCATTTGCGTGAGGACCTGCCGCCGCTGATTTCCAGCGTGAAGGAAACGGCTGATCGTTCCCACGAAACAGTGCAGGCTGCAACAGATGCCATTAAGGATCTACAGGCCAAGCTGGATGTGACACTGTTGAAAATGGACAAGCTGATGGATACCGGCAATACGCAGCTTGATGCCCGTGGCAAGGATCTGCACGCAACATTGGCCTCTGCTACAAAAACTCTGGATTCCTTGCAGGATATCCTTTCACCACGTTCTATCGACCGAGCAAATCTGGATGCCTCCCTGCGAGATATTGCTGCAGCAGCAGCCTCGCTACGTGGCTTCGCCAGCGATGTGGAACGTAACCCGCAACTTCTGCTGATGGGACGCCGTCCATGATGTTTCCTCCACGCCGTATTGCTCTGGCTTTTCTGGGGGCATGCACCCTGCTTGCAGGTTGTGCCTCTCCCCCTCTTCGGCTGTACACACTTGGGATGCCGGGCGACCGGGATGTTCAACAGCCGCATCTTTCCGCCCGTTTGACCACAATAGAAATCAGCCGCACGGTATTGCCTGATTATCTGGATAGCCAAGACATGATCACCCGGCAGGGAGAAGAGGTCATTCGTAGCCCGCGTTCGCGCTGGGCAACGCGGCTTTCTCTCGGCATTACAGATTTGGTGACCAACGAAATTGCATCATCCCACCCCAATGAACTGATTACAGACCAGCCATTGGCAGATGCAGCCAATATGCGCGTTCAGATTAACGTTTCACGCTTTGATGTGAATGTAGATGGTCAAGCAGTTTTGGACGCAAACTGGGCTGTTATCCCCCGGGATCCTAAAAAACCGCTCATTCGCAACCGTGCGCACCTCACGGCCACAGGATCTGTTTCTACAGATGCGGATACAGCATCTTTAATGCGTAAGCTGGTTATTCAGCTGGCAGATCAAGTTAATCTTTCCATTCCACCCACACAGTAAAAAGCGACCCGATATAACCATTCCCGCACTTTCCGGATAATTATATCGGGCCAAGCTTTTAACTTCGCCGCTTAACGGATGTAGTTTTACGCGGCTTTGCAGCCACTTTCTGGGCCGTAGAACGGGATTTTGTGGTTGCAGTAGTGGATACCGCTTTTTTAGCGGTGCGCGGGGTACGCGCAGCAACCGTTTTACTGGCAACACGGCGTGACGCTGGCTTTTTCACAGATTTTGCCGGTTGTTTAACTTCTTCCGCGTTTTCCTGAGACGACAATTCCGCTTCCGGTTTGTGCTTCGCAACCAAACGGGCAATCAGCGCTTCATACTCAGCCAGATATGACTTGATACAAAGAGTCTGCTCAGCTTTTTCTCTTACTGTGCGGCGCAAACGGGTTGCCAGCGGTTTATTATGAAGCACTTCCAACACACCATCGGCAATTTTGTCTGGCTCCGTAAACGGTACCAGCACAGCCGTTTCCTGATCTGTCAGAAATTCCTGCACGGGGGCTGTGGCGCTTCCAACAATAGCGCACCCCATAGCCATTGCCTCACGCAAAGACCACGAGGCTACAAAAGGATAAGTAAGATAAACATGAGCATCTGAACGCTGCAGAAGACGTAGAAAATCCTGATAATCAACCTTACCGGCAAAGTGCACACGGCTCAGATCCAGTTGACCTTCCAGCTCCTGAAGCATTTTCTCCCGCCAGCAACCAGATGCCAATGGCGCCCCGTAGCTGACTCCATCCCCCCCAACCATAATAACGTGTGCGTTGGGTTCCTCTTCCAAAATCCGAGGAAGCGCACGCATAAACACATGGAAGCCGCGATAGGGCTCTAAATCGCGCGAGACATAGGTAATCAGTTTGTTTTTAGGTGAGATTTTGATGTCACCCAGTTTGAAAATCTTCTTTGCAAGTTTCGGATCTGGCTTGCAGGTTTCCAAGTCTACGCCTTCGCGCAGCACGGTAATTTTGTCTGCTGCCCATGCAGGATAAGCACTTTTCTGGAAATCCGTAGGCGTCTGACCATAGCCAGGGCCTGTAAGAGCCAGCAAGTTAATGGCGTTCTTGGCCCGCACAATTGGCAACATCTGGGGCTGAAGCGGAAATTCTGGGTCGAAACCTACATCAAACCCAGGTTCTGTATGATAATAGAACTCGAAATACCCCAATACAGGCACATCGGGATAAACATCCTGAATATTCAGAAGCTCTCCCCATCCATGATGGCCGATAATAATATCAGGCTGAAATCCCAGATTTTTTAAGGTACGCGCGGCCTTTTCAACCTCATTAGCCCGTACCATGCCCATATCTAGCTCACGCACGGCCAAATGGGCCTGCGCGGCAGCACCTCGGGGCATACGATACCTTACACGGCGCACACCTTTAATGGCGTTCTGGTTATCTTCACTAATGAAAACAACTTCGTTTTCATCGTTTTGCACCAGATGGCGCACAATGTGCAGGTACTGGCCGGGAAAATTTTGATGGATAAAAAGGTATTTCAAACCTGCACCTGCGTGCTGCTCAGATCACAAATAAAAACAGGCCCGGTATTTCAACCAGACCTGTTCCCTGAATATCTTAACGGCGGGAAGGCTTACGCCCGCGCGCTCCGCCGCGCCCTGTCGTTTTTGGCTTTTTAGCCTGCTGGGCAGAAGAAGAAGCACGACGAGGCTGAGATTTAGCTGTGCGCCTTACCGGTTTAACCGGAATTTCCTCTTCGATAACTTCTTCTATTTCGTCTTCAAGCTCTGTTTCTTCAAGAAGCTCTGCGGCCTCTTCCAGAACTTCTGCTTCCAGCTCGTCTATCTCTTCTTCTAGCAGGGCCGCCAGATCTTCTGCAGCATTCTGCTTCCGTTTGCGTCCACCACGCTTGGCTTTACTGTCTGCATCTCGCGGAAGGATTTCAACAAGGAACGCTTCCAACGGTGCAAGACTATCAGCTTCTACAGGTTCACCATTCTCAACCGGCCCGATTTTGGTGCCATCGGTAAAGCTGGCTGTAACACGGCAAATGAGTTTTTTAGCGGCTGCACCTTTCAGGCGCACACACAAACCCAAAATAGGCAGGGCCATGCCACGGCTACCGCAATACTGGCCACCTTCTACCCACGGAGAAAGCCATCCCTTACCCAGAACAGCCTGATACTCAATATCATCCGACTGAATAAGATGTGCTGGTGCGATACCAAAACCTTCAATCCATGCCTGACTACCGGGCACACCCATCCACTCACCCAGCATACCGGTAACATCACCACGCCGCTGAATATGGGCACCAATTTCAGGCTTCTGGACCACAGGAGCTTCTGCCGGCGGAGCTTCTTGAGGAGTAGCAGCCTCAGATGCCACAGGCACCGCAGCAGGTACAGGAACCGGCAGCGGATCAGATTCTGCACTCAGCTGAATCACCTGCAAACGTGGCGCATCATGCCGCGTGTTCATTTCCTGATAAATGGTGATCATCACCTGCGCTGGGCCACGGCGCACACGCACTAAAGCAGCATTGTTTCTGCCACCCAACCAACCGTCTTGCTCAAACGTTACAATCTGAACATTGCCCGGAGCAGAAACAGGAGGAAGAGAAATGCGCACTCCGGGCAACCCGGCAGCAGTTGGTGGCTGCTGCCCTGCTGCATGGCTGATACAGAACAGACCGGTCTGGAGTGTCATCAGATGACCTGTGACTTTCAGATCAGTAATCCGCTGCTGGCTTGCCTGAGACATAAAACCTCTTCCGTCCTAAATTTTCAGCTAAACTGTAAAACAAAAAAACACCGGCAAGTAAAGAAAGAGTTAAGTAAGGGAAAGCTTTCTTTTTTTTGCCATTTCCTTACCCTTTTCCAATAATTTTTCATTCAACTCCTGTATGGAAATACCAAACGGCACCACACTCCCCAAACCTGTGGAACGGATGCGCTCCGCCGGAGCCCCCAGATCAAACGCAACAGCATGTAATCCGGCCTTCCAGATATCTCCCAAAGCAAAACACCATGTTTCCGGCCATACAGATGGCAGGAAAGCAATATCCGCATCTACTGAATGAATTAAGGAAACAGCTTCCTGTTTTTGAAACTGACCGGTTACAAAAATGCGTCCTATTTTTAACAATTTCGCATCATCGCGTGTATGGCCTACAAGCACAAACTCTAACGGTAAATTGCGCAAAACAGCATCTACTGCTGCCTCAAACAAAATATCATAACCTTTTTCAAACCCTATCCCACCAACAACACATACCCGAATACGAGAAACATCGCGCTTAGAACCCTGCGCCAAAAATGCACTTGCTTGTGCCGTTTTGCGGTTCTTTGGTTCTGGGAGCTGAAATGTTTTTTTAAAAAAACGATCGTTTTCTAATTTTTTTACCGAAAACTGAACGTCAGAAAAATATTTTCGCATTCTTCGCTCAGTATCTTGCGATGGCACAAAAACCTGCTTTGCCTTCTTTAAAAAGATATGTGCCGCTTTACGATAAGCGGCAACGCTAAGCGTGTTATCCACGCGGCGTCCCATTACAGTAACGCAAACTTCGCACGTTGCCTCATCAGGTTCACCGCAATAACGATTTTTCAACCCCATCAATGAAATGCGAGGACAAAACCAGATGTAATCATGCACAAATACATCATAGTCACATTTCAAACGTGCCGGCAGATCCATCACACGCTGATCATGTCCTGTAATTTGATGGAACTCAATCCGCCCAGCGCCTTCTGCACGCAAAAGACGCAGAAGAAGCACCATATCTTTAGAAAATGTAAAACATAGGGAAGGATACTTTTCCTCACCCGTTCCATCTTCCAGCACACATCCTTGCTCAGATGGACGTAAGATTAGCGGGCGTATTTTATGCTTACGCCAAAAGGCAACACGCTCCTGCACAACCTTTTCTACGCCTCCGCCAACGGCATGTGTCACCAACAAAACGGCCTGATCTGAAAAATCTTCTGCCCTATCACTTCTGAACCGAACCAGATCAAGGCGCCTGCGTTCCAAAAAAAGAGGGTCTGCTTTAATCCATTGTGCAACGTAATCGTGGTAGCCAGGATGCAGTCGTTCCAAAAATTTTTGGTTTCGTAGCATTAAGGGGTTGCCACTTTCCCCAAACGATCCGCTCCCCACATGCGCCACAAAAACACCAGGAGCAGCTACGTGTTTCCACCCAAGGGCACGGGCACGCATACAAAAATCGTTTTCTTCACCATAACCTTGCGCAAACACATCTTCACGCAACAACCCTGTTTGCTGCAAACAATCATGCCGGATATACATACAAAAGCCGTGAGCAGTAGGCACTTCTACAGCACGACCCACATTGGCAGCCTGTGCCATTTGCATAAACATATTTGTTTCTTCCAGATCTGGTACCGGATTTGCACCATTTTTATCTGGATAGGAAAAAATACTGGCATCATTGGAAAAAGGGGTAACTGTACCTGTATCCGGTTCTAGATAGGCAACCTTCCGCAACGCTTCCAGCCACCCTTCTGGTACCAACGTATCGCTATTCAGCAACACAACGTCATGCGCTGTGAGATGGCGTAGCGCCTCATTCACCGCACATGGAAACCCACCATTCTGTGCTCTTTCTAAATAATGGAAACCCGCCTGCTGACAAAAACTCACAACAGAAGTTATCAAATCAGGCTCCGGAGATGCATCATTCACCACCCAAACGTGCGCACCAGCCTTGGGTTTCAAACTTGCTTGCACGCTACGCAAACAGGCCAAAGTACGCGCAGCATTTTTAAAAACCGGAATAACAACCGCAACTTCAACTTTATGACCTGAAACTTTTGGCTGTGTTCTTCCTTCTTCTACAACAGGAAGAGGCATAATTTTTGGAATAGATACGCGTATGCGAGATCGTTCTTTACCTTTACTCTGATCTGCCACGTAGTGTGCAATCTGATTAGCTGCCAAACACAACATATCTGCATCTATTGGGCTACCAGGCAGATTTTTCCCATCTGGCCCTATTACTCTCACCGGACCTTCTGGTAATGCAGAAAATGGAACAGTGAATGCTCTATATCGCGCTAATGGTTGTTTGAAACTAACAGAATCACAAAAATTTTCTGCGCAAAATGTTAGAATTTTCTTTCCTGTCTGCGCGGCCAGAACATTCAAAACAGGTGCATTATCCGAATCACGGGGTAACCAGGCCCAGCCCGTTAGCCCTTCCTCTCCCACATCTACTAACCCTTCACACTGAACAATCTTTTGTGGACACACACCTTCATTTGGAAAAATATTGTTCTGTGCAGATACTATGCAAAGCGTATGGGCCTTTTGCCAGCCTGAAGGGCAAAACCACGCTCCCTTCTTACGCACTGCTTTCTTTAACTGACCATCGACAACCAGTTGCAAACCTTTTTCTGGCAGGCCCACCCCTACAATTTGGCCATTCCCCTGCACTCCATACCAGCTAGCAACACCATTTAAACGTGCAATAATTGTCGCCTGCTTTTCTACATCTGGGGTGCAAGCATAATCTGTGAGCAAATACCGAAGAGCACGTAAGGCCTGATACCCAACGCCATGCGCCTGCTGTAACGTTGCCAGCAGGCTCCAGCCCTCACGAAAATCAAATTTTTCTAAAAGCTGTTCTAAAAGCTCAATAGCAGCGTCATGATGTCCTACCGCCTGACGCGCCAAAACCAGTGCAAACATAACATGCGGGTTATCACGCGCCTGCCTATTGGCTCTTTCTAACAAATCCCATGCAAGAGCATAAGAACCAGCCTGCCAAGCAGCATTTCCCTGCCTGAAAGATTCTTGTGCCGCAGCACTTGCATATTGTTCATATACCGTTCGATCTGCCTCTGTGACAAACCCCGCCTGCTGACTTTCAGACTGCTTCAGGGTTGCCATAGATGTGCACCTACTCTTTTAAGTATGTCGTCAAAATACAATGTCAGAATCTTGGAAAGTACACGATCCTTTCTAGGAAGATGCTTGAGTGACTTCCTGATTTCCGATCTTGGAAAGTTCGATACTGGCCTGCAGAACATTCTGTTTTTCTGCTTTACGATACCAAGATCGCGCGCCCTCAATATCCTTATCTCCGCCAATTCCATTGGCCAGATAACGCCCCATCATCAACTGTGCGAGGCCATGACCGCCCTCTGCCGCCTGTTGAAACCATGAGCGGGCCAAAACCAAATCTGCCGGAACATCATGGCCTCCACCATACATGGCACCCATAGAGAACATGGCATCTATATTGCCAGATTCAGCCGCTTTTTTGTACCATTGCAGTGCTTGAGGATGATCTTTTGCACCACCTGTTCCGGTAATAAGCAAGTGGCCATAGGCTAGCTGCGCTTCGGTCATGCCGGATTCAGCGGCCTTTGCCACCCACTCCCGCCCTTCTTGCGGATTACGTTCTGCACCCCGGCCTTCCAGCAGCATACGCCCATACCAATACTGGGCATTCACAACTTTATCTGCTGCTTTACGTATCCACTTAAGGGCTGCTTCTTCATCCTTTTGAGCACCGATCCCTTGAGCAAGCGCAACCCCGACATTAAAGGCAGCCAGAAAATCATTCTGTGCTGCAGCGTTCCGATAACATTCCAGAACTTCCGCTGCCTCTACTGTGGGTACAATACCAGCCAAGGCCAGATTGCCCAATTCAGCCGTAGCTTCTTTATCTCCCTGCTCTGCAGCAACCTTAAACCACTGCGCTGCGGCCTGCGGATCTTTCGGAACCCCCACGCCACTAAGATAAATATTGCCCAAAGTGCGGCTAGATGCCGCGTGCCCTTGATCCGAAGCAAAACGATACCAGGAAATCGCTTCCGCATAGTTGGGCGGCAGTTCCCCACCTCGCCCGTGCATATCTCCCAAAATAGCTGCAGCTTCAGCATCCCCTGCCAAAGCTGCACGCCTTAACCACGTTTCACCTCGCACCACATCACGCGCAACACCTTTGCCAGCAAGTAGGGCCAAGCCATATTTTGCTTGTGCACCACGCACTTTCTTTTCTGCCGCTTTTGCAAAATAGGATGTAGATTCAGGAATGTTTTGCGGAACGCCTATACCACGCTCCGTCATAACGCCCATAAGATACAGGCCTGTGCCCATACCACCATCAGCTGCTTTTTTGAGCTCTACAGCAGCCGCGGTATAATCTTCCTGTGTTTTCGCCTTTGCGAGCGCTGCAAGACCAAGCCCTAAATGGCCTTGTACGCACCCCTGAGACGCGGCAGCCTGATACCATTCCAAAGCCTGTTCTGGATTGCGAATACTTTCCGGGCCAGCCGTTAAAACATATCCATACAGAGCCTGCCCATCAGCATACCCGGCCTCTGCCGCACGACGGGCCCACTCTGCTGCTTTAACAAAATCTGGTTCCCGCTTTCTTTGCTCTGTTGGATCGTCAAAAATAGATTTCGGAGTATTTGCATCTACCTCTTGCGGCAAACCGTGCAAATATAGCGTTGCCAGAACAAAAGAAGCCTCAGCCCATCCATTCTGCCCCGCACGACGTACCCAGCGCGCTCCTTCCACCAAGTCTGGTGGCGCCCCCTGTGCCGTAAGATAACATTGCCCAACTAAAAATTGGGCTTCTGCGCTTCCGTCTCGCGCAAGAACAGCCAGCTTGCTAAAGGCATCTGCTGGTTGTTCTTTGAGTTGCGCTTTGGCCTGTTCAAGGCGGGTTTCAATATTTTTACCCGACCTACCAAACGTTTTCTGAAACAGTTTCCAGACCAAATTCTTAACCCTCTATATAACAGAGTATTATATTACACCCTTTACCAATCAGGGTTCACGCATCCCATTTGTCATCAACGGCACAAAGCTATTCAACATATATTGCATGACTGTACGCTTACCAACGCGAATATCTGCCGTAACTGGCATACCAGGCTGCGGATGGAAGAAATTAGGCACACCATGCAATGTATATTTATCTACCCTCAAGCGAACAGTATAAAACGACTTAGAAGTATTGTCTGGCGTAACATCTTCCGAGCTAGGTCCACTACTGCCACCTGATACAAATGAATCTGCACTAATGGTTTTAACTGTTGCTTCGGCACCGCCATATTGCTGGTAAGGAAAAGTCGCAAACTTTATCTGCGCCTTATCTCCAAGCCGTACAAAACCAACATCCTGCCCAGACATAACGGTTTCAATTTCCAACCCTTTCCCTACAGGCACAAGGGTCATAATTTTTTCTGCCGGAGTAACAACAGACCCAACGGAAATTTTAGCTATATTCAGAACAACTGCATCTTCATCAGCTTTCAGTGCCACCATGCTGCTATGTAAAATAGCTTTTTGATAAGCACTCTTTGCTTCTGCCAGCTTATGCTGTGCCGTTATCAAATCTTTATAAACTTCGGCCTTCCAAGTTTGAATATAACCTTCTTTTTCAGAAACCGCAGCTGCCAACTTATTCCGTGTAGAAGCTGCCTGCTGCTGAGCTGAAATCTGTGAACGTTCAACTTCCATCAACTCATTCTGGGCACTCAGAGTAGACAGACGGCTTCCGACCTGATCCTTCTGAAGCTCCATGCGCATTTTATGAACGTCACCGGCCACTTTGGCACGCGCAGCATACATTGCTGCGTTTGCAACATATCCCTGCAAATCACTCTGCAAACTGGCAATCTGTTTATTATAATTTTCAACTTTAGCGTTAAATTCCGCCATACGCCGCAAATAGGCCTCACCCTGTGGTAACGCGGCCGTATTGCCCAGATCAGGCTTATAATCCTGCCCGTTAGCTTCTGCCGTAAGGCGATCCACTTCAGCTTGATACTGATCCATCTGGCTTTTCAGATTGTCACTATCTGCGCCTGTTTGCGTAGGATCCAGATGCGTTAAAACATCGCCTTTATGAACAAAATCTCCTTCCCGCACATCAATCGAGCGTATGATTGATGTATCCAAAGGCTGGATCACAAGCGAGGGTTCACTCGAAATTAAACGACCCGAAGTGGAAACAATACGATCAAGCGGAAAGACCGTCATCCCTACCAAAGAAAACAGTATCATCCCACCAATAACCCACACAATATACTGCGCACTGGGGGTGGGTGGCATATTGACCAATGCCGCTGTAGGAGAATGAAACTCTAAAAGCGCAATGGGCGTGTCACCTTGCGCGTAAGGATCATCAGCTTGCTTAAGAAAATCATCTGTAGCGGGCATTACAGAGTTCTGCTGATTTTCATCAGATGAGCCGCCATTAGGCACGATCTGTGTATCCTGTTCGCTCATGGAACTACTCCCCTTCCGCGATCAAAGATGCACCTTCAGAAGAAGTGCGTCCTTCTGTATGCCGGTTTTGCTGCATCCAAAGTGTCCGATAAATATCACATCGTTCAAGCAGAACATTATGGGGTGCAATATCTGCCACTTCCCCTTGATCCATCACACAAATCTGATCACAGTTCACGAGAGAAGAGAGACGGTGCGAAACAATGACCATAGTACGGCCTTTACCAATCCGCTCCAGATTGGCATTTACCAAAGCCTCACTTTCTGGATCCAGCGCAGACGTTGCTTCATCCAAAATCATCAGTTTAGGATCAGTAATGACGGCACGTGCAATAGCAAGCCGCTGACGCTGGCCACCAGAAATGTTGGTTGAACCTTCTTCAATGAAGGTTTCATAACCTGCAGGCATCCGTTCAATAAATTCTTCGGCTCCGGCCATTCTGGCTGCATGCACAACATCATCAATCGTAAGCCCGGGGCGGCCAGCCGTAATATTTTCGCGAATGGTACCGCGGAACAGGAAGTTATCCTGCAACACCACACCAAAAGACCGGCGCAAGTGGGTCAGATTGATTTCACGTAAATCAACACCATCCAGCTTAAGATAACCTGTGTAGGACCGACTAACCCCTTGCAACAAACGGGTAATGGTAGATTTACCAGATCCGCTTCGCCCAACAAGCCCCAGCATAGTGCCCGCTGGCACCGAGAAGTTGACGTTTTTCAAAGCCAACTGAGTAGATCCAGGATAGGAAAAATTAACGCCCTCGAAAGATAGTGCCCCTTTAATACGCGGGCGCATCCCAGTCGTAAGTGCCTTCGTTTCTGTTGGTTGATTTAGAACCGATGAAGCTTCCCCTAGTGATGCCATAACTTCGTTAAAGTCATCCATGAGCCTTGCCAAACCAACTAACGGAGAAGCAACGCGTGCCCCAAGCATCATGAACGCAACAAGCCCCCCCATTCCCACGGAAGAAGGGCTCACAAGCGCCAGATATGCACCCACCAAAATAATGCCGCGACTGATAAACAGATCAAGCGGCATGACTATTGTTTGGACCCAGTTTGAAAAACGCCCTACAGCAAGTTTCCAGCGAATAACCTCTGCTGTGGCATCATCCCATGCCTGTTTACGAATAGGCTCCAAAGCAAGCGTTTTCAGAGTACGGATACCAGCCACGCTTTCATACAGGATAGCGCTTCTGTTCCGATCTGCAGCAAGTTGTTGTGTCATGAGCTTGGCAAGTGGGTTCATGGCAACCACAACGACCAACCCAATAAGACCGGCACAAGCAACTGTCATCCAAGCGAGCGTTGAGCTGAGCATAAAAAGGAAAGGCAGAATAACAACGAGCGTAAACATATCCAGAGCAGTGCTCATCAACCGCCCGGTCAGAAAATCTCGCACTTTATAAATAGCTGTCACGCGCCCAAGCACATTCCCTGCCTGCTGGCGTTCAAAATATTCCAACGGTAAAGACACAAGGCGGCTAAAAAGATGTAACGAAATGCGAGAATCAATACGTGTTGTCAGCACCATAGACAGCTCACGCCGCCCATAACTGATAAGTACCTCGTATAGTGAAAATATAAATAACAACCCAGAAATTGAAACCAGCGTTGACATGGAGTGGTAACCCACCACTTTATCAACCACCTGCATAACAACAAGTGGTGGAAAAATCTGCAGCACACTCAGCGTCATGGATGCGATACCAATATCGCGCAAAGAGCGCTTTTCACGCAGCACCATTTGGGCCAGCCATCCGAGACTGACCGGAGCATCTGCTTCCGATTCCCCCTTACGCCGCTTGATCAGAAGAATATCACCAGTCCATATCTGGGAAAGGCGCAGTTCATCTACCGGCACAGCTGCTACAGATGCACCTTTAAGCGGATCCTGCAACCATACGACCCCACGATCTGGTGTCGCATTCACCATCAGCGCCGCGGAACCGTCCCGGAACATCAGAACAATCGGCGGAGAGTTGGTCATCTTGACAAGATAACGCCACTTAATCCGCACGGCCTTTGCGACAGCACCCTGATCTTCTAACCAGCGCACTAATGTTGCAGGGGATGGCGTATCCTCTCCTGGCTCCGCGGCAAAATCACGGATATCCAGTTCCAGACCATGATATTTGGCAGCTGCGACAACAGCTTTTAACCGGATAACAGGCGCAGAAACAGGAGCTCCCTGACCGCGATCTGTATCTGAAGGAGAACCGGCCTGTTCCGGCACATGATCAGTCTGGTCCACGCACAACCCTTTTGGTTAAACCAACTTAACAATACAGCGTACCGCACAAATACAGCAGATACGTTCCTGCCCGGCACATGCGCCGTTATGACAGGAGAAGACACAGTCTCCAAGTTTTTCTGTGTAGGTTATTGCAAAATATGTAAAGAAAACTGAGTAGTAATAAAGGCAGAAAATTAACTTTAACCGACAAATTTATAAAAAGAATTTAAAAATCCTTCTTTCTTCAACCGGTTCTGCACGCGTTCTGCTTCATTTTTGCAACATATAATCCACACAGATTGATAAGGCGCACAGCGGCCTAAAACGCTTTCCTGAGCGCGCGCCAGCAAAAATGCCGATAAGCTGCCTTGCCCGGTACAGCATACACAATGCGCAGCATGATGCCCTACTTGTCCATTCCAGTGCCAAACATGACACCACTCTGCATTCTGTTCTTGCGTTATTTCTGTATTAACAAATAAAAGTGCATCTTCTTGCTGATCAGGCTTCATATCCGGCACTGATGTACAAATATGAAGTGTAATCCGCCCATCTCTCGGCTTTACGCTCTGTTCCATAAGGCTAGTGGACATATGGGCTGCTCTCTGGAATAACGTGAAGCCTTGTGCTTTGCGGTGTTGGGAAAGCACCCTTCCCTTTCCTTTTATATTTTATGGTCGCCATGTCTTCTCGTCTGCCCCTTCTTGATGCCCTCCGTGATCAGGTTCTGCTTTGTGATGGAGGCATGGGCTCACGTATCCAGATGCTGGACCTAGATGTCCAGCGTGATTACTGGGGGCAGGAAAACTGCACCGAAATTCTTACGCTCTCACGCCCGGAACTTATCCGTGAAATCCACCGCGGTTATTTTGAAGCCGGTGCAGACATGGTGGAAACCAATACGTTTGGCGGCTCCCCCATCACACTGGGCGAATTTGGGCTGACAGACAGAACGCGTGAGAT
The DNA here is from genome assembly GCF_004014775.2 of Acetobacter oryzoeni. NCBI lineage: Bacteria > Pseudomonadati > Pseudomonadota > Alphaproteobacteria > Acetobacterales > Acetobacteraceae > Acetobacter > Acetobacter oryzoeni. The sequence continues at coordinate 2,545,864 of NZ_CP042808.1, forward strand.
CAACAAAAACTCCGCCATATTGGCGCGTGAAGCTGCAGAAAGCTTTGCCGATGGCCGCACCCGTTATGTTCTGGGCTCCATGGGCCCCGGCACAAAACTGCCCTCTCTGGGTAATATTGATTACGATAGCCTTGAAGCAGCTCTGGCAGAGCAGGCCCGCGGCCTGATTGAAGGCGGTGTAGACGCAATCCTGATTGAAACCTGCCAAGATACCCTTCAAATCAAGGCAGCTGTAAACGGCGTAAAGATTGCACGGAAAGAACTGGGCACCAAAACCCCGATTTTTGTGCAGGTTACCGTAGAAACTACAGGCACCCTGCTGGTAGGGCCGGACATTGCTGCGGCAGCCACAGTTATTCATAGCCTTGATGTGGATCTGATGGGCCTGAACTGCGCCACCGGTCCGCAGGAAATGGCCGAGCATGTGAAATGGCTGTCTGAAAACTGGCCACGGCTAATTTCCGTGCAGCCCAATGCGGGCTTGCCAGAACTGGTAAATGGCCAGACCCATTATCCCCTTACACCCGCAGAAATGGCCACATGGGTTGAGCGCTTTATTACAGAAGATGGCCTGAACCTGATTGGCGGCTGCTGTGGGACCTCCACCCCGCATACAGAAGCTCTAGATGCCATGTTGCGCCGCCGCGCAGAAGGAACAGGCCGCCTACGCCCTGCTCCTGTACCACGCACATCTGTATGGGTGCCTTCTGTTGCCAGCCTTTATTCTCAAGTGCCCCTCCGGCAGGAAAACGCCTACTTCTCCATTGGGGAACGTTGTAATGCCAACGGCTCCAAAAAATGGCGTGAACTGCAGGAAGCACATGACTGGGATGGGTGTGTAACCGTAGGGCGTGAACAGATCCGTGAAGGCTCCAACGCACTGGATATCTGCACAGCTTTTGTTGGCCGTAACGAACGTGCAGAAATGGATGAAGTGATCAAACGCTTCACCTCATCCGTAAACGCACCTCTGGTAATTGATTCCACCGAAACGCCGGTTATTGAGGCTGCCCTCAAGCTGCACGGCGGCAAACCCATTATCAACTCCATCAACTTTGAAGATGGCGAAGGCCCTGCATCAGACCGCATGGAGCTGGCCCGCAAGTTTGGTGCCGCTGTTGTTGCCCTGACGATTGATGAAGAAGGCATGGCCCGCAAGCCGGAAGACAAGCTGCGCATTGCCAGCCGTCTTGTAGAGTTTGCCTGCGAAAAATACGGTCTGCCACAGTCTGACCTGATGATTGACCCCCTCACCTTCACCATCGCCACCGGTGCGGAAGATGACCGCAAACTGGGGCAATGGACGCTTGAGGGCATTAAAATGATTCGGGATACCTTCCCGGATATTCAGATTGTGCTCGGCCTTTCCAATATCTCGTTCGGGTTGAATCCGGCCGCACGTGCGGTGTTGAACTCAGTCTATCTGGACCATGCCGTTAAGGCGGGCATGACAGCCGCCATTGTGCATGTTTCCAAAATCCGCCCGCTGCACCTGATCGCCCCCGAAGAGGTGAAAGTTGCGGAAGACCTGATTTTCGACCGCCGCACAGAAGATTACGACCCACTGCAAACGCTTCTGGCCATGTTTGCAGATCGTAAGGCTGCAGATGCGGTAAAGCGGAAACGAGCAGAAACAGCAGAAGAACGCCTAAAAGACCGTATTGTTGATGGGGACCGGAAAGGGCTGGAAGCAGACCTTGACGAAGCCATGCAAAACATGGCCCCGCTGGACATCATCAACACCGTTCTGCTGGATGGCATGAAGGTGGTTGGCGAACTGTTTGGTGCAGGCAAGATGCAGCTGCCTTTCGTGCTGCAATCTGCCGAAACCATGAAAGCCGCTGTTGCCTATCTGGAACCGCATATGGAGCGGATAGATGGCCAGCAGCGCGGCACAATCGTGCTGGCTACGGTTAAAGGGGATGTGCACGATATCGGCAAAAACCTTGTGGATATCATCCTCACCAACAATGGGTACCGCGTTGTCAATTTGGGCATCAAAGTGCCTGTGCAGGACATGATTGAATCTGCACGCAAGGAAAAGGCCGATGCCATTGGCATGTCTGGCCTGTTGGTGAAATCCACCGTTATCATGCGCGAAAATCTGGAAGAAATTTCCCGCGCTGGGCTGGATACACCTGTCCTGCTAGGCGGTGCGGCTCTTACCCGCAACTATGTGGAAGAAGATTGCGTTGCCGCCTATGCGCCTACAGGCCGTGTAGCCTATGCGCGTGATGCCTTTGATGGTCTGACACTTATGGATCAGATCAGCCAGAATAAGTTTGATGATTATCTGGCAGCCATCCAGAAACGGCGCGAAGGCAAAGCCACACGCACCAACGCCCGCACGCTAGAAACAGCAGAAACACGCGGCTTTGGCCCCGTTGATGTTGCTGCGGCCCGCGCGCGGCGTGAACGCCTGACAGCAGATGAACCGCCCATGGTTCCGCCATTCTGGGGTTCTCGCGTTCTGGAAGCTACGCCAGAAGCGGTTCTGCCGTTCCTGAACGAACGCGCGCTGTATCAGTTCCAGTGGGGCTTCCGTAAACAAGGCCGCTCCCTGGATGATTTCCTGGTATGGGCGCGGCAGGAACTCCGCCCAATCCTGCGCCGGATGCTGGATCTGACAGCCAAAGAAAACATTCTCAAACCGCAGGCTATTTACGGCTACTGGAAAGCTGCCGGGGATGGCAATGATCTGGTGCTGTTTGAAGAAGACGGCACAACCGAAGCCTGCCGCTTTACACTCCCACGCCAGCCAAAGGCAGATGGTGAATGTATTGCTGACTTTGTGCGCGATATCTCAGAACCAGAACGTGATGTTATCGGCCTGCAGGTTGTCACTGTCGGCCAGAAAGCATCCGACATCGCCCGTGATTGGTTTGAAGAAAACCGGTATCAGGATTATCTGTATCTGCACGGTCTTTCTGTTGAAATGGCCGAAGCCATGGCCGAATACACCCACAAGCGTATCCGGGCAGAACTCGGCTTTGCTGGGGAAGATGCGCGGGATATGGAAAAACTGCTTCAGCAGGGATATCGCGGCTCTCGCTATTCCTTCGGGTATCCGGCCTGCCCACGACTGGAAGATCAACACCCCATTCTAGCCCTGCTAGACGCCGAGCGTATTGGGGTTTCCTTAACAGATGGAGATCAACTCCATCCAGAACAGTCTACCTCCGCACTTGTTATTCTCAACAAGCACGCAAAATACTTCACAATCTAATACCATTGACCAAGGGTGAAGATGCAGCGCATCATTCACCTTATGGTTACTTCACTTCCACCTGCCTCTCCTCCAGCCAGCACCGCGCTCAAGCGGCTCTGCCGGCAGGTCGGGCTTCATGCCACAAACTGCACTGCCGCGTTTATAGATAACCGGGAGCAGGATATTGTGCATGAAAGCGCTTTGTTTCTGCAAACCCTGCACAAATTGTGGGAAAGCCAGGATGTTGATCCGGCCGAAGTATGGACAGAACTGCTGCGTAGGCTGGAAGTGGCAGAGCTGTTGATGAAGTTGAATCAACCGCCGCATCGGAAAAAAAGAAATGGCAAGGTTATGCGCCCTTGGCGCGTTACCACCAGCAAACTGCCATAAAATACAGAAGCGCATGACAGGTCGCTCATTCATTGGCATAAAGCCTGCCTCATGGCTGCCATAGATGCCCTTTCCCTGCTGATTATTGGCCTGTCTGCCCTGCATGGTGCTTGGCGAGGGTTCACCCGGCATGCGCTCGGCTTTGTAAGCTGGGGCATTGCCATTGTGCTGGCGCTGCGTTTCCATGCAGCTTTTCTGCCTTTTGTGCAGCGATTTATCACTTCCCCAACCGGCGCACAGATAGGCTCCTTTGCTCTGCTTCTGCTTGGGGTATTGTGCGCGGGTTATGTGCTTTCTGCTGCCATTGTCCGAATCGTTAAAGCTACACCCTTGGATGCGCTGGATCGGTTACTGGGCCTGCTTTTTGGAATTGTGCGGGGGATGTTTTTGGTGGTCGTGCTGTTCATGGCCGCACAATGGTTACTACAACCCCAAGACATGGCCGCCCTGACAGAAGATAGCCGGCTTACCCCTTACATCCGGCTCGGCGCATCCCATATCCAGCCATATCTACCGGATTTAAGCGCAAAAGGGGTTGCGCGGAATCCTTCTACAGGTCATGACGCCACCTTGTGATCCCATACGGCCAGTTTCTGACCTTCTGCGGAGGCCCTGCACGCTTATGCTCGCCCATCCCACGCCGTCTGCTTCCTTGCCTGATCCACTGACACTGGATGATGATCATCCACACGAAGAATGTGCTGTCTTTGGTATCTGGAACGCTAAGGATGCTGCTCCCCTTACCACTCTGGGTTTGCACGCCCTACAACACCGCGGGCAAGAAGCCGCCGGTATTGTCTGTTTTGACCCGCAGGAACGTCGCTTTCACTCTCACCGAGGCCTAGGCCTTGTCAGTGATGTGTTTGCAGATTCCCGCGTTATGGCTACGCTCAAAGGCACACGTGCCATTGGCCATAACCGCTACGCCACAACAGGCGCCACGCTGCTCCGTAACGTACAGCCACTGTTTGCTGAATTTGCGTTTGGCGGCTTGGCTGTGGCCCATAACGGCAACCTGACAAATGCCGATACCCTGCGGAGCGAACTTATACGCCGTGGCTGCCTGTTCCAGTCCACCACGGATTCGGAAGTTTTCATCCATCTGATTGCCATTTCTCTTTACGCAACAGTGGAAGACCGGCTGATTGATGCGCTAAAACGGGTAACCGGCGCGTATTCATTGGTTGTGCTGTCTGAAGATGCCCTCATCGGTGTGCGTGACCCCATGGGTGTACGCCCGCTGGTGCTTGGCAAGCTGCCTTCTGAAGATGGTAAAGAACCCTCTTGGGTTCTGGCATCCGAAACCTGTGGTCTGGACATTATCGGGGCAGAATTTGTGCGTGATGTGGAACCGGGCGAACTGGTTGTGATTGATGAAAACGGTATCCGCTCTCTGCGCCCGTTTGGTGATACACACCCACGTTTTTGCGTGTTTGAATACATCTATTTCGCACGCCCCGACTCTGTTCTGGAAGGGCTGCCTGTTTACGAAGTGCGTAAGCAGATTGGCCACGAACTGGCGCGTGAAAGCCATGTAGAAGCCGATGTGGTGGTGCCGGTGCCTGATTCCGGCGTGCCTTCAGCTATCGGTTACGCTGAAGCCAGCGGTATTCCGTTCGAACTTGGCATTATCCGCAACCATTACGTGGGCCGCACCTTTATCGAACCCACAGATCAGATCCGGCATTTGGGTGTGAAGATGAAACACTCCCCCAATCGCCCAATTCTGAGCGGTAAGCGCGTTATTCTGGTGGATGATTCCATCGTGCGCGGCACCACATCCCGCAAGATTGTGGATATGGTGCGGGCTGCAGGGGCAACAGAAGTGCATATGCGCATTTCTTCCCCACCCACTCGGCATTCCTGCTTCTATGGCATTGATACGCCAGAACGCAGCAAACTGCTGGCAGCTCAGAATGATCTGAAAGCCATGGCGGAACTGATTGGCGTGGATAGCCTTGCCTTTATTTCGCTAGACGGTTTGTATCGCGCTATGGGTTACAAAGACCGTCAGGCAAGCGATGCCCGCTATTGCGATGCCTGCTTTACGGGGGACTACCCTATTCCCCTGATCGACCACGATGCTGAGTTTGGCCCAGGCACCGCCTGAGGCCAGCTTATGACCAAATAAAAAAGCGGCCAAATTGGCCGCTTTTTTTTGTAACCTTCACTCACCACAGTTTAGAGCGATATCATCCGTGCTGTGCTTTCTTGCGCACAATGGTGTGCCGCCCGGTGGATTGACCGGAAGGAAGCTGACGTAGCTGCTGGGCAGCAACATCCGCCAACTGGCCCAGCAACTGGCTTAACACCTGCACCATTGGCATGGTGGCACTGGCCTGTGTGCCCTGCAGTGTAAAGTTCTGCATATAATACTGCTCATCCTTGCCAGGAGCACCAGCTGATGCGGGCTGGATGGAAAGCGTGGCATCCAGCTCCACATTGCCAGACGGACCGGTTGAGAAGCGACTGATGGACATATCCACATAGGCTTCCGGCTCAGTCGCCACGGTATCATTCTCTACAAACACGCCTGTGCCCGGCAGGCGCTGCGCCAGATCACCCGCCATAACGCGGCTGATCTGGGCTGGCAGGGAATCGCTCCATGCATCAGCAGAAGAGACTGTAAGCTTATAGCCGCTATCTGCCGTAACAATCCGGTCTCTATCCAATCCAGATGCCACCGTAGGCAGGCGCACTTCTACAAAGCGTGGTCCACCTGGCTGCGGTTGGCCGGGCGTAACCGCCAATGTGTAAAGTGATGGGCTCCCGCCAGAACAGGCCGTGAGCGTAAAGGCCATAACACCCAGTCCGGCCACCCCGCTCAGACGGAACAACATACGCCGGTCAAGACGGGTGTTCATGGGCTTGCAAGAAACAGTTTGCGTCATGATCTTATCGTCCTGAAAGCAGCGCAGAAGGATGGTTGGTCAGGAAATCTGACAGGAACCGCAGGGAGCGCGCTGTCTGCCCCAACTGCACCACCATGGATTGCAGATTCCGATGGAAATCACTGTTGCCGCCATAACTGGCCAGCAGGCGGTTGGCATTCTGCAGTGTTTGATCAAGTTGCTGTGCCATTTCTGGCAGACGCTTGCTCAACGGTGCCATGCCATTGCGCAGATCATGCGTAAGGGCCTGCAGGTTCTGCATGGAATTGCGCAATCCAACCAGAGATTGCTTAACTTCCGGGCTAACCAACGTCTGATCTGCATGAGCCAGCAGGTTATTGGCGTTTGTGCCAATCTGTTCAAACGGCATAGCCGCCAGACGAGACGTAATCGTGGACAGCGAATCCATAATTCCGCCCATACCACCGGCTTGGCTTGGAATAACCAGCGTAGGACCTTCCATACTGGTTGTGGCCGGTGCGGGGTTCTTGATGAAGTTCAGGGAAATCATCCCCTTCCCCGTCAGGAAGCTGACACTGTCTGTTGAGGCACGCAGGCCATTCGCCACCAGAGTGCGGAACATATCTGTCAGATTATTATTCCGCAGTTCAGCCGGAGACAGCACGCGTTCTGGCTGAACTTCCATACCAATACGCACACGCGGGTGCCCCGGGTTGGAACTTAGATCCAGCTTCACGCTGGTCACATTCCCCACCTGGATCCCGAACATCGTCACCTGGCTGCCAACATCCAAACCTTTGACAGAAGACATTACATAAGTGGCAAGTGGCACGCGCTCACGGTAGCCTGCGTTATCTGCATCTTCATGGGTGTCATACAGCTTGAAAACTGTGTTGGCTGGAGCTTCTGATGCTGGATGCAAACGGCTTTCTGCAACAGGCGGCAGACCAAAAGCCACGCCACCAGAAAACAATGCCTGCAAAGATTGCAGCTGCACCTTAAGACCACCTGCACCAAACCCAACCTTAACACCAGAAACGTTCCAGAAACGGGAATTGGTGTTCAGATAATGATCGTAAGGTTCGCGCACAAAAATCTGGATCAGTACAGGACCGCGCCCACCAGGTGGCATGGTGTAACCCAGCACTTCCCCCACATCCACATCACGGAAGAAAACAGGTGCTCCCTGCCCGATAGACCCAATATTACCGGCTACCAGCGTGTAAATACGGCCGGGCTGATCTGAACGCACACCCGGAGGAGCTTCCAGCCCCTCAAAGGTTGTGGTGCGTTTGCCTGCGGGGTGGCCATCCTTGTTCAGCCCCGGGTCAAACGCAATATACGCGCCAGACATCAGGGTTTCCAAACCGGTAATGCTGGCACCGTTGATACGTGGACGCACAACCCAGAACCGGCCGCTATCCGTCAGCATATCATTCGTACCCTTGTTCATACGGATACGCACTTTGACATGCCGCAGGTCATCAGTCAGCGAAACACCTTCCACCGTGCCCAGAACCACAGATTTATTTTTGACCTGTGTCTGGCCGCTGGTCAGGCCATCGGCTGTATCAAATACAACGGTAATTTCTGGTCCATTGTCCATAAAACTGCGCCAGACCAAAAAGCCCGCAATCAGCACGGAAACAATGGGAATAATCCAGATAATGGAAAACCGAATGCGCCTTACCAGAGCATCCTGAGCACTTTCCCCTTCTGGAGGAGAGAAATGATTATGACTGTGTCCGTTCACGCCCTGTCCGGCTCCATGTTGTCCCAATGTGCAGCGGCCTCAATTTTTGCCGGACAATTTTGCCCGGCATCGGCTGGGGCCGAATCACCGTTTTTGCCCGCTGCATCCCACATCAGCCGAGGGTCAAATGCATGCACTGCAAAAATTGTCAGCACCACAACAGCGGCAAAACATACCACACCGCCATTAGCGCTAATGCTGGCCATACTGCTAAAGCGCACCATGGCCACCAGAATGGAAACCATGAATACATCAATCATAGACCAGCGCCCGATAACATCTACCAGCCTGTAAAGTCTGGATCTGGCAGCCAGATTTCGTGCAGAATGGTATTTGGTACTGATCACCATAAACATCAGCCCGATAATTTTAAGAACGGGCACCAGCACACTGGCAAACAGCACCAGCAGGGAAAGTGGTATCATGTTGCTTTCCCACAGCTCTATGGCCCCTTCAACAATGGTATGCCCCGTACCTGCACCCAGCCGAATAACGGTCATAACCGGGTAGATATTGGCGGGCAGATAGAACACCACAGCGGAAACAAGCAGTGCCACAGTGCGGGCAATGCTATCTGGCTTGCGTTGGCGCAGCACATGGCCGCAGCGAGGGCAGAACCCTAACGGGGCTGTTTGATCCAGCTTTTCATCAAACAGCAGCACGGCAGAGCAAGATAGGCAGGATACCATATGGCTGGCTGGTGGCATTTGGTCACTTGGGCCTACTTCCTCGCAGGATAGGCGTACGCGCTGGTTATCCATACGCCGCAAGCTGGTATCTGTTTGCCGGCGCCGCCAAATGAGTTCCGTATCCAACGTAGCATCTGTGGCAGACATGGTGACCATAAGTGAGGCGACCAGAAAGACCGCAGCCCCCACCTGCACATAAGCCATATCTGACAGCTTGGTGTAGGCCACAAAAACGCCCAGAATATACACTTCCACCATCGACCACGGGCGCAAGCCTTCATACCATTTAAGAAGGTGAGGCACCCAGAATGGCAACTTGGGCTGAAGCGCGCCAACCAGCACCAGCATCATCATGCTGATCACAAGCCCAGGCACAATAATGGTGGCTATGGCCACCAACACGCCAATTTCGCCCCAGCCTTCATGCAGCAATTCTATCGGGCCGGTCAGAATATCTACGGTTCTCTCTCGCCCATACAGATCCAGCATCATCAATGTGGAAAGCAGCATGGCCAGATAGAGAGACGCCGAGCTGATACAAAAAGCCAAGGGTGTTGCTATGGGAGAAGTGCGATTGCGCCGATCCAGCAATTGCCCACATCGGCAGCAACGGGCCTGTGTTCCGGGTTTAAGTTCTGACAGGTGCTGGTAATGACCACAGCAAGGGCATTCCACAATTCCCTTCACAAGCCGAACATGCCGTTTTTGATCAACCGGAACATTCTGCCCGGGATTAAGGGCCTCCCGCACCAAGCCAAATAACTGCGACATGTTCATACGGATAGTTCTTAAAACGAAAAAACTGTTCCGTCACACTCAAAACAGAATGGCACCCCTGCTTAAAGCCAGAAATAACGTTTTGTTGTCGTCCAAACCTCTGGGTGAATTGCAGTTTTTCCTTGCGTAGGCACAGGGATCATGATAGTCACCGCCCCGCAAACAAAATGTGCCCGCTTAGCTCAGTTGGTAGAGCACGTCATTCGTAATGATGGGGCCGGTGGTTCGAATCCGCCAGCGGGCATTTCCCTTTGCACTTCCCAAAATACTGAACGCACTTTTACATTCTGCTGTAGAAATTCGTTTTATATCCGCCCATTCAAACAGTTTTACTGCTTTGGCGGCGTATTCAGCTTGTACAAACTTATGAGCAAATGATGGCCGTTCGAGTAATTCAGCCCACCGACTGTGCCGAGGCTCACGGCATCCGCTGCTTTATGACCCAAGGCTGCCATAAATGCGGGGGTATCTCGCTGATCAACAAGTGCCACAGTGCACTTTGCATCTGCCTTTATGGCTGCTGCCGCATTTTCTGCACCTGTTAGCAACACCTTGCCGCCCAGCAGAAAGACCAGACTTGGCTCAGAAAATGATACTGACACCACATGCGACTCTGCACACGGTTGATGTGCTTGCACCAATGCTGTCAGACGCGGGGCCAACCAGATGCTCTGCAACTGCGGCACCACAACCGTAAACAAACCCACATAGAGCAGTACAGCCGCAGCCACACTGGTTAAAGCAGCCTGTTGCAAACGTGCGCGTGAAATATACCACGTTGCAAGACCAACCAACGGCAATACACCCAAGGCCAGAACAATAGCTGCTGCAGATATTTTGTGTTCCAACACCCACACTAAAGTTGGGCCCGCAACGGCCAAGGCAATGCCCACCAAAGCCCACGCAACAGCATAAATGCTTAGCAGCACCTTGCCCCAAACACGGGCAGGCCAATGACGCCATACATCCCCGCCCTGAACCAAAAAGGCAGCTATAAGAATGGCTATAGCGGGATAAGTAGGCAACACGTAATGCGGGAGCTTGGTAGCAATCGCTTCAAACACCACCCAATGTGGAACAATCCAGCACAGCAGATAGCGCACCGTTTCTTGCTTGCGCGCGCGCCAAACCAGAGGTGCGACACAGGCTGCAAAAAATGAGCCAGGCCAAAACGCCAGCAAAAAAACCAACAGGTGGTAGCCCGGCGGCAGCCCATGTGCTTGCTGCCCAGACGCAACCTTTCCTAAGAAATTAGTGCCAACAGCATTCCGAAAAAACTCACCGTGGCTCACAACCCCAATAGCAACGCACCACGGCACCAAAATAGCAGCGGACAAAAGCCAGCCCCATGCCGGACGCATTCTGCGCCACAGACCAAAATCTCGATCCAGCATTCCCAACACCCACGGTGTTGCAAGAGATGGGATAAGAATAACCGGCCCTTTCAACATGAGGCCGCAGCCAATGGCGCCCCAATACAGCAACGCACGTTTTATGGGTGTGGCCACACCTTGCTGGCGATCCCGCAAAGCGCCTGTTAGCGCCAACTGCGCAAGCAAAACTGTAAGCAGCAGGCAGGAATCGATTGTGGCCATACGGCTTTCTGCTGCAACCAGCACAGAAGCCATAAACAACAAGCCCGCACCCAAGCCGGCCGAAGCCCCAAACAGCATGGAGCCAATAAGCGCCGTAAGAACAACAGCGCCAGACATAGCCAGAAGTGAAGGAATACGGTACGGCCAAACAACCCGCTGATGCTGCATTCCTGTAAGAGAAACAGCCGCGGCCTCCAGCCAGTAAATACCAGCGGGTTGCAAATAACGTGGTTTGTCCTGAAAGCGCACATCTACAAAATTGTGCGATTCTAGCATTTGCGCCGTGGCTTCCATGTATCGGGGTTCATCCCGATCAAATGGTGGCGTAACAGCTCGCCCTGGCAGAAACAGCAAAAAAGCAGCAAGGCCTAAAAGCAGCAGGGCTTTAAGAGAAAGTGGCTGGTGACCGTTTTTCTGATTCAGCATTCACGAATCGATTTTGGAAGATGTGTACGATTCCGCAGCCACATCACGCCCAGCAGATCACGCACGCCAACCACCGCACGATTGAAGTTGGTATATTTAGACTGCCCATGCAAACGCGGCCGATGCGTAACAGGGTGGCACACCAACGGCACACCGTAAGAGCCAAACAACGCCGGAAGAAAACGGTGCAAACCTTCAAACTGCGGCAAGCGGAGGAAATCTGCTCGTTGGAAAATTTTGATAGGTGCGCCTGTATCCGGGCACTGATCATTTAAAAGTTTCTGCCGCAGCCCGTTAGCAAAACGCGTTGCAAAACGGCGGGACCAACCATCTTTACGGCGTGTGCGCACCCCTACCACAAGCGGTGCCCTGCCCTTGGATGCCTGCGCTTGAGCAAGAGAAACTAAAGAGCCCAGTTCACGCGGGTCATCCTGACCATCGCCATCAATAGTGGCAATCCATCTACCACGAGCCGCTGTAATACCTGTGCGCAATGCAGCAGACTTACCGCAACGTCGATCATGGGAAAGAATGCGTAAGCTTGGCAAACATTCATCCCGCAAGCGCTGCAAAACTTCTACGGTCTGATCTTGGCTGCCATCATCTACAAAAACAACTTCGGCCGCAGGCAATTGCTGCATGGCCTCGGCCAGTTCACGGCAAACCTGTGGCAGATTATCCTGTTCATCCAAAACAGCAATAACGATGCTCAGTTCACACTGAGCATCGTTATGCTGTGACGGTGAGGCTGAAACCAGACCTGTCACGTATTCACCATTCAGCTGATAATGTTTCAGGCTGCCTTGCGCGCAAGAGCGGCAGGCAAACCAGCCAGCGCCTGATCAACAAGCCCTGCGGCTTTCTGCTCATCAAGCGTCTGAGGAATAACACCGTTGGCAGCCTGTACGGCCACATCAATTGCCAACTGGCGCACTTCTTTAACAGCAGCGCGTTCTACAGCGGCAATACGATCACGCGCCATTTGCTCATGGCGCTGCACAGCGGCTTCTGCCTCTGCACGTGCTTTCTGGGCCATTTCAGCAGCCTGCTGATGTGCCTGCTCTACATAAGACTTAGCTTCTGCCAGTGCCTGCTCACGATCACGCGTGGCATCTTCTAGCATCTGCTCAGCTTCTCTTCTCAAGCGGGCAGCTTCATCCAGTTCTTCACGGATACGGTTGGCACGGCTATCCAGAATGGTGGCAATTGGCCCCCAAATCTTTTTACCAACCAGCACGAAGAACAGAACGAACGAAACAGCGACCCAGAAACCCGCTTCGTGAAAAATGCCAGACATGACGAAAATTCCCCCGGAGCTGGTCAGATAGTGCTGTGCGCCGAAGCGCTTTCAACCTTCTGGGCAACAAGCTGAGCATCAGGCACAATACCCGTCAGACGCTGAACCAGAGCCTGCGTGGTATCACCTGCAATTTCTTTAAGCGCGCTCAATGCACGCGTTTTTTCCTCAGCCACGCGTTTTTCGGCATCAGCAATTTCTGCTGTTACCCGCGCATTAATTTCCTGCATCTGCTGTTCGGCAGCTTTATGTTCTTCTGCCAGAACCTGATCAAGATGCGCCTGGGCTTCTGCCATGGCATCTTTACGGGCCTGCTGAAGTTCAGCAACAGCTTTATCGGCGTCCTGCTTAGCAGCGCGTGCAATTTCCAGATCCCCAGAAATACGCTTGCTACGGTCTTCCAGCACCCGGGCAACGCCGGGCAGCATGGCTTTGCTGAGCACCATATAAAAGACGAAGAAAATTACCGCGCCCCACATAACCTGACCGGTTACAAGGGGGTTGGCAAAATCTAGCTGAGGCATTCCCGTGGCGTATGCACCAGGCGCGGAAACGGCCAGAAGAGACACACCGGAAACCGTTGCGAACAGGCCGGCACGAAGCATCTTCTTAATCACACCCACAGGAATGTTCTCCTCTTTCCTGAAAGCTTTCTCAGACGAACAGGATCAGGAACGCGATCAGCAGCGCGAACAGAGCGATAGCTTCTGTCAGAGCAAAGCCGAGCATACCCAGACCGAACACATGCGGGCGGGAAGCCGGGTTGCGCGCAATGCTGCTTACCAGCGTGGAGAAGATGTTGCCGAGGCCGATACCAACGCCGGCAAGGGCGATCACGGCGATACCTGCACCGATTTCCCGGGCTGCAGCGATGTCCATATCAGTCACTTCCTTGTTTCAAGTACAGTTCAAACGAAACGGGCAAAGCAGCTCCTCAGTGAGCCACGGCCTCCCGCAGGTAGATGCACGTCAGAATGGCAAACACATAGGCCTGCAACACACCAACAAGCAACTCAAGAGCCATCAGTGCCACGTTAATGGCAATCGGCCCAACCGCAAACACGTCACCCACCACACCAAAACCGGCGAGCATGATAACAAAGCTTGCGAAAATATCGAACATGACATGCCCGGCAACCATGTTGGCGAACAGTCGGATGGAGAGGCTGACAGGACGCGAAAGAAAAGAAAGAATTTCAATCGGGATCAGCAGCGGAGCCAGAAACGGGCTAGCGCCTTCCGGCATGAAGTGCGCAAAGAAACGCAGCCCCTGCACCTTAAGGGAGACAATAACCGTAAGCACAAACACCATCATGGCGAGCGCAAAGGTTACGGCAATATGGCTGGTGAACGTAAAGGAAAACGGCAGCAGACCAATATAGTTACCGGCCAGAATAAAGAAGAACAGCGTAAAGATGAACGGAAAGAACGCCGTGCCTTCTGGCCCGATCGTATCAACCGCCATGTTATGAATAAATTCGTAACAAACTTCTGCCGCTGCCTGCAAACGACCGGGAACAACTGCCGCTGGGCGCATACCAAAATACAGGAACGCCAGAACCAGACACACTGCCACAATCATGTACAGGGGGGATTGGCTGAAACGCAATGCTTCGCCCAGCCCACCAAGAACGGGATGAAGCTCAAACTGTTCAAGTACGTTGATGCTGGAACCGCCCGCCACAACCGCTCTCCTAAAACCCTTTACCGCATCCGAATCGTGTCGGATTACAGCTTCTTACTTGCCGTCTATCGACTTGACCAGCCGCCAAACATTCAGCACGCCAGCACCTCCGCCCATCAGCGCGAAGATAATGAGAAAAACTACCCGGGTTTTGAGCCAGTGATCCAGCTCCCACCCAATAGCAACGCCTACTATCAGTGCTGAAAGCATTTCTGCCCCAGCTCTGAGCGCCAGCCCAGGAAGAGATTGCTCTACAGCATCTTCTTTCTCGGCTGAATCTCCCTTTTTCTCCAAGCCAGAGCGGCGTTCTGCCGCCTTTAGCCGAGCATCAAAGGAATCGTCACCGTTCTTACTCATTCTTCGCCCCTTCAGAGGGGTGCAGGCGCTTGCTAACGGGGCTGTCATATCCTGTCAAGAAACCATGATGGATAGAAGCATCAAAATCTGTCTTTTCCACCATAATTCTCCACAAAAAATCAGACTGTGTCAGCCACACCCACTAAACCGCGTGCATAATCCACTGCGGAGAAAGGTCGCAGATCTTCTGCCTGTTCACCCACACCCACGGCATGCACGGGCAGGCCAAACTGATCAGCCAGCGCCACCACAATGCCTCCACGGGCAGAACCATCCAATTTTGTCACCACCAAACCGGTCACATTCACAAGTTCGCGAAACACCCGCACCTGCTCCACAGCATTCTGGCCAGTTGTGGCATCCAGCACCAACAGCACGGAATGTGGTGCCGTTTCATCGAACTTACGCATGACGCGAATAATCTTGGCAAGTTCTTCCATCAGCGCACTTTTATTGTGCAAGCGGCCAGCCGTATCCACAAACAGCAGATCAGCCCCTTCAGCCTTACCGCGTTTAAGCGCTTCAAAGGCCAAACCGGCGGCATCTGCACCCGGGGGGCCAGCAATAACCGGGCAACCGGTTCTTTCCCCCCAAATCTGCAGTTGCTCCACCGCAGCGGCGCGGAAGGTATCACCCGCCACCATCATCACCTTCTTACCTTCCTCAGTAAAAAAGCGGGCCATTTTGCCAATGGTGGTTGTTTTACCCACACCATTTACCCCCACCACCAACACAACATGCGGTTTGTGCGCGGGGTCAGGCTCAAAAGGTTTGGCAACTGGCTCAAGAATGGTGGCAATTTCGTCTGCCAAGGTGGTGC
The DNA here is from genome assembly GCF_004014775.2 of Acetobacter oryzoeni. NCBI lineage: Bacteria > Pseudomonadati > Pseudomonadota > Alphaproteobacteria > Acetobacterales > Acetobacteraceae > Acetobacter > Acetobacter oryzoeni. The sequence goes on from NZ_CP042808.1 coordinate 2,561,712, forward strand.
GAATTTCTTCGTCCGTCACCTCAGTGCCAAAACGGGAGGATCGGAAGGATTCGATAATACGCTCTGCAACAGCCGGCCCCATATCTGCTGTAATCAGCAGATCTTCCAGCTCTTCCAGTGCCTCGTCATCCAGCTTGCGCTTGGTGAAAATGCCCGTAATACCCCCACCCAGCTTTTGGGTAGAACGTGACAATCCCTGCTTGAGACGAGAGAAAAAACCAAGCGCCATCTCAGATCCTTTCCACCACCAGCCCTGCACTTTCGGCCATTGTGGGCTGAAGGGTTATAATTTCCCCCACCTCGGCTTCACCCTGCGCAAGCCGCACCGGCGCAAACTGCTCACTATGGCCGGTGGTTGGGGTTTCCATCAGCACACGTAAGGGCTGACCTATAAGGCTTTCATAATACCGGGCGGCAGAGGCTGCCCCCACTTCCCGCAACTGCGCGGCACGCGCCTTGCGTTCAGGCACAGGCACTGCACGCATACGCGCTGCAGGCGTTCCAGGCCGCTCACTATACGGGAACACGTGCAGATACGGCAGCGCCTGCTGTGCAAGAAAACTGCGGGTTTCTTCAAACAGCGATTCGTCTTCTGTTGGAAAACCCGCAATAACATCCGCGCCAATACCAATATCTGGCCGCAGGTTCCGCGCACGTTCTACCACGCGTGCTGCATCTGCCACCAAATGCCGCCGCTTCATGCGCTTAAGAATAAGGTCAGACCCAGCCTGCAAGGAAAGATGCAGATAGGGCATAAAACGCGGCTCTTCAGCCAGAAGCTGCCAGATATCTTCATCAATCTCGACCGGATCAACCGAAGAAAGGCGCATGCGCTCCAGTTCTGGCACCAGGCGCAACACGCGGCGGCAAAGCTGACCAAGCACCGGTTTGCCAGGCAGGTCTTCCCCCCAAGATGTCATATCCACCCCAGTCAACACCACTTCCCGATACCCTGATTGCACCAGAGCCCGCACCTGCTCCACCACTGCCCCCACAGGGACAGACCGAGACGGCCCACGCCCAAAAGGAATAATGCAGAACGTGCACCGATGATTGCACCCTTGCTGAACCTGCACAAAGGCCCGTGTGCGACCTGCAAACTCAGTCACCAGATGCGCGGCCGTTTCCTTGGCTGCCATAATATCGGACACAGCAAGTGGCTCAGACAAGGCTGAAGCAGACCAGCTTTCGGCCTTCAGCTTTTCCTCATTCCCCAGCACACGGGCTACGCCGGGCAGATCGCTCCAGCTTTCGGGGTTAATCTGGGCCGCACATCCAGTAACCACAATGCGGGCATCCGGGTTTTCACGATGCGCACGCCGAATAGCCTGCCGCGCCTGCCGCTCTGCTTCTCCCGTAACGGCACAGGTGTTCACGATAATCACATTATCCAGGGAAGCTGCGTGGTTACGCATCACTTCACTTTCCCATGTGTTCAGACGGCAGCCAAATGTGAGAATTTCTGGCTTGCTCATTCCGGGTACGCGGCCAGATCAACCGCCCCCTCAAAAGCTGTTGTTGCAGACCCTGTCATGAGCACATGATTGTTGGCTGCCCATTCAATCCGCAGAACGCCACCGTCCAACTCCACTTCACACACACGCTCGATCAAACCGCGCCGTGCTGCGTTCACCACGGCAGCACATGCACCTGAACCACAGGCTTCTGTTACACCGGCACCGCGTTCATGCACCTTGAGCCGCATACGTGCAGGCCCATCAATACGCGCAAACCCGATATTCGCCCGTTCAGGAAAAAGCGGATCATGTTCCAGCGCATCCCCTTGCGAGAGACGTGCAAAATCTTCCACAAAAAACGTTGCGTGCGGGTTCCCCATAGATGCCGCGGCAGGATCACCCTCCAATGGCAGATGCAGGGTGTCCATTTCCGCAACCAAAGGCACATCCTGCCAATTCAGGCGGGGCTCACCCATATCTACCGTAATCAGGCCGTTTTCTTCTATCCGGGCAGGCAAACACCCGGCACGCGTTTGCAATACAGGTGTTCTGTTTCCCGTTTCCCGCCAGATCAGATCTGCCACGCAACGTGAAGCATTTCCGCACGCACCTGCTTCTGATCCATCAGGATTGAAAAAACGCACAAAAACATCTGCCCCTTCTGCACAGGCAGGGCGCAGCGTCACCAACTGGTCACACCCAATACCACGGCGCCTATGCGCCAAGGCAGCTATACGGGCTGGCGTAAGGGACAAATGCCCACCGCGCTCGTCCAGAATGACGAAATCATTCCCCAGACCATGCATTTTACGGAAAGATGTCAGCATGCTGTGGCTTATACGCCACTTTAAGCGCCGATGCCATGAGAGAAAGCAGCCAGCAGGCCCGGAAATCGGTCTTTCCCGCGCTCTACTGGCATAATTGTAACGTGCTTACAGGAAGCGCCCCGGGGCACCGCGCTGCAATACTTCAATTTTATAACCGTCCGGGTCGGTCAGAAAAAAGAACTGCCCAACCACCTGACCTTTATTTTCCAGCGTTTTAACCGGTGTAACCGGATGTCCGGCTGCTTCCATACGATCGTGTTCTGCCTGCACATCCGCAACAGACACAGCAAGATGGCCGTAACCCTCCCCTAGATCATAAGGTTCTGTACGTCCGTGATTGATTGTGAGTTCAAGCTCAAAAGTCTGCTCATCATTGGCCAGATACACCAATGTAAAACTCTCAAATTCAAACCGACCCACAGGTTTGATGCCAAGCGTATCTGCGTAAAAATGCGTGGAACGCGCCTCGTCCAACACCCGCAACATGCTGTGGATCATCTTGGCCATAAAAATATTCCTTTACCAAACAGAGCATAATAAAAACCAACGCCTGTTGCTTAACGCACATCTTTTTTCCCTGAAATTATTTTTTAAGGAGAGAGCTCTTTACGACAAGCTAAGGAAAATGGTTCACCTTCATACAAGAACCACTTCAACAATATTTGAAAAGCGAATGCGCATCTTCCGCCAGTTTTCCTGCCGCATGGCACGTCATATCAAAACAGGCCTATGCATGGGCACTGTGCTGGCCTCTGGCGGAATGGCCATGAACTACGCCTATGCGGCAGCGGATGATGCGGCCTCGCTTGATGCGTTGGAACAGCAGATTGCGCGCATTCAAACCGAACAGCGCGAATTGCAAAAAGCACTCGTAAGCGTGCAAAAACAGATTGCCCAGCGCCGCGGCACTGTACACGCCGGTAATGGCACTTCCACTACAGCGCGGGCTGTTTCTGGCAGCCACCATGCCGTTGCCAGTTCTGGCTCTGGCGTTACTGTTGCCATGCAGGATGGCACGATTGCCAGCACCGCCTCCACAGATCCGGGCATTAGCGCACCAGCTTCCACACGCTCCATGCGCCATGCCATGGGCCCAGATGCGCAGCCGGTATTTTCTGGTAAAAATGATACCCCTGAAGTGGAATCTGTTGTTGGGCACCGTGCGGAAGACATGATTGCCCGCATTGCAGAAAACCAGGTTGGCCCGCACCAGCGTGAAACGGCTGGCGCACAGGCCGCCGGTGCGCTGGGTGACCACGGCGTGTTCCACCTAGGGCCAATAACCTTGATTTTGGGTGGTTTTCTGGATGCGGCAGCTGTGGAATCAAACCGCCACACATCTACCGGCACCTTTAACTATTGGGCAGACATGCCTTACAAAGGCGATGCCCGTTATCATACCGATAACTTTGAAGGCAGCGCACGTTACAGCCGTATATCCCTTATGGCCCGCGGAAACGTAGATAAGAACTCCACCATTTCCGGGTTTTACGAAATGGACTTTGGGGCAGGTGCTTCCACAACAGATCCATACGAAAGTAACAGTTACACCTTCCGTATGCGTCAGCTTTATATGGCCTACGATAACAGTGCTCTGAACTTCCACTTTCTGGCCGGACAAGCATGGAGCATGCTGACACCGGGCCGCGTGGGTATTATTCCTCGCCAGGAAAATCTGCCACTCACCATCGAATCCTCCATGCTGGCAGGCCAGACATGGGCGCGGCAGCTCCAGTTCCGCTTTGTAAAAGACTTCTTCCAGCACAGACTATGGGCAGGTCTTTCCATCGAAAACTCGGCCACGCTGTATAATGTTGATAGCTTTTCAAGCGTGACAGACGGGCAGGTACGCCTGCCAAACGGACGCATAGCAACTGTTGGGTATGACGGCACCGGTCTGACAAACAATGCCCTCTTCCCCAACGAAATTGCCCCAGACATTATTGGTAAACTGGCATGGGACCCACACTGGGGCCATTACGAAGTTGAGGGTATTCTGCACTTCCCCCATACCCGCGTTTCCGAACTTGGTGGCGGACGCAACCATACTGCCATTGCTGGCGGTGGCGGTGGCTCTGTGGTGCTTCCCGTCCTTCCGCATAAGGTGGAAGTACGGCTTGCTGGTTTGGCTGGGGTAGGTATTGGCCGCTATGGCTCCGTGCTGCTTCCTGATGCCACCCTCAATTCCAGAGGCGAGCCCTCACCCATTCCATCCGTACAAGGCACGGCTGGCGTGATTGCCCACCCCAACCAGCTTATCGATGTGTATGGCTATTTTGGTTACCAACAGGCTGGACGTCGTTACTTTGATGCCAATGGCTCTGCCTATGGGTATGGCAACCCATCGTTTGATAACAGCGGCTGTAATGTTGAAATGGCCACAGAGCTTTCAACCCTTGGCTGCACAGGCAACACCCGCAGCGTTATGGAAGCAACCGTTGGCGCGTGGTATCGTTTCTTCAAGGGCCATTACGGCACTGTAGAAGCCGGTTTGCAGCTTGCTTATTCCCGCCGCAAGGCCTGGGAAGGGCTGGGTGGCGCCCCAAGTGCTGGTATGAGCCAGGTTTTTATGGATTTCCGCTATCTTCCTTTCCAGTAAAAGCGCATAATTCCTGTGCTATAAAATCATGCAGTACAGGGTTCTGCCGTCAAACTACTAGCTTTTCCGGGCAGGAACCTTTATCTCGCATTTCTATTCCCGTTGCCCGGATCCGGATTGTATGCCTTTTCAGAATGCTCCTGCCCCTCTCGCTCGTGCTCTTGCTGCACGTGGCTTTACTGCTCCTACCGCTGTTCAGGCCGCCGTTCTGGCCGATGATGCCAAAAATCGCGACCTGCTGGTTTCAGCCCGCACCGGATCTGGCAAAACTGTTGCTTTCGGCCTAACGCTGGCTGACCTGCTGCTGAATGATGCAGGCCGCTGCGTGCCATCTGGCGCGCCTATCGCTCTGGTTATTGCTCCCACGCGTGAACTTGCCTTGCAGGTGCGCAGTGAACTGGAATGGCTGTATGCCGAAACCGGTGCACGCATTGTTTCCTGCGTTGGTGGCATGGAACCCCGCAAGGAAGCCCGCGCTCTTGCCTCTGGCTGCCACATTGTTGTGGGCACACCGGGCCGCCTGTGTGACCATCTGCGCCGCGGTGCGCTTGATCTTTCACACCTCAAAGCAGTGGTGCTGGATGAAGCAGATGAAATGCTTGATCTCGGCTTCCGTGATGAGCTGGAAACCCTGCTGGACGCCATGCCCAAAGAGCGGCGCACCCTGCTGTTTTCCGCAACCATTGCACGCGATATTGCAGCCCTTGCACGCCGCTATCAGCACGATGCCCTGCGCATTGATACAGTAGGTGCTAACACTCCCCATGCCGACATTACCTACCGCGCCGTTCTGACAGAACAGGGCGATATGGCTGGCACGGTTGTAAACGTGCTGCGGTTGATGGAATCCTCCGCTGCCATCGTTTTCTGCCACACACGTGAAGCGGTGCGCCAGTTGCAGGCGATTCTGACAGAACGCGGTTTTTCCTCCGTCGCCATTTCAGGTGATCTGGGGCAGAACGAGCGTAGCCGCGCCATAGAAAGCCTGCGCCACGGCCAAGCCCGTGTGTGCGTGGCAACAGACGTGGCTGCCCGCGGTATTGATATTCCAGATTTGGGGCTGGTTATTCATGCCAGCCTGCCTTCCAACCCAGCTACCCTGCTGCATCGTTCCGGCCGTACAGGCCGTGCGGGCAAAAAAGGTACCTGTGTGTTGCTGGTACCGCCCGCACGTAGAAGATTGGCAGAGCGCCTGCTTCAGGCTGCCAAGGTTACCGCAGAATGGAGTGGTGCCCCTACCCCGGCTGCCATTGCCACGGCCGATGCCGAACGCCTGTTAGGTGCTCCGTTCCTTTCTGCTCCAGCACCAGAAGATGCAGAAACGCAAACGCTAATCGGCCGCCTTACAGCTGAACACACGCCAGAACAGTTGGCTGCAGCCCTTGTTGGCCTATGGCATAAAAGCCTGCCGGCACCTGTTTCTGTGCGCGTCATTACACCAGATGCTCGTCGTGCTCCGCGTGAGCGTGATCCAAACCGCCCTGTGCGCGAAAGAGAACGCGCCCCTGCGATGGATGGCAAATGGTTCCGCCTTTCTGTTGGCCGTGAAGATCGGGCAGACCCCAAATGGCTGGTGCCCATGCTGTGCCGCTTGGGGAATATTAAAAAGCAGGATATCGGCTCTATCCGTATCACGCAGGACCACACACTGGTTGAAATTTCTCCTGATAAAGCCGAGCAGTTTGCGTCTTGCGCCTCTGCCACGGACCCGGATGAAATTACAGTAGAACCAGCAGCAGCACCCCGCAAAGGCGGCGGTGGTGGTGGCGGGCCTCGCCCAGCTTATGCTGATCGAAAACCAAAAGGTGGCCGCTCTTTTGCGCCACGTCGGGAAGGTGCCAGCAAAAACGGTTCTTCCCGCAAGCGTAAGTCAAAATAACTTTGTACTCCTCAACCCATCAGGCCGCATTCAAGCGGCCTGATGCAGTTTGAGCCAGCCTTACAAAGGCGGCAGAGTGGTTGCATCGCGCAGGTCTGAAGAAACCCGGTCTTTCTGAGCCTTCCAAGCCTTACGCGTATTTTCCCCCGCATTGTTCCAACGGTCTGTAACGTTCTTTTCTGCGTTGGTTACGCGGTCACGCTGCGCCTGTAGTCTTTCACGCGCTTCCTCACCGCTGTTGTTCCAACGATCCCGAACGCTCTTTTCCGCATTGGTGACACGGTCACGCTGTGCCTGCAGTTTCTCACGTGCTTCCTCACCGCTATTATTCCAGCGATCCCGCACATTCTTTTCCGCGTTGGTGACACGGTCACGCTGTGCCTGCAGCTGTTCACGCGTTGCTTCAGTGCTGTTATTCCAACTGTTGCGCACCTGATCCCGCGCAGCCTGACCACTGTTTCTAAAACCAGATGTCAGATTATTGGCATCATTACGCACGCTATCACGCGTTGCATTCAGTTGGTCTTGTGCGTCCTGTTGCAGGCAACCTGTCAGAGACAGGCATGGATCAGCATGTGCCAAAGATGCCGTGCCAGCCAACGCTGCCACAGATAAACTCATCACCGCAAATTTCTGAATAAACCTCATAATAACCTATTCTTTCTTCAATTCTGTCCACACGAAGTGGAGCGTTAATGAATTTTTAGACATGTAATTCTGGCAAAAAATAGTCCACCCCGGCCCTTGCGAGAACACGATTGCAGACGCAGCATAGCGACAAGTATTTTCGAGAAACTCAAGGATCATGCGTATCGTGATAAAATCTGTTTTCTACCCGGCAAAATGGCCAAGTTTTAGCAAGCTGAAGCTTGCTGGCTCTTTGGCGGTTGCCCTTAGCCTATCTACCGCAGCCATAGCCGCAACCGAGCCATCACCACCGCCAACCAAGCCCATACCCCCATTAACAGGCCCAGCTCCGGCACAAACGCAAACAGATACATTTCACAATGAAGCAGCCCTGCTGCCTCAGGATGCCATCACGCATCACACTGGCATTTTTGATAAGCGCAAGATCTCTTACACAGCCCATACCGGCACCCTGACGCTACGGGATGATGAGGGCGCCCCTACAGCACGTGTTTTTTACGTTGCCTATACGCAGGATGGTGTAGATCCGGCACATCGGCCCGTTGCCTATTTCTTTAACGGCGGCCCGGGTGCAGGCACGGCTTACCTGCATTTAGGTGCAGCTGGACCTTCCGTTCTCTCTTTCCCCAATGGCAACCCGGCAGATGGTGCCAATGCCCAGCTTACTCCCAACACTGAAAGTTGGCTGGCTGCAGCGGATCTTGTGTTTATAGATGCACCCGGCACGGGCTGGTCTATCCCCACAGATGCCAAAAAAGCCGCCAAGACATTTTACGGTGTCAAACAGGATGCCCACGCATTTGCCAAGGCCATTCAACTTTGGGCACAAAGCAATAATCGGCAGATTTCTCCACGCTATCTTGCGGGTGAAAGTTACGGTGGCCTACGAGCAATTGAAGTTGCAGATGCCCTCGCGCAAGAACAAAACATTCTGGTCAACGGGATCATCATGATCTCACCTGCACTGGATATGACACTGCTGGACACAACCAACGATATTCTGGCAACCAGCTTTGTCCTGCCCTCTCTGGAAGCATCCCAACTGGCGCTCCAACATAAGCTCACACCAGAAAATGCCGCCGGACATTTGGATAGCGCATACCATTACGCCATTGGCCCATACCTCAGCACCTTGGCCAATACGCCACTTGCCGGAAATGCTGCACAAGATTTTTATGAAGACGTTGCCGCGCATTCCGGCATACCGCTTGAAACTGTCGTAAAAGAAAGCGGCATGCTGCAACCAGAAGCTCATGATGTGCGCAGCCGTGGTGGGCGACTTTATTCTTTGTACGATGGTACGTTTTCTATTGCCGATCCATTCCCCGAAGGTGTGGAAAATGGTGCAAGCCCAGACCCGATTCTGGATGGCTTTACGCGTGCCTATGGCAGTGCATTTGAGCAATATGCCGCAACAAACCTGAACTTTCGCACGCCACTGACTTATTCACTATTGAACATGAAGGTGAATGAAGCGTGGGACTATCGAGATGGAAGCACCCCTCTTATCCGCCCCATTCCTACTCTCCGCCGTCTTTTAGCACTTAACCCGACATTACGGGTTTTTATTGCCAACGGGTATTATGATCTGGTCTGCCCCTTTGCTTCATCACGCTGGGTTGCTGAGCATATCCCTGTAGGCAGAAACCGTATTGCTCTGCATACCTACCCCGGCGGGCATATGCTTTATATCCGTGCAGACAGCCGCGCAGCCCTTGCGCAAGATGCCAAAACTTTCATGACGCCATAAAAAAAACGGGTGGGGAATTTCTTCCCCACCCGTTTTTGCCAAACGGTAAACCGTTTTTCCCGACAGATCAGCGCTTGCTGAACTGGAAGGAACGACGTGCTTTGGCGCGACCGTATTTCTTACGTTCAACCTTACGGGAGTCACGCGTAAGGAAGCCAGCAGCCTTAAGGATGCTGCGCAGTTCTGGTTCATAATGTGTCAGCGCACGGCTGATACCATGACGAACAGCACCTGCCTGACCAGACAGACCACCACCGGTTACGGTGCAAACCACATCGAACTGGTTGTAGCGGTCAGATACAAGGAAAGGCTGGGTCAGCAGCATACGCAGCACGGGGCGCGCAAAGTAGGTGCCAACCGGGCGGCCGTTAACGGTGATTTCACCCTTGCCAGGCTTGATCCACACGCGAGCAACTGCGTCTTTACGACGGCCCGTTGCATAGGAGCGGCCCTGAGCGTCACGCTTGGCTTCATAAACCGGGGCGTCAGAAGCAATTTCTGGAACCACGGTCTTCAGATCGGCCAGCGTGCCTGTACGTTCCTGAGTTTCAGACATTCTGCTCAGCCCTTCTGCACGTTAACAACGTTCTTGCGGTTCATGGCCGCAACATCAAGCTGCTGGGGGTTCTGGCCAGCATGCGGGTGTTCTGAACCAGCATAAACATGCAGGCTGCGCATCTGCTGACGCTGCAGCGGACCGCGTGTGATCATGCGTTCCACAGCTTTTTCAACCAGCTGACCCGGATTCTTGCCTTCAAGGCGCTGCTTTACAGTACGTTCCTTGATGCCGCCGGGGTAACCGGTGTGATAGTGGAAGAGCTTCTGATCAGCCTTGCGGCCTGTCAGGGCAACTTTTTCCGCGTTGATGACAACAACGTGGTCACCGCAATCAACATGCGGAGTAAACTGAGGCTTATGCTTGCCGCGCAGGCGCTGGGCAATGATGACGGCGAGACGACCTAGAGCGAGACCTTCGGCATCGATCAGGATCCAGTTCTTCGTCACCTCCGCGGGCTTCAGCGAGAGGGTGGTCTTCATGACACTGATTCCATACTAGAACAGTTGTGTATCCAAGATGGCGCCTTATGCGGTGCTCAAAACAAAAGGTCAAGCACTGTTTGCGTTGATGTCTGTATTTTCAGGGGGTTTTCTATAGGTAACATATTACCGTATCGGCGCTTGCAGCCCCATCCGCCATGCACTAAAGCTGGTTTTGTGTCCCGAAACAGTAGGATTTCCAACGGGTGAAGAAGAACGTTCTGGTCATGATTTCCGGCATTGCCATTCTAGGTGGCATTGGTTGGCTTGGTGCACGCCATGCCGAACACCTTATGCTGGACAAAAGCATAGAGCGTTTTAGGCAAACCTTGGGGCCTGATGCTTCTTTTACATATAAGAAAGCCACACCCGGTGTGCTGGGGCGCAGTGTAAAGTTTACCAGCCTCGTGTTCCGCCAAGGGCCAGAAACCATAACTGCAGATGAAGCAGAGGTTTCCAAGCCTGTTACCAAAGGCTCCGAGTCTCCACTTATTGAGCATCTTACCTTCCGCAACTTTCAAATGGCAGATACGGCAGGCAGCCTGCATCTGGCAAAACTGGCCATGGAGGGCGTGACACTCCCTGTAAAGGAAGATGTGCACACACCAGCGCATACGCTTTCTATCCAGCATGCAGAGGCCACAAAGCTGCACGGGTTTATTGATAGCCTGCAATCCGATATTGCAGCCGATACCGTTACGGTAGATGACTTTGGAGAAAGCATGGCCTCACACCTTGAGGCCACAAAGCTACAATTTTCTGCGGATGTGCCGCCTGCACGCCATGTTTCTGCTGACCATGTGGGCATTGATGGGCTGGATCTGGCCGGACTGTACAATAGCCTTACAACCGGAACAGCTTATACCGGCCGCAATGGCACCCGCGATATCCAGATTGACCACCTTGCCATTGATGGTGACAGCCCGCTTCTACGCGCTGTAAAAATTCTTTCCCATTCCAGCAGGTCTGAAGCGGCTGAACAGGAAGTTTCCAGCGTACAGGATGCAGAACTCTGGCCCAGCTTGCCCAATATGTCGTGGCTACCCGCCCTAGGTTATGATCGCCTACGTGCCTCTGTGGTTCTGAACGACACGCATGATCTCAAAACAGACAAATTGCATATTGAAGAATTGAGTGTAGATGCCGCCCAGATGGGCCGCCTGCATCTGGATGGAGATTTTGCCCAGGCAGGTTCTCATACTGTGGTAGCTGCAAATGCAGATATGCAGGTTTTACACATGCACATGAACTATATGGATCATGGGCTTGTGCCTAAAATACTGGATCAGGCTGCCAAGGCACGCAACATGAACCTGCAGGATATGCTGTCCGGCTGGCAGGAACAGACCAAACAGGGCAACAACCCGATTCTAACGCAAGCACTTGCCTATGCTCTGCACCCTGAAAAAGGCCCGCTGGACATCTATATCCAGCCACAGCGCCCTCTTCCCCTCATGACAGTTCTGGCTTCTTTGGGGGCTGTGGGCGTGGCACCACAAATTGCGCAGCAGGTCGGCCTTTCCCTGCATACGCCGTAATGCTGCCTCCTCAGACATCCCAACCTGCGGCAGAGCCTGTGCATGTTATCGGGGCATCAGGCCGCTCCGGGCAAGCTGTGTGTCAGGCTTTGCGAGATCAGGGTATTCCTGTTGTTCCGATTGTGCGTAACGCCAGTCGGGCAGCAGGATTAGAAAATATCCGCGTTGCTGATCTCACAGCCCCTACTGAGCTGGTAAAACCCGCATTGGCAGATGCCACGCGTATTGTTTGCACAGCGCATGCGCGTAATATCCCAGCCTTGCTAGCTGCGGCACCTGCTTCTGCCAAATTGGTATGTTTGGGCAGCACGCGCAAATTTACCCGCTGGCCCGATGCACACGGTAATGGGGTTCTGTTGGGTGAAAAAGCCCTGCTGGATTCCGGGCGAGATGGCATTATTTTACACCCCACCATGATTTATGGTGCACAGGGTGAAAATAACGTGCAGCGTCTGGCGGCACTCCTACGTTTTTTGCCTGTTATCCCTTTGCCCAATGGCGGCACAGCTTTGGTGCAACCCATCTGGCAGGGAGATGTGACTGCCAGTATTCTGGCCGCACTTGCACAAACATGGCATGGCCCACGCAGCCTTGTGATTGCCGGGAAAAATGCCGTAACCTACAAACAGTTTGTAACGTTGGTAGAACAGGCTAGCGGATTACGCTCGCGCCCATTTATTTCATTATCCGCCAAACTGCTTATGGCGTGTGCCCGTATAACAGCTCGGGTTCCCAGGCTACCTGAAATTGGGCCGGATGAAATTCGGCGTCTACTTGAAAACAAAAATTTTGATATTTCGCAGATGCAGGATTTTCTGGGTGTGTACCCCATAGACCTGCAAGAAGGATTGGCGCGTACCTTTAAAAGGTAAAAACCCGCCAATCCTTACTTTTAGACAATCAAGACTGTTTGTTGGCGTCTTTTCTGGCAGCTCCGCCTCTCGGGCGCACTGCAGGCAGCATATTGCCGGTAACAGCGTAATAAACCCGTTCTGCAATATTGGTGGCATGATCACCAATGCGTTCCAGATTTTTCGCGACAAACAGAAGATGGATACACGGGCCAATCTTGCGCGGGTCTTCCATCATATACGTCACTAGTTCGCGGAACATGGCTGTATACAGCTCATCCACAGCCGTATCCGCATTCCACACTTCCATGGCGCGGGTGCTGTCATTTTCCACCATAGCCTCAATAGCCTTGTGCAGGTTTTCCTGAACAAGGCGCGCCATGGCCCGTAATGGGCTAAAGGAAAATGCACCGTCCAGCGGTTCCACCTTCATGGCGCGGCGGGCAATGCTGGAGGCATAATCGCCAATACGTTCCAGATCACCGCTCATTTTCAGAACGGCAACAATCATGCGCAAATCCACCGCCATTGGCGCGCGCAGAGCCAGAATGCGGATCGCCAGCATTTCTGCCTCACGCTCCAGCGCATCCACCTCTGTATCCAGTTCAGGTGGTTCAATCGCGGCTTCTTCGTCCTGATCCACCACTGCGGCAATGGCCTGCGCTGTCTGGCGTTCCACCAAACCACCCATGCGGGCAACAATTCCACGCAGCCGATCAAGCTCCTGATCGTATCGGGTAACGGTATGTGCGGGTTCGTTTCCCATAACGTGTTCCTTTCTGCTTACCCAAAGCGGCCGGTAATATAATCCTGCGTCTGCTGCTCACGCGGGGTTGTGAACATACGTGCCGTGCTGTCCACTTCAATCAGCTTGCCCATATAGAAAAACGCCACCTGATCCGCACACCGCGCAGCCTGCTGCATGTTGTGCGTTACAATAGCAATGGTGAACTCCGTTTTCAGTTCATCCAAAAGTTCTTCAATACGGGCTGTGGAAACTGGATCCAACGCACTTGTAGGTTCATCCAGCAGAATAACTTCAGGCCGTACAGCAATTGTGCGCGCAATGCACAAACGCTGCTGTTGGCCGCCAGACATGGCCGTAGCAGAACTGCTGAGCCTGTCCTGCACCTCAGACCACAAAGCCACGCGCCGCAGAGCATCCTCTACCCGTCCATCCATTTCTGAACGGGAAACACGCTCGTGCAGCCGAATACCAAAAGCAATATTATCGTAAATGGACATCGGGAATGGCGTGGGTTTCTGAAACACCATACCAATGCGAGAACGCAGAACGTTCAAGTCCACCCCGGCGGCCAGAATATTCTGGCCATCAAATATGACTTCGCCCGTGGCTTTCTGGCCCGGATACAGGTCATACATCCGGTTTAACACACGCAGCAGGGTAGATTTACCACACCCTGATGGACCGATCATGCCCGTTACGCTGCGTTCGGGAAAATTAAGAGAAATATCGTGCAGCGCGTGTGACTTGCCGTAATAGAAATTCAGATCCCGCACCTGCAAGGCAATCGGGCGGGCATCTTTTTCTGTCTCAGCAACAGTCACTGTCTGCTCTGCGGCAACGGTTTCCGTTTGGACCTCTACGCTCATGTCCGTCCTCCACGGGTTCCTACCCGCACCACAATATTAATGACCAATACACCAAGTGTAACCAGCAGCGCACCTGTCCAGGCCTGCTGCATCCAATCCTGATAAGCGGAACCTGCATACTGGTAGATAGCTACGGGCAGGCTGGCCATGGGCCTGTTCATATCAACAGACCACTCGGAGTTCCCCAGTGATGTAAACAGCAGCGGTGCTGTTTCACCCGCCACACGTGCCACGGCCAGCAACACACCAGTAAGAATGCCACCGCGCGCTGCACGTAGGCAGATAAACAGAATGACCCGCCATTTGGGGGCACCCAACGCAATACCTGCTTCGCGCATGGCAACGGGCACCAGATAAAGCATGTCCTCTGTTGTGCGCACCACAATCGGCATAGCCAGAATGGCAAGAGCCAAAGACCCCGCATAACCAGAAAAATGCCCCAGCGGCGCCACCAGCACCATATAGATAAACAGACCGATCAGAATGGATGGGGCAGAAAGCAGCATGTCAGAAACAAAGCGCACCGTGCGCGCCAGCACGCTATTTGCTCCGTATTCTGCCAGATAAATACCTGTCAGCAGCCCGGCTGGTGTGCCCAGCAAAATGGCCAGCCCGGTTTGCAAAAGGCTACCCATAATGGCGTTTGCCAGCCCACCATTCTGGCCCGGTGCCGCCATGGAATGCGTAAACAGGTTAATGCTCAGCCCAGCCAACCCGTTTTTAATCAGTGTCCACAAAATGGACCCCAAAACACACACAACAATCAGCATGGCCAGCCAGCTCAGACCGGTTGCCATTCTGTCGGTGATTTTTCTGCGCAATAGAAGCGAGGCAGAACGATCAGACCGAAGGAGAGAACGTGACGTAGCCATTCTTAACCTCCCGCAGCTTTTTGCCCACGGGCCAGAAGCCAGCGAGAGAACCAGAGTGTCAGGAATGAAATTGCCATCAGGATAGCCCCCAGCGCCATGAGAGACGCCAACTTCAAGCTACCTGCCGCGCTTTCAGGGAATTCCAGAGCGATAAGAGAAGCAATGGTGTTAGCCGGGGCGAAAAGTGACCAACCGATATGGTTGCTATCACCAATAACAAAGGTCACAGCCATTGTTTCACCCATGGCGCGGCCCATGCCCAGCACAACCGCGCCAATCACACCTTGCCGAGACCACGGCAACACCACGTTGCGCATAACCTCCCACCGCGTAGCGCCCAGGCCGTAGGCACTTTCACGCAATACCGTTGGCATGGAAACAAACACGTCCCGCATCACGGCGGTAATGGAAGGCGTAATCATGATTGCCAGAATAAGGCTGGCGGTGAACAAGCCCGTGCCAAATGGTGCACCAGCTACAAGCGCAGAAAGCCCAGGCACGTGCCCGAACAGATGCCGGGCCGTAGGCTGCACATAGTGGGCCACCAACGGCACCACCACAAAAAAGCCCCACATCCCGAAAATAATGGAAGGCACAGCAGCCAGAAGCTGCACAGCCATGCCAATAAAAGCTGCGGCTGCCGGAGGGGCAAGTGCTGCAAGCCAGAATGCAGTACCAAAAGCCAATGGCACGGCCACAACAAGCGCCATCGCACTACTAACAATGGTGCCAAAAACGGGTGCCGCTGCCCCAAAATGCTGGGTAACAGGGTTCCACACCGCAGATATAAGGAATTCAGGGCCAAAAACAGCAAAGGCTTTCCAGCCTCCTACTGCCATCACACCAATAATGGCCCCCAGCACCACCAGAACACCAATACCGGTTGCCATCACCAGCATCCTAAAGAAAGGATCTGCTGTGCGAACACCTCCGGCTGGGTGGTTCTTTTTTGTTGCGGGCAGGGGCTGCCTTGCGGAAATTTCCATCTGCTCTCCGTTCCGAACGTCCGCCGGATGCGAGGAGGAATACTGAACGCCTCCGTCTCCTGCAACATAATCCCCGCAAGAAAGCTGGAGAAAAGCAGATTTGTCATAAAACTGTAGCAGGAAAAACCACTATCCGCCCTTCGGCCGTAATCCTGGCCTGACAGAAGTTTCTTTGTAGTCTAATGTGCAGCCCCCATATATCTGGCGGACGCCAGATTGCTCCGGAACCACACAGCAGACAGAAACCAGAGAGAAGACCCCACCATGGCCGGTTACAGATCCCGCACCACCACACACGGGCGCAACATGGCAGGCGCTCGCAGCCTGTGGCGCGCCACCGGGATGAAAGACTCCGATTTTGGCAAACCCATTATTGCGGTTGCCAACTCCTTTACCCAATTTGTGCCCGGCCATGTGCATCTTAAGGATATGGGCCAGCTTGTGTGCCAATCCATTGCCGAAGCTGGCGGAATTGGCCGTGAATTCAACACCATTGCGGTGGATGATGGCATTGCCATGGGCCATGGCGGCATGTTGTACAGCCTACCCTCGCGCGAGCTGATTGCCGATGCCGTGGAATATATGGTGAACGCACATTGTGCGGATGCACTGGTTTGCATCAGCAACTGCGATAAAATTACGCCGGGCATGCTTATGGCCGCCATGCGGCTGAATATCCCCACCATTTTTGTTTCCGGCGGCCCGATGGAAGCCGGACGCGTAACACTGGCGGATATTGAACAGCGGGCAGACCTTGTCACTTCCATGGTTTCTGCAGCCAACCCGAATGTAAGCGATGCCGATTCGCTCGCCATTGAACGTTCGGCTTGCCCTACCTGCGGCTCCTGTTCCGGCATGTTCACCGCCAATTCCATGAACTGCCTGACAGAAGCTCTGGGCCTTTCCCTGCCCGGCAATGGCAGCCTTGTAGCCACACATTCCGCACGCCGTGGCCTGTTTGTAGAAGCCGGGCAGCGCATTGTGGATATGGCCCGCCGTTATTATGAGCAGGAAGATGCCTCTGTGCTGCCACGCAGCATTGCCACCATGGATGCGTTTGAAAATGCGATGTCTGTTGATATCGCCATGGGTGGTTCCACCAACACTGTGCTGCATCTTCTGGCTTCTGCGCATGAAGGCGATGTGCCCTTTACCATGAAGGACATTGATCGCCTTTCCCGCAAGGTGCCGCATCTGTGCAAGGTTTCGCCTTCCCGCCCGGATGTGCATATGGAAGACGTGCACCGTGCGGGTGGCATTCCGGCCATTATGGGTGAATTGGATCGGCTTGGCCTGTTACACCGCGATGTGCCTATGGTGCATTCTGCCAACCTGCCCGAAGCCCTGAAAAAATGGGACATTCGTGCTCCGGGTGCTGAAACCAACACCACAGCGCGAGACTTCTTCCGTGCTTCTCCGGGCGGTGTGCGCACTACGGAAGCGTTCTCTCAGTCCAGCCAGTATCATGAACTGGATATGGATACGGAAAACGGTGCCATCCGTAACGGGGCACACGCCTATAATCAGGATGGCGGTCTGGCTGTTCTGTACGGCAATCTGGCTGAAGATGGCGCCATTGTTAAAACAGCAGGCGTTGCCGCAGGGTTGGAAACATTTTCTGGCCCGGCCCGTATTTTTGAAAGCCAGGATGCCGCTGTTTCCGCCATTCTGGGCGACAAAATCAAACCTGGTGATGTAGTGCTGATCCGCTATGAAGGCCCCAAAGGCGGCCCCGGCATGCAGGAAATGCTTTACCCCACCAGCTATCTGAAATCCAAAGGGCTGGCTGAAAAATGCGCTCTGATTACGGATGGACGTTTTTCAGGCGGTAGTTCTGGCCTTTCTATTGGCCATATCTCCCCTGAAGCTGCCGAAGGTGGCGTGATCGGCTTGGTTGAGGAAGGTGATATTATTGAAATTGATATCCCGAACCGCAAACTGGCTGTAGCTGTACCAGAAAGCGAGCTATCTGACCGCCGCGCCCGCATGGATGATCAGGGTGATCAGGCATGGCAGCCCAAGCGTAACCGCGTGGTTTCCAACGCACTGAAAGCCTATGCAGCCCTCACCACCAGTGCTGCCCGTGGTGCTGTAAGGGATGTCAGCCAGCTTACGCGGCGCACACCTCGTTAAAACGCAGTTTGTGAGCGTATAAGTTACAAAAAACCCCGGTGGAAAATAATCCACCGGGGTTTTTTTTATGATGTTTCAAACAAGCCGGATATCACCGCAACAGAGATGATATCCCGAACACAATGAAACTTATTGACCAGCGACAGGAGGCGCTTCAAGCGGAGCCGCCGGAGGGGCAGCCTGTGTTGCCGGAGCAGGCGTAGCGGCTACGCTATCACCAGCCGGAACAGCAAGCTGCTGACCATTGGTTGGCGGCTGCGGCACGTTTTCATTGGTGATAACGTAGGAGATGGATTCCGCACGCGTAATATCCACCACATCGCCAATTTTCAGGGTCGCCAGAAAATCCTGCATGGCCTGTGTGCGCAGAACAGCAACATGCAGCGCGCCATCGTCCGTCACAAAGGAAGCCGTGTGCGTTTTCAGGTCGATTGCCTTGATGGTGCCACGTTCACGGTTGAAAGCTGCAATCACGCCGCGTGGATGACCATGCGCATAACCACGTGCTGTTGTGAGCGTGGATTCGGGCAGCGGGCTATCCGGCGGAGCCATCTGTGCGCCCAGCGTTTCCACAAACCGAATCTTGAGGTGATCACCTTCATGCAAATGCGGCAGATCACGCACAGCGCTACCGTATTCAACGGTAATCAGATGCCCATTGCCTTCGCGCAGCAGCACTTCACGCGCATCACGGTCCACTGTTTCAACCACAGCGGTTGCGGTCTGGTTTTTCAGAAGCACGGAAGCCTGAGCATGAGCTGCGGAAGGAGCAGCAGCCAAGCCAGCTACAGCGAGCGTGCACACGGCCACTGAACCTGTGACCAAAGAAGACATACGGGAAACGAGAGGATGCAACGCTCTTAATCCTTTCCAACATCAGTCTGATGCAGCCATGCGCCAGACACTGGGTTATTTTAATGCCCGTGATACAATGGTTTCACCATAACACAAGCCATGACGCCATGTTATGGGGTCTGACAACGGCGCGAGCAGAAAACAGAAAGCCCGTCTGGCAGACCAGACGGGCTTTGCTGCATGAAATCTGCAAGAAGCAAATTTTATGCGCAGGACTTCTTCTTACGCAGGAAATACACCACTGTTGCAATCAGTCCGGCAACCAGAAGACCACGCACACACGGAGATTTCGGGCACTTAACCGCACACTTGGACATGTTCTGTTATCCTTGATCTATTCCGCCCATTACAATCAGGCAGATAAGTTATCCTACCCTATACGCGCCTGCACGTCATGCCATTGAAATGCGTGTTGGCGCATGTTCATGACAGCTGCGCAAAAACCTAGACTGTCAGAATCGTACTGCCTGTTGTGCTGCGCGATTCCAACGCCCTATGGGCCTGCATTGCTTCTTTAAGCGCAAAACGCTGGCCAATTTCTGGCTTCAACACACCCTGCGCTACCATCGCAAACAATTCCTGCGCGCTTGCCTCCAACTCCTTACGATCTGCAATATATGTCGTCAGAGAAGGGCGTGTCAGATACAAGCTGCCATGCGCACTCAAGGTGCCCACAGATATCCCCGTCACCGGCCCGGATGCATTTCCATAACTGACCATAAGCCCACGTGGGGCAAGGCAGTTCAGGCTGGTTTCAAAGGTATCGCGCCCAATGCTATCATATACCACAGGCACCATTTTCCCGTCAGTCAGCTCTCTTATCCGGGCAGGTAAATCTGACGTTCCAATCACAACGTCTGAAGCGCCACACGCTTTGGCAATGACCGCTTTTTCCTCTGTAGATGTTACGCCTATCACACGGGCCCCCAAGCGACGCGCCCACTGGCAGACAAGCTGCCCTACCCCTCCGGCTGGGGCATAAACCAGAATATCCTGCCCTGCCCGCACATGGTAAACTTGGCGCAACAACATATGGGCCGTAAGGCCACGTAAGGTCACTGCTGCTGCAATATCAAACGGAATAGTATCTGGCAGCACCACAAGCCTGTCTGCTGGAATGGTGCGATAACGGGCATAGGCCCCCAAAACTCCAGCGTAGGCAACCCGCATTCCAGGCTGAAGATGCTGTACGCCTTCACCCAGTTTTTCCACAATACCTGCCCCCTCATTTCCGGGAGTTGCTGGCAAAGTCGGAAATGGATAGAGGCCGGAACGGAAATAAGTATCTATAAAATTAACACCTATGGCCTCCTGCCGCAGCAGAACCTCTCCTTTTTGAGGTTCTGGCACAGGTAACGTTTCAACACGCAATACCTCGGGGGAGCCTGTCTGATGCACACGCACAACCGTGTTGAGATCACTCACCATTGCCTGCCCCATTTCTCCGCTGTCAGCCGCAATGGGGCTTCATCATGCCTCAAGCACTCCGGCCGCCAGACAGGTTTATAGCGTTTCAAACAGATTGACCTACCTGAAGATCAAGGCCGATCTGCATCATCCTCGCCCAGAAAACTGATAATATGTTTCAGATCTGTCAGCAGGATTCCCACAACAAAACGTATAATAGGGTCTGCCGTTTCATCTTCAGCCGGAAGGGCTGAAATAACTTCTGCGGCCACGCGGCTGTCATCCCCTGAACGGGCTGTGGCTTCATCATTACAACGCTGGATAACCCACTGAAACCCACGCAAAAGACCAGCGCTAATGGTGGCCACCTGTTGTGCAGGAATAGTGGCGCCAGAGTGTGGAAAACGCAGCATGGCACGGGCCACCACCAATGCGTCCATTTGCAATTGCCGCACTTCCTTGGGAAGTTGCGCCAGCATGGGGTCTCGTTGCTCTAACGGCTTCCAGTGTTCACGCCGCGCTTCTTCCAACGCGGCCTGCACCTTGCGCAAAGAAGCTGCGCAATCATCATTCATATCCTGAATGGTCACCCAATCTGTGTCTCCAGAACGGGCTTTCTGCAACATGGCCACAATTTGCGTCACTGTTTCCGCTGCGTTGCGAAAAGCATCTCGCCGTGCCTGCTCATGCAGCACAACGTACGTTACCAACGTGGAAACCCCCACCCCAATCAGAATAGCCAGCACACGCTCGATGGGGCGAAGATAGGGATCTCCCTCTGTGGGGAACAAAGTCGCAATCATGAGTGTCACCACACCCATGCGCGCGGCGGGCTTCCAGCTTACCAATACGGCAAGTGGTATAAAAGCAATGGCAAAGGCCTCCCACAAAGGCCAATGCAAAAACATCATCAGTGTAATAGGTACAATGCTGACAGCCGCCCCAATAAGGGTGCCAACAATCTGATCCCGTCCTTTGGAAATGGTATCCGTGATACTGTTCTGCGTGACAATAACGGACGTAATAATGGCCCAGCCCGGCTCCTGCAGATTAGTCAGCCACACCATAAAACCAGAAAGGCCAACGGCACTCAGTAGCCGTACGGTCTGCCGCGCCACGGCGTTGTTCAGCCATGGCGCCTGAATAGAAAATGGAACCATTTATTGAGACGTATCTTCACCCGTTAAGGAAAACGGAATCCAGCGCAAACCGTCCGAATCATGCACAAGAAGCAGTACGGACCGCTTTTTGTCCTTCTTGGCGGCTTCAATCCGCTTTTTCAGATCTGCTGGTGTGTTCACCTCAGCCTGTTGCACTTCGGTAATCACATCTCCGGGCTTTAGCCCTCGGTCTGCGGCAAGGCCATCTTCCTGCACGGATGTGACCAGCACCCCTTTCTGATTGGCAGACAGACCGTATTTCTGCCGGGCTGCCGTATCAATGATGCCAACAGAAAAACCAAAATCTGCAAAACTGACAGTTTCCTTGGTTTTAGATGGAGCCGTTGGTTTCTGAGGCGTTTCATCCGCAGGTTCAGGCAAGGCCGCAATAGTAACAGGCAGATCCAGAGTTTTGCCATGCCGCCATACGCCAAGATGCGCCACACTTCCCACCGGCAGTTGGGCAGAAAGGCGTGGCAATGCCTTGCCTTCAATCGGTTGCGCATTAAGCGCCTGAATCACGTCCCCTGTCTGCAATCCTGCTTTGGCTGCTGGGCCATTTTTTTCCACCCCAGCCACCAAAGCGCCACGTGCTGGCGTAAGGCCCAGACCATCGGCGATATCCTGCGTGACATTCTGGATTCTGACACCCAGCCACCCGCGTGACACCTTACCGGTTTTACGCAGCTGTTCGACCACATTGCGGGCCTCGTTGGAAGGAATGGCAAACCCGATACCAACAGACCCACCGGAGGGCGAATAAATGGCTGTATTTACGCCAATAACCTGCCCATTCATATCAAACAGCGGGCCACCGGAATTGCCCTTGTTGATGGGCGCATCCGTCTGGATAAAATCATCATACGGGCCTTGATCAATATTGCGCCCGCGTGAGGAAATAATACCTGCCGTAACAGTGCCAGACAGACCAAACGGGTTGCCAATGGCCAGCACCCAATCCCCTACCCGGTGGCTGTCACTATTACCGAATTGCACAAAAGGCAGAGGCTTTTTGCTTTCCACCTTCAGTAGGGCAAGGTCTGTTCTGTCATCATGGCCCACAGCTTTGGCTGTCAGCACCGTGTTATCCTGCAAGGTAACTGTAATACGGTCTGCCTTACGGATAACGTGGTTATTGGTTACAATGTAACCGGTAGGATCAATAATAAAGCCAGAACCCAATGCCTGCATCCGCCGTGGCGGTGCATCCGGTTCTGTCTGCCTGTTCATGAAATCATGAAAGAATTTCTCGAACGGAGAGCCCTGCGGAAAATTGGGCATCTGTGGCAGTTGGTCATCTTCTTCATCATCGTCCGAATCTGCCCGCACAGTCTGGGTGGTAGATACATTCACCACAGCAGGCAGAAGTTTTGCGGCCAGATCTGCAAAGCTTTCTGGCACGCGCTGCGCAACCACTACAGGCGGCGCAGCCGTGGCAGCCTGATCTGCCTGTGCAGGATGCACAAAACTTGCACCTGCCAGCAAAAGGCCAGACAGAGAAAAAACACGGGCAAAACGGACAGATATATGCATGGAAGAAACAGTCTTTCTGTCAGACAGCGGCAGGAAAATGTATTCTGAGTTTATGGCATGAACATGCTGAAAGGTCAGCCCGCTTTGCACAGGCGGCTTGTTGTTCCGCTTCTATCAGCCCGGTTTTAAAGCCGTTACCCCTCCGCCAGTTCCAGTACCCACTTCGCTACGGCCTCACCTAACAATCGGTAACCAATATCACCCATATGGATGCCATCGGGCGAAAGATCTTCCCGCCCCAAACCATATGTTTTGCTCCACTGTTTCATTAAATCAAAACGTGGGAACACAGGCATTTCCAGTTCCCGCCCCAGTGCATGCACAGATGTCTGAAAAGCCGGGGCCAGAGGGCATTCATCCAGCAAACGGCACCATTGCAAATCCATAAGCGCAATGTCTGCTCCGTTTTCGCGCAGCGCTTGCAGATCATCTCGCGTTAGCTGCTCAAAGTCTGCCAGATTTACGCCTGTTAGCGGGTCATTTACACCGCCCTGCCAGATTACAAGATCAGCCTTGTCTGCCAGAACCTGCGCCAAGCGAGCATGCATCTGCACAGCCCCTTGCCCACCAATACCGCGATTGATGACTTCCAGCTTATCCGGCACGGCAGCACGCAATGTTTGCTCAAAAACACCTGCGTAACTGGCCGCAATTGATGAAGCGCCCACGCCTTCTGTAGAGGAAGAGCCAAACAACGTCATTTTTACAGGCTTTTTATGCCGCAAAAGCCGGGCCACATGCGACAGGGAAGAAAGCTTGGTGAAAGACATGGTGTTTCCTTACGTAATACGGCCAACACTGCGTTACTTACTGGCCGCCAACGCAGCACGCTGGCGTGTGCGGCGGGCATCCAGCCAAGCTGCCAGCCAGAACAGAACTGCCAGCCCCACAATGTTAACCGCCACCTGCAAGCCCCAGCCTTCACCAAACGTGCTGAAAATGAGCCGCGCGTATAGGTCCAGCACCGTGCCAACCACAAAGATTTCCAACGAATGACGGCCAACCCGCGCCAGAATTTGCCCCAGCTTGCTTTCTGCTGCCCACTGCCGCGCTTTATCTGAAGACTGAACCAGATAAAAAATGGCCACAACATCCAGCAGACGAAACGGAGAAAGCCATGTTTTGGCAGGCGCTATGGAATCTCCAAACGGGCGGAAATCTGGCAGCCCCCACAATGTCCATGGGAACGCCTGAATGGCAGAAAACACCAGATACAAAATACTGGCGATCACCAGTAACCGCTTACGTGGCAGATCCCCCCCCCGCCGTTCTGTTTCGGCAGAAGCAGTCAGCCCCAGCGCAAACAGAAACTGCCATGCAAACGGATTAAAATACCATCCATCCGGGTCCAGCCAGTTGGGAAAGTTTATTTCCGGATCAAAATTGACAAACAGCCACACAGCACCAGACAGCACGAGCGCAAGTGAGCGGTGCACACGCATCAACACATAAAAAAGCGGGAACCCACCCAGCAGAACGATATAAAGTGGCAGAATATTGAGATTGCTGGGCAAGGCATCAAACATCATCACACGCCAGACCCAGCCCATGCCATGTGCTAGTTCTGGCTCCAGATAATCGACTGAAACCGGCGTAAAATGGCGCCATGCCCGTACAGTAAAGACGTAAGCTGCCACCATAATGGTTTGGCCAATGTAAAGCTGCACACACCGGCGGAAAATCCGCTTGAGAATTGTGGGCACACCATATTTTTTAAAGCCACGCCCATATGCCAACCATGATGCATAGCCCGCAAGCAGCACAAACACTTCCGCCGCATCTGCAAACCCGACATTGCGCATGGTAAAACGGTTGAGCAGGTTTTGAGGGATGTGGTCTATAAACATCATCAGCAACGCCACACCACGCATGGCATCAATCCGATGATCTCGCCCTCGGCCAACAGTCAACTTGGAAGGCGGTGCAGAGACAACACCAGATCCTGAAGTTTTTTCAGCCTGTGAGGTCATTTTATCCACCCGGCCATCCGCCACTGCATTTACCATGTGCGTCATCTACCGGCCTCGCCTGTTCTGTGCCAGAAAAAATCTGTCACACGCAGGAAACATACTGAACCTGCACAACATCCCGCGCAGGCCTTCCCCTTGACGGCAAGCCATACTTGCTGTTGCCAACACAACAGACCTCATCACCCTTAACAGGAGCAAAATTGTGGCCCAGCCTCCCTCCGTTTCCTCTCAGGACATCACTCGTGTTCTGGAAAATGTAAAAGACCCACAAACGGGCAAAAACCTGCTGGCTTATGGGCATCTGGAAGGCTGTTCACTTACGGAAGGCAAACTTTCTGTCGCTTTTGCTGTCGCGCGGGAACATGCCCAAACCATTTCTGCTTTATGCGATGGCGCTGCCCGTCAGCTAGAAACCCTTCCGGGTGTGCAAAGTGCCAGTATTATTCTTACAGCACATCGCCCTGCCGGAGCCGCAGCAAAACCCAAAGCAGCATCTGGTGGGCATCGTCCTTTAGGGGGTGTGGCCCCGGCTGATGGCAATGCCCCTATTCTTCCCGGTGTAAAAACCATTATTGCCGTGGCCTCGGGCAAAGGGGGCGTGGGCAAATCCACCACTGCAACCAATCTGGCCGTTGGGCTTGGTTTGGAGGGCCTGAAAGTTGGCCTGCTGGATGCAGATATTCATGGCCCTTCCCTGCACCGCATGTTGGGCGCAACAGGCAAGCCCGAGGTTATAGACGGCAAACTGCAGCCTGTTGAAGCATGGGGGATTAAAGCTGTTTCCCTGGGTATGCTCGTTGATGAAAAGGCCGCCATGATCTGGCGCGGCCCCATGGTGATGGGCGCCATCAATCAGCTGCTGACAGATGTAACCTGGGGAGATCTGGACGTAATGGTGGTGGATCTGCCACCCGGCACCGGCGATGCGCAGCTTTCTCTTACACAAAAAGTGCCTTTAACCGGCGCTGTTATTGTTTCTACCCCGCAGGATATCGCACTGATTGATGCGCGCCGCGGCGTGACAATGTTTGAAAAAGTAAATGTGCCCGTATTGGGCCTGATTGAAAACATGTCCTATTTCTGCTGCCCGAATTGCGGACACAATACAGAACTGTTTGGCCATGGCGGCGCCAAGAAAGAAGCCGAAGCCATGGGTGTGCCTTTCCTAGGTGAAGTTCCACTATTGGCAGATATTCGCGCCAGTGGGGACAAAGGCGTGCCCGGTATTATTGAAAACCCGGATGGTGAAGGTGCCAAAGCATGGCGCCACATCGCACATACAGTTGCAGAAATGCTGCGGCCACAACTGCAAAAGTAAACAGTTTTAAAAGAGAAACCGGCCGTTCCCTTCATTCAACGGGCGGCCGGTTTTCTTACAAACTGAACAAGTAATTATTTGGATTTTGGCTTATGTGCCGAAGGTGTTTTTGAACCTTTTTTAAAAAAAGCACGACATTTGGGGCTGAGCTTATCCTGCTTACGCTCCATGCATTGTGTGATTTTCTTTTCATTGGGAATAGCCAGCGCACAAAGGCGCAGAGCATCCCCTTTGCAAGCTTCTGTCTGTTTTTCCCGCAATGTGTCTGCATGAACAGGATATGCCAGCCCGAGCAGAGCCATACCGGAAAACACTATAGAGATACGTCGCATAAAATTTGTCATTCTATACTCCATTAAATTTTAGAAATTACGAGGCATCTATAACATGCCATTCTTACGGACCCAGCTTAGGGCAAATATTTTTCATTCCACCCTGCGCCTGATCACAAAACTCAAAATGCCACTTATCTTTGGTGGCTGGGGCATTCATAAACAGAACACCCCATACAACCACCAGCACAACAGCAATAACCACGAAAGGCCACAACGGCGGCAGATGTGCCGTGCTAAAAGGTTGCCGTAACTTTTTACCGCGCAAGCCTTCCTTCTTAATCTGCTCAAAGAAGGGGGCTTCCTTCTTTGATGCGTTTTTATCGTCCAACTTGCTTGTCATGGTTAGGGTAACACTCTGGCAATCAGCCTTTTAAACTGGCCATCATTTCGTCCCATTCACGGCGGCTGAGGCCAGAACCTTTCTGCTCCACATTCTCTCCGGCCAACATACGACGCAGAACCTGCATCATGGTTGCAGAGAATGTGACTGCTCCACGGCGATATTCTTCAAAAGCACTGGCTGTTACCGGCACCCACGCGTGCAGAATCTTCAGCATAATTTCTGCATAAACACGAATTTCATACTGCGCATGCGGGTCAATCCGCAGGGCCAGAAAATGCATGAGGTTATGGAGATCTATCTTCCAGTACCACTGGGTGTAGGTGTTCAGGGTCAGGTTAATACGGCCCAGTTCACGGGCCAGACCGTACCCGTTTTCTGCATCCAGCATTTTTTCGTAATCACGATACGTCCGCATGGCATCGTCACGCAGGATATCCAGAACTTCAGCAGCCTGCTGTGGAGCCAGAATCTGTCCTCGTCCCTGACGGTTCACTTCACTCTGTGCGGCCATATGTTCTGGTGCTGGCAGGTAAAATTCACTGTCTAGAATGGAATAACGTGCAGAATATTCATTCACACTGGCCATGCGATGCCGAATCCACTGCCGTGCCACAAAAATGGGCAGTTTGACGTGAAATTTCATCTCGCACATTTCAAACGGTGAAGAATGGCGATGGCGCATCAAATATCGGATCAGCCCCGCATCTTCTGAAACCTTGCGAGTGCCCCGACCGTATGAAACACGCGCTGCCTGCACAATGGCAGCATCATCCCCCATGTAGTCAATAACGCGCAGGAACCCATGATCCAGCACTTCCTGCGGTTCATACAGCATGGCTTCCAGCGCTGGCACGGTAGGCCTGCGCGTGGCAAAGGTTTCCTGCCCGTGAGCTGCTATTTCCGCCCGCTGTTCTTCCGTAAGTGCCATGCCGCCTTATTCCTAACCGTGGTCTGAATTCAGACCTCCATACTCCATAGAGCACCATGGATGCTACTGTTGCACCCTGTAATTTTCTTACTGCAAACACCTTGCGCAGCCTTACACTCCCGCCTATGTTTGAGGTGTTAGAAGTTCGCTTCTGACTATGGCAATAAACGGAATATGGAATAGGCGTAGTGGACCCGGGGGCGGTACCCGGCGTCTCCACCAATCATCCGGCCTCTCAAGGGTTTGGACAGATGGGGACGAAATAGGCTCGACACGCGCAGTAAAGATATTCTTTTTGCCCGGTATTGTACCACCGTTATCGGGCTATTTTTACAAGTGCCAATGATAACTCTGAGGTGCTCGCTGTTGCTGCATAAGCGATAAGCGCGGTTCGGGAGGGCACCGGGCAACAGAAGCCCTCCCACCTCAATTTTCCAAATTCAGCTCTGTTTTAAACGCTATACTTTGGCCTGCATGGCTGGTGTTGCAACAAACATGTCCGGCGTGCTTGCACTGGCGTGATCTTTCGCGCATCCCTGCGTTATATAAATATTCGATCAAAAAGCCGGGGCAACCCCGGTGGCGGCAAGGAGCAAATAATATGGCTGATGACCACGACCCCACACAGGACGAATCCCTTTTTCCGGCTCCCAGCCTGCTGCCGTATGAACGCTGGCTGAATGAAGCCTCCCGCAGTGTGATGTTGAATGCGCTCGAACATGTGAGCCGCGAAGGGCTTGCAGGAGAGCACCATTTCTATCTGACTTTCCTTACGGATTTTCCCGGCGTGGATATTCCTGCCAGACTTCGCGCCCAGTATCCGCATGAAATGACCATCGTGCTCCAGCACCAGTTCTGGGATCTGAAGGTGGACCGGGAAGCAAAAACTGTTTCTGTCGGTCTTTCCTTTGGGGGTGTTGGCTCCATACTGGTTATTCCTGTGCAGGCTATTACTGGGTTTGCTGATCCTGCCATAAGGTTCAGCCTGCATTTTGCTGCCGTGGAGCCAACAGAGGAACCCGCGCCGGAAGAACCCACCACCGGCCAGCCCGAACAGGACGGGCCGGAGGAAAGCGACTCGTCCTCACAGGTCGTGAGTCTTGACGCTTTCCGTAAGAAAGGACCATCACCCGCCTGAAGCCCCGGCGCAAACGGGGCCAGGTTGACGGAGAAGACACGAAGAAATGACCAGCCAGCCCCCTCGCCCCCCGGTGCCGGAATTTGCCTATTCTCCCCTGTTCCCGATGGGGGAGGATAAAACCACCTACCGCAAGCTGGATCTTGCAGGTGTGAGCACATCACAGTGCGGTGGCAAAACTGTTCTACACGTTACGCCCGAATCCCTTACGGAACTCACTGCGCAGGCTTTTCATGAGGTGGCGCATTTTCTGCGTCCCGCACATCTGACACAGCTTGCCTCCATCCTGAAAGACCCCGAGGCTTCGGATAACGATCGCTTTGTGGCGCTTGATCTGCTGAAAAACGCCTGCATTGCCGCAGGGGGCGTGCTGCCCATGTGCCAGGATACCGGCACCGCCATTGTGTTTGGCAAAAAAGGCCAGCGTGTCTGGGTAGAAGGGAACGAGGAAGTTGCCTTCTCCAAAGGTGTGTACGAAACCTATACACGCACCAATCTGCGCTATTCCCAAATGGCGCCACTCACCATGTTTGATGAAAAGAACACCGGCACCAACCTGCCCGTTCAGTGCGATATTTTTGCCAGCCCAGCTGGTGAGCACGATGAGCAGATGGACCTGATGTTCGTTGCCAAGGGTGGTGGCTCTGCCAATAAAACCTTCCTGTTTCAGGAAACGCGCGCCCTGTTGGGGTCTGAACAGCAGTTGCTGGACTGGCTGGATACCAAGATCAAGACACTCGGCACATCCGCTTGCCCGCCTTACCATCTGGCCATTGTTATCGGTGGCATGTCTGCTGAACAGACACTCAAAACAGTTAAGCTGGCATCTACCCACTGGTATGATTCCCTGCCAACCAAAGGGGATATGACTGGCCACGCCTTCCGTGATGTTGAGATGGAACAGAAGGTGCTGGAGCTTACCCGCAAGCTGGGGATTGGCGCTCAGTTTGGCGGCAAATATTTCTGCCACGATGTGCGCGTTATCCGCTTGCCCCGGCACGGTGCATCTCTGCCGGTTGGTATTGGTGTTTCCTGCTCGGCAGATCGGCAGATCAAGGCACGCGTAACAGCAGAAGGCTTCTTTCTGGAACAGCTGGAGCATGACCCTGCCCGCTTCCTGCCAGAAACCACAGATGAACATCTGGAAGGCGAAGCCATCAAGATCGACCTGAACCGGCCGATGGATGAAATCCGCAAAGAGCTTTCCAAATACCCTGTCAAAACCCGTCTGGCCCTTACGGGTACTGTGGTGGTGGCGCGTGATATCGCCCATGCCAAATTCCGCGAACGCCTACAAAAAGGCGAAGGCCTGCCGCAGTATCTGAAAGATCATCCCGTCTATTACGCTGGGCCGGCTAAAACCCCTGCTGGCATGCCTACAGGCTCCTTTGGCCCCACAACGGCTGGCCGTATGGATTCTTACGTGGCGGAACTTCAAGCCAATGGTGGTTCCTACGTCATGCTGGCCAAGGGCAACCGCTCCAAGGCCGTGAAGGATGCCTGCCAGAAATATGGTGGCTTCTATCTGGGTTCTGTTGGTGGGCCAGCAGCACGGCTTGCCAAGGACTGCATCCGCAAGGTGGAAGTGCTGGAATACCCTGAACTGGGCATGGAAGCCGTATGGAAAATTGAAGTGGAAGATTTTCCTGCGTTTATTGTTATTGATGATAAGGGCAACGACTTCTACGCTGAGCTGTAAGACAGCAGCCTTGGCCCCTTTGCAGCAAAGGGGCCAACAGCAAGGGAGCGATGCGGTTTCATGCGTTTTACAGTAGATCGGTTAGACCATGTGGTGCTGACTGTAAGAGATGTAGAAATTTCCGCTTCATGGTTCCAGCGCGTGCTGGGAATGGACCGGGAAGAATATGGCCGCAACAATCGCACTGCGCTGCGTTTTGGGGGCCAGAAGCTAAACCTGCGTGCTTATAATGCCGAAGGCTGGGAAACAGCTACACATGCCCTGCCCGGCGGAAACGATTTATGTTTTGTAACCGCCATTACCAGTGAAGATGTTTGCGAACACCTTAAAACCTGCGGCGTAACAATTGTAGAAGGCCCTGTGGCCCGCCTTGGTGCGCTAGGCCCCATTACATCCGTTTACTGCCATGATCCGGATGAAAATCTGATCGAAATTGCATCTTATCAAGGTTAAAAAAAGCCTCCCTCTTTGAAACTTATAAAAGAGGGGGGCTTTTTACTTTCAGCTCTTACGACGCACAACGGATGAAGGCTGCTGCGCGACCTGCTGCAACCATCCGCCATGAAAACCAGCCTGCAGCAAACCGCGGCGAATAACAGCACTTTGCCGCATTGTGTCCCACACAAGGCCGCTGCGCCAGTTTTCCACCATCAGCAAAATGGGGCCTTGGTCGATACCCAAGTAAGTATTATCGGCCCAGTAATCCTGCTTCTCATCATGAAAGCTGGGATTAAACGAATCTGCAAAACCATATTTGCCGTAAATATGGTTTCCATATTTTTCTTTCATGGTGCGCAATGCCGGAATGGCAATTTCCGGCGCAAAAGCCACAGAACCACCAGCGGCCGTTGGCGCAATGGTGCCATCATCCTGTGTATAGTCACGCCCCACACCGCGGGCACTGTAAGACAGGAAGTGACGTGTCTGCCCGTTTTCTGTTTTGGTCACATCACCGGGGCCATCACTGGCTGTTAAGCCCCATGTGTTGGCATCGTAACCTTGCCATTTTCCGGGGTTGGACACAGCATAATTACGTTGCGCATACACAGCACGTCGGCTGTTTTCAAAATAATCAATCCCCTTGCCACTGATCCAATTATCCTGAATCCCCCGGAAATCTATCCATGCGTGGGAATACTGATGCCCAAACAAAGGTGCAAAGTTCAGGAATGTTTGCCCGTATTCTTCACCCCAGCGCTTATCATTTGTTGCCAGCCATGCTTGCCAGGAAACAGGCTGTAACCCATGTTCGGGAGCCCCCAAGGCAAGAATGTACAGCATCATACCTTCGCTGTACCCTTCCCAATAATTAGGAAGAAAGCCATGCTCGGGTGACCAACCCATGCTCAGCCGATGGTCTGGACGTTCCATCCATTTCCAGTCCACTCTATTAAAAAGTTGGTCTGAAAGCTGGCGAATTTCTTTTTCCTGCGCAGTATCCTGCGTATAAAAATTACGACAGAACAGAACACCCTGCATTAATAATGCGGTATCAATACTGGAAAGTTCAATATCTGGGTTCAGGCGCAAACCTGTACGGTTATCCAGAAAGTGATAGAAAAACCCGTGATAGCCAGAGGCTTTATCCGCACTCTCATTTTGCGGCAATTTCCACATATAGCGCAGCGTTGTAAGCGTACGCTCTACAGCCTGCTGGCGCGTAATATAATGGCGCTTAACACCAATACCATAAGCAGTCAGACCAAAACCTACAGATGCAACACTATCCTGCTTCTGATCTGATGGATAACGATCTGGAATAAGCCCCGTAGCCGGATCTGCTGAATCCCAGAACCACTGGAATGTTCGTTGCTCCAGATCCGATACCATCGCCACATCAGCCGGTGTGGGCGTATAAGCCTGTGGTGCCTGCACAGAAGGGGCAAGCGCATAAGCCTGCCCGCCAACACTGGCAACACCTAGAAAGAGGCTTCCGGCAAGAAGCAAAGCCCCAGTTTTTAGAAAGGATTTTCTTTTTTCTGAAATATCCGGCTTCTTGTTTTTCCACACATCAGGCACGCACTTTGTTTTCATAACCGCCAAAAATCCGATTGTTACCCCAGACCGTCCCGACCATTACGTTACACAACCGCCCAGCTAAGCGGCCTGTATGCAAGACGCATGAAAACATTCCAGCAACTGTGTAAGGTTCCCACAAACGTGAGCATGAAACACAGCGTATGCAAAAACAATGCTTTTGAGGGTAGATTTTTTGCGGTGCGCACAAGCGGAAAACGCATAAAGCGCTTTCCGTCCGTGCCTGAAAATAATTTTAGATGATAGAATTATGACTGACGATAGCGGAAGATATTCAAATCTGCCGCATCAATATCAGGCTTTTTGTTGGACATAAGATCTGCCAACACTTTGCCGGAACCACATGCCATGGTCCACCCAAGCGTGCCATGCCCGGTGTTAAGGAACAGATTGTCCAAACCTGTGCGTCCAATAACCGGTGTGCCATCTGGAGTCATCGGGCGCAGACCTGTCCAGAAAAGTGCCTGCTCTACATCGCAACATCCGGGAAACAGATCTGTTACAGAATGTTCCAATGTTTCACGCCGGGGTTTACGCAAACGGCGGCTAAAACCAGCCAGTTCTGCCGTGCCCCCAATACGCACCCTATCCCCCAAACGGGTAATACCAATTTTGAAGGTTTCATCCATAATTGTAGAAACAGGCGCTGCATCTGCATTTTGAATAGATGCTGTGAGCGAATAACCTTTTACGGGATAAACTGGAAGATCAATCCCCAAAGGCCGTAGCAGTGCGGGAGAGAAACTGCCCAATGACAGCACATAGGAATCTGCCGTTAATACGCCGCGAGAGGTTTCTATACCCGTTACACGCCCACTTTCAGACCGAACACGGCGCACAACCGTATCATACAGAAACTTTACGCCGGCTTCCTGCGCCATGCTGGCCAGACGCTGTGTGAATTTAAAGGCATCTCCGGTTTCATCACCCGGCAAACGCAAACCACCAACAATCTTTTGGCGAGATGCTGCAAGACCCGGCTCTGCCGCTACGCAGCCATCTACATCCAAAAGTTCGTAGGGGACATTATACTGTTTAAGAACAGCAATATCCTTGGCTGTTGCATCAAGCTGCTTCTGGGTTCTAAAAACCTGTAGCGTGCCCTGCTGGCGGTCATCATACGTGATGCCTGTGGTCGCACGTAAATCCTGCATGACATCACGGCTGTATTCAGCCAAACGCACCATACGGCCCTTGTTACGGTCATACGCAGCGGCCGTGCAGTTTTCCAGCATCTGAAAAAGCCATTTCCACAAATGCGGGTCTGGCATGGGCCAAAATACAAATGGCCGATACTTCATCAGCAGCCAGCTAATGGATTTAAGCGGCACACCCGGGCCAGCCCATGGCGCAGAATAACCGGGAGAAACCTGCCCCGCATTGGCAAAACTGGTTTCCATACCAGCTTCCGGCTGGCGGTCCACCACTGTAACTTCATGCCCGGCCTTAGCCAGATACCAGGCAGATGTAACCCCTACAACACCACTTCCCAGAACCAGAATTTTCATTTCTGCTTATCTTTCTGTTGGGTAAACTGTTCAGGCAGCCGCTGTGTAAACGCGATGATAGCGCCGCCCCAGAGATGTCAGTACTTCGTAACCAATTGTGCCTTCTGCTTTGGCTACAGCAGCTACGCCGTAAGACTCGTTCAGAAGTTCCACCATGCTATCTTCCTCCAGCAGGCCTTCCGGCACCGCAGAAAGATCAACAGTCATGGAATCCATA
This sequence comes from Acetobacter oryzoeni, assembly GCF_004014775.2. Classification (NCBI taxonomy): domain Bacteria; kingdom Pseudomonadati; phylum Pseudomonadota; class Alphaproteobacteria; order Acetobacterales; family Acetobacteraceae; genus Acetobacter; species Acetobacter oryzoeni. Next base: position 2,596,352 of record NZ_CP042808.1, read on the forward strand.
GAAATTCGGCCCAGAATTGGCAGCCGATAGCCCTTATACCAAGCGCATCCTGCAGCAGCCCCGGCGCGGGCAAAACCATCTGCGTAACCGGTAGCAATAGTGGCAACACGGCACGGGCCACTGGCTTGCCATGTCAGCCCGTAACCTACCCGGTCTCCCTTGGATAAATGACGAATTTGCAGAATATGCGCTTGCAGGCCAACCACAGGCTTAAGCGGGTTATCACCCTCATTCTGTGGTGCCACGCCATATAAAGCAGCACCGGGGCGGACAAGATCAAAATGAAACTGCGGCCCCAGAAAAATACCGGATGATGCAGAAAGGCTTAAAGCAGCTTTGGGGAGCACATGCGCATAGGCCTCAAACCGTTCACGCTGCATGGTATTTGCTGGATTTTCAGGGGTATCGGCACAAGCCAGATGGCTCATAACCAAACTGACAGACAAACCTGTAAGAAGTTCTGGAGACGCTGCTAGCGTATCAATATCAGCTTCTGAAAGCCCAAAACGGGACATACCCGTATCAAGCTGAATGGCGACATCCAAGGGTTTGCCTATCTTGGCAGCCAGATTTCGCAAAACTGCAATTTGTTCCAAACTATTGAGAACAGGCCGCAGGTTGTTGCGTACACATACTTCAGCAGCTTCTGGCCGAGGGCCATGTAACACCGTGATAGATGTATGAGGAGATAAATAGGGCCTAAGGGCAAGCCCTTCATCTACATGTGCGACAAAAAAATGCTTTGCACCGACATTTTCCAAAACGGGGGCCACTTGCGCAACACCAAGCCCATAGGCATCAGCCTTAACCACTGCAGCACAAGCCGTTTTGCCCAACCGGCTTACAAGGTAGCGATAATTTTCAGCAATAGCGGACAGATTAACCGTGAGAACCGCCCCCGCGCGAGATGCAGGCCACATTGTTCTAGCTGAGGACGAAACAGTATTCACAACCGCCACCCTTATTTGTTTCGGTTTCAGAATTTTAACAGGTGTTTTGTAAGATATCCTGCCTGTGTGTTGCAGAACATATTATTTTTCCTGTATTTTAGAATAAAATTTCAATACCAGACCATAAAAGACAGATTATGCCAGATCGTGTAACCGAAGCCATTTTACGGCACCTTGAACACAATGGCCGCTTGAGCAATGCAGAGCTGGCTGCAAAAGTGGGGCTTTCTCCTTCTGCCTGTCTGCGCCGCGTGCGCATGCTTGAACAACAGGGCACCATACAAGGCTACCACGCCATTATTGCTCGGCAGAAAAGCCCGGCAGTTGCCACCATTATTGTGCAGATCACGCTGGAAAAGCAGACAGAGGAATGCCTTCGGCGTTTTGAAAGCCGCATTAAAGAATGTGCTGATGTTAAGGAATGTTACCTGATGACAGGTGATGCTGATTATCTACTACGCGTAGAAGCCCGAGACATGCAGGATTATGAGCGTATCCACAAAGAGGAATTATCCCGCATGCCGGGTGTAGTGCGTATTCAAAGCAACTTTGCCATTCGCCCCGTTGTGCAACAGGGCAAATGTAGCTGAATAACTAGTCTTCCGACTCTTCATCTTCCGATGATGCATTGAGATCACGCTGCACTTCTGGAGAACGCAGCAGTGTATCCATATGCATGGCCGTATCCAGCGCTGTATCTGGCTGGAAATGCAGTTCCGGCACAGTACGCGCACGTATTTTATGCGCAAGCTGTGTTCTCAACCACGGAGCTACTCGTTTTAAAGCGGGCAGAAGTTCCGCAACATCGCTACGACCCAAACGAGTAATAAAAACTGTTGCGTGACGAAAATCTGGAGAAAGCCGAACCTCTGTAACCGTAAGGTCAACGTCTGCCAGATCCGGATCACGAAACGTGGTGCGTGCAAAAATTTCAGCCAGCACACGCCGCACTTCTTCCCCCACCCGCAACTGACGCTGGGAGGGGCCAGATGGAGCAAGACCGGCGAGATACCCCGCCGGTCCTGCTACTTTACTGCCTGATCCGTTCTTACGGCTCATGCTGGAACCAGCTCACTTTCAAAGCATTCCACCACATCGCCTTCGCGCAGATCATTGTAGCCTGCAAAGGAAAGGCCACATTCGTAACCCTTGCTGACTTCCTTCACATCGTCCTTGAAGCGCTTGAGCTGGCTCAAATCACCTTCATGAACCACTACGCCATCACGCAGCAGACGCACGCCACAGCCGCGTTTGACAACGCCTTCCGTAACGTAACAGCCAGCCACTTTGCCCACCTTGCTGATTTCGAACACACGGCGGATTTCGGCATAACCCAGGAACTTTTCACGGTGCTTAGGTGCCTGCTTACCACGCACAAGCTGTTCCACATCATCAGCAACCTGATAGATGATGGAATAGTAGCGGATATCTACACCTTCGCGCTGCGCCAGCTGGCGTGCCTGTGCTGTGGCGCGCACGTTGAATGCAATAATCACTGCATCCGACGCCTTACCAAGCTGCACATCGCTTTCCGTGATCTGACCAACAGAAGCATTCAGAACGCGAACGCCCACTTCTTCATTTGCCAGCTTGAGCACAGTTGTCTGAATAGCTTCTGCAGAACCCTGAACGTCTGCCTTGATCAGAACAGAAACCTCTTTCTGATCACCCGCCTGAATACGGGCCAGCATCTGATCCAGCGTACCACGAGCCGCCACCTGACCAGCCACCTGATGTTCTTTCAGCTTACGCTGACGGAACTCGGAAATCTCACGTGCGCGGTTTTCGTTTTCAACCACCACGAACGGAGCACCAGCAGATGGCACACCAGAGAGACCCAGCACTTCAACCGGCATGGAAGGCCCTGCATCCGTAACCTGACGGCCACGATCATCCAGCAGAGCACGCACCCGGCCCCATTCGGTGCCAGCAACCACGATATCGCCTTTATGCAGCGTGCCTTTTTGCACCAGCACAGAGGCAACAGAACCGCGACCACGATCCAGACGGCTTTCAATAACGGCACCTTCAGCAGCCCGGTCCGGGTTTGCCTTCAGTTCCAGAATTTCTGCCTGCAGAAGAATAGCTTCTTCCAGCTTGTCCAGCCCGGTACGTTTAAGCGCGGAAACTTCGATATCCTGAACGTCACCGCCCATGGATTCTACCACAATTTCGTGGCTCAGAAGTTCCTGACGCACCCGATCAGGCTTGGCACCCGGCTTGTCGATCTTGTTGATGGCAACAATCATCGGCACGTTTGCAGCCTTGGCATGCTTAATGGCTTCAACCGTCTGCGGCATAACACCATCATCAGCCGCCACAACCAGCACCACCACATCCGTAATGGAAGCACCGCGGGCACGCATAGCCGTAAAGGCTTCATGGCCCGGCGTATCCAGGAATGTGATCTTGGAGCCGGAAGGCAGCGTAACCTGGTAAGCCCCGATATGCTGGGTAATACCGCCGGCTTCTCCACCCGCAACGTCTGTTGTGCGCAGAGCATCCAGCAGAGATGTCTTACCGTGGTCAACATGCCCCATGATTGTCACAACCGGCGGACGTGGACGCAGATCTTCCGGTGCGTCTTCCACACCTTCAATCCCCAGTTCAACGTCTGCTTCAGAAACACGGCGCACGCGGTGGCCGAATTCTTCAACAATCAGTTCAGCCGTATCAGCATCAATGGTCTGAGTGACAGTTGCCATTACGCCCATTTTCATCAGCGCTTTGATAACTTCACCCTGACGGGCTGCCATACGGTTAGCCAGTTCCTGCACGGTAATGTTTTCCGGCAGAACCACATCACGCACAACCTTCACCTGATCGGAGCGCAGACGTTCCAGTTCAGCCTGACGGCGTTCACGTTCGCGCTGACGACGGACAGATGCGAGTGAACGCGTCTTATCGTCATCACCTTCAATCGCGGCCTGCACGTCAATACGGCCTGCACGACGGCCACCGCCGACATCGGACTTACGACCGCCACCACTTTTGCGATGGTTACCAGCAGGTGTTTTACGAGATGCACCACGGCGCGGCGCATCATCACTTTCCATGTCACGACCACTACGCAGACGCAATGTCTGCGCAGACGCTGGTTCTTTTTCCTTGGCTTCAGCAGGCTGAGAGCGTGAAGGAACAGGCTTCAGCGGCTTGGCTGGCATAATTGCACGTTCAGCCAACGGACGCAGACGCCCAACCGGCGGAGCCAGCGTTACTTCACCCGGAATGGGCACAGCAGAAACAACTGGTTCTTTCACGGCAATAGGCTGAATGGATTCAATGCGCGATTTGCGCTCATCCTCTTCAGCCGCAGCCTTTGCGGCTTCGGCTTCTTCAGCCGCGCGCTTATCTTCTTCTTCCTTACGACGTGCTTCTTCAGCAGCCGAAAGAATACGAATTTTTTCAGCTTCGCGCTGCTCGGCTTCACGCCGTGCGGCTTCTTCCGCTGCTTTTTTCTGTTCCGCCAGCACACGCTGACGCATGGCCAGTTCAGCGGCTGTTAGCGTACGACCGCCACCGCGCGCTCCACCGGCACGTCCGCCAGAGCCACCCGGCCCGGCACCACGTTTTTTGCGCACTTCAACCTGCACAACCTTGGAGCGGCCATGACTGAAACTTTGCCGCACGGACCCGGCATCAACCGTCCGTCCGACCTCCGAACGCCCTGCCGGCCGAAGGGACAAACGCCCCTTACCCTGATCCTGATCCTTGCCTTCGCTCATTGACCCGCCTGTTCACACCCATGCGCCGGAAAGGTCCGGGGCATGCGAGGGCCGCCTTCAGCAACCCCCGTAAAACGCTTATTCTCACAACGTAAGCGCTGTGCCAGCCCACCGGCTGAAAGCGCTACGTTCACCACTCGTTCCCGCCCAAAAATCTTTGCCAGATCTTCAGATGACAACGCCTCAACGACAGGAATATCGCGTTGGCCGGAAACCAGCCTTTCCCGCTCTTCCCTGCTTCCATCCAGCGCATGAACAACAATGGCAGCTTTACGCTGTACCAGCCATTCTCGCACCTTCATAAATCCACTTGTAGCCTGACCAGCTCTGCGAGCCAGCCCTACAAGTTCACTCATCCGCCGGAGTAGCCCCGCTTCTACACGGGCTACTATATCTTCCGGCACCTTAACCTGCTGGCGTGCGGCGCGTGAAAAAACGCCCCGGGCACGCGCCTGTTCTATCACATCCCGGCGGGGGCTCAACCATATTCCCCGCCCCGGCAGACGTGCATCCAGATCAGGCACCACTTCACCAGATGGTGAAATTACAAACCGGATCATTAAAGAAGGTTCGCCTTCTTCACGCGTTACCGCGCACCTCCGAAGGCTGCCTTTCTCTTCTGTTTCTGGCAAGAAATCACCACCCACTTTATATCAGGCCTCAGGCGTTGGCCTCACCTTCCTTGATATCGGAAGGCTGCTGATTTTCATCCTCAAACCAATGAGCACGTGCTGCCATGATAATTTCATTGGCGGCATCTTCCTCAATGGCATCGGTGCCCAAGATCTCAACCAGCTCATCGCCAGCCAGATCTGCAAGGTCGTCTAAGGTTTTTACACCTTTTTCACCCAATGTCACAAGCATCTGGTTTGTAAACACGCCCATATCGGCAATCTCGTCCACAACACCAAGCTCTTTCCGCCGATCATCAAGCTTTTGTTCCTGCTGAACCAGATAAGATTCAGCGCGCTGAACCAGCTCCTGAACCACCGACTCGTCAAAACCTTCAATGCCAATCAGTTCATCAGGATCAGCAAAAGCCAGTTCTTCGATGGAGTGGAAACCTTCTGTGACGAGCAGACCTGCAATCACATCATCCACATCCAGAGCTTCAACAAACAGCGCTGTCCGACGACGGAACTCTTCCTGGCGGCGCTCGGATTCTTCCGCTTCTGTCAGGATATCAATATCCCAACGAGTCAGCTGGCTGGCCAGACGGACGTTCTGCCCACGGCGGCCAATAGCCAGAGAAAGCTGCTCATCCGGCACAACCACTTCTACGCGTCCGGCTTCTTCATCCATCACCACTTTGCTGACTTCAGCCGGAGCCAGTGCATTCACCACAAAAGTAGCGGCCTGCGGGCTCCACGGGATGATATCGATCTTTTCGCCCTGCAACTCGGCCACAACGGCCTGCACACGGGAACCGCGCATACCAACGCAAGCCCCAACAGGGTCAATAGACGCATCACGAGAAATCACAGCCATTTTGGCACGAGAACCCGGGTCACGCGCAACGGCCTTAATTTCAATAATGCCATCATAAATTTCAGGCACTTCCTGCGCAAACAGCTTGGCCAAAAAGGCCGGATGCGTGCGAGACAGGAAAATCTGCGGACCACGTGGTTCATCACGCACATCATAAATGTAAGCGCGCACGCGGTCTGAGTTACGGAACGTTTCACGCGGGATCAGCTCATCACGCCGAAGCAGCGCTTCTGCCGAACCAATTTCAACCAGCAGGTTACCGTATTCGGTCCGCTTAACGGTACCGTTTACGATTTCGCCAACGCGATCCTTGAATTCATTATACTGGCGCTTGCGTTCATATTCACGCACGCGCTGCACAATCACCTGTTTGGCGGTTTGCGCAGCAATACGGCCAAAATCGATCGGAGGCAGTGGATCGATCAGATATTCGCCTGCCTGAATTTCAGGGCGAAACTTGCGGGCAATGGAGAGCGCAATCTGCGTATCTTCATTTTCCACTTCGTCCACCACTTCCGTCCAGCGGGACAGACGCACATCACCTGTCTTGCGGTCGATGGTGGCACGAATGTCCTTTTCGTGCCCATATTTGGCGCGTCCGGCTTTCTGGATCGCCTGTTCCATGGCTTCCAGCACTTCTTCACGCTCGATACCTTTCTCGCGCGAGACAGCGTCTGCAACCAGCAAAAGTTCAGGACGGGAAACAGAGGTATCCATACTCTCAGCTCTCCAAAACAGGCAGCTTTATCAATGCACCTTGGGCCCGGAAGAATCGTCGTCATTCTTCTGGGCGGGATCAGTGCCGGGCGCAGATTGCACCATACGGGCACTAGCTTCAATCAGAGCATCTGTCAGCACCAACCGTGCACGCCGGAGTTCTTCCAGCGGCAAGGCAACTTCCGTGCCATCATCCAGACGCATCCGCGCAACAGTTCCATCAGACCCCAGAACCGTACCGGAAAAGCGGCGGCGCCCATTTACCGGCAGCAGCACTTCTGCCTTGGCCTGGTGCCCGGCAAAGCGGTTCCAGTCCTTCGCACGGGTAAGGGGCCGATCTATCCCGGCAGAGGAAACTTCCAGCGTCCACGCCCCGGGAATGGGGTCTTCAACATCCAGCACGGCACCTACCGCGTGGCTGATCCGTTCACAATCTTCCACATTGATCAGGGAACCGTCCTTGCGGTCTGCCATGATTTGCACAGTCGGACGCTCACGCCCCAGCACAGCAACACGCACAATCTCATAACCCATATCCTCAACGGCAGGGGCTATCAGCGCAGCAACGCGGGCTTCTAGGCCAGAGTGAGTAGAAAGGTCTGTATCCAATGCAAAAAAGGCGGCCGTCAAGGCCACCCCCCGAAACGTAAAACAAATTGAGAAGGATGGTTCTTTATGTAAGGGATGCAGAGTGAAACCGCAAGGGCAGAATAAAGTTACTGCCCGTTATGCAAATCTTTACCATTTATAAAAAACAATTTTACGGGCTGGATGCAAATTGCGCATTGCAGGGTGCGCCGGACATGCTTTTATTACCTCTATTGCGACATTTTTACCATCCTACACACCACTAAGGGCTGACCTTTCAATATGCACAAAGAGCCAGAACCCGCATGGAAGCCACAGCCGCAACCTCAGGCAGCAGATAAACCCTCTGGCGTGCGCATGGCTCTGATAGGGCTAGCTACATGCGTTATCATGGCTGGAGCTGGTGTGCATTTTATGGGTGGAGGACATGGAAATACCTCTACCCCCGCAGCAGAAAACAATACGCAAGACCACGATAACAGCGCCAACCGGATGGGGATTCCCCTTACGCTCATTGCCTCGCAAAAAGCGGCTCAAACCTTGGCAAAATCGAATTACACGGATCAGGAGCAGGCAGATATTCTGGCCGGCATAAAACGGCGGGACATTCGCTTGGTGGCTATGCCTGTTTACGACGCCACAGGCGCTGGGGGCACCATTACCCTTATTTGCGGAGCATGGCACCAAACTGTGCATTTGTCCCCTACCCCGCAAACCGTCATTCTACCCATTACGATCAGCGGTAATGTTGATATCATACCAGCATCAGATCCTGGGCCTGCTGGCATTGGTAGCGGCGCTATTACGGTATTTGGCCCACAAACACTGCCGATTATGTATAAAGGGGATACTTTGCCACTAACGGTGATTGCGCAATGAAGGGACTGTTACCCGCCCTAAACCGGCTGATGCCGTTGATGATGGTCATCTTTCTGGTGCTCGCCAGCATACAGATTGCCCTCAGCCTGCATCTTTCCCTGCATTCCATTACGCATGTTTTGCAGTGGTGCGCTCCCGCGTGGCCAATTTTGGCCGCAAGTGGCATTATACTTACGGTAGCAGGGCTGCTGTTTGAAACACGCGCCGAAAAGCTAGCGCGCAAAGGGCTTTTACGCCGACGGGGATTCATCATGGACGTTCTTGCCAGACTGACCAACCGCGCCGCACTGGAAGAAATGATGGCGCGCGAGCAGCGTGAAACCACCATTGATGCGGAAGAACTGGCAGCCAACCTGCGGGCCCGCGTTATTGGGCAGGATCAGGTATGTGAGGATGTGGCTGTGCAGTTGCGCCGCCGCCTCGCCTTGCAGGTGCGCGGTAAACCAGTAGGCATTTTTCTGCTGGCAGGCCCCCCGGGCACAGGCAAAACCTATCTGGCCAAGCAGCTTGCCCGCCAGCTTGAACGCCCCTTGCTGCATTTTGACATGACACAGATGAGCAGCCCCCATGCCGCAACCCAGTTGTTTGGCTCCCCCAAAGGTTATGTAGGTTCAGACACTTACGGGAAGCTGACGGGCGGCCTGAAGGAAAAACCGGATGCTGTGGTGCTGCTGGACGAAATTGAAAAGGCGCACCCAGATGTGTTCAAAAAATTCCTGACAGCCTGGAATGACGGACACATTACCGAAGCCTCTACCGGGCAGCAGATTTCTACCGTACGCGCCATTTTTGTGCTGACATCGAACATTGCCACGGATGCGCTCACAGAAATTGCAGACCGCCTGCATGATGACCCGGACCGTATGCGTGCCGAATCGGTAGAAGCCCTGCGTCAGGCCGGGTTTGCCCCGGAAGTTCTAAACCGGTTGGACCGAATTTTCGTCTTCCGTCCGCTACAGGGTCTGGATATTGCCCGCGTGGCCGCGCTGGAAATTGAAACCATGATTGAAAGCTACGGCCTGAAGGTAGAAACCGGCGGGATTGATGCTACCTTGCTGATGGATGTCATGCGCCGCCAGAGCCGCATGGGAGATGCAGCTTCTGCCCGCGATCTGGTGCGCTCCATTGAAGATATGATCAGCGAATCCCTGATTGTAGCCCGCCAGCAGGGCGCCAATATGGTGCGGCTGGTAAAGGAAGATGATGGCGCTGTGGTTGCAAAAGTGGCGGATAACCGCACGGATGAAGGCGATAGCATCCATGCGCGCCTGATCCCATAAGCGGTCCCTTACTGTTTATTCTTCCGGCACAAGGCTTTCTGCATGTCTGCTTTTACCCGATTGTGGCAACGCGCTCCTGTATGGCGTGTTGCGCTGTTTACCGCTGGCGCATGCAGTGTGTTTTCCGTGATGTTTCCAGCCCCTTGGCTAACATCACGCCTGCCAGCCTATGCAAAGCTTACCTCTAAAATCAGCCATATGCTGCCGAGCGGTGCATCATCTGCCGATTCGTCAGAAGATGCGTTGCGGCCGGATGAAGACCGGCGCACCGTTTCCGCACCCCCTATGGATGCACAATTTGAAGGCACGTTATCCTTTGCGGGCCGCCAGCTCCCTTTACCCGCGGGCAAATGGCACCCGCTCCTGAATTATCAGGATGATGTTGCTCATGGAGAGATTCTGACATCCCTTTACGTGCGTTCTGAACAAGGCATTGTCACAGGCCTATTGGTTGCGCAGGCCACCACACAATCCTTACCCATTACGGATACGCAGTTGGTGCAGGATGAATGCCACAGCAACTTTAACTTTATGTCCGAAGCCTTGCCGCAGGATGGCACGCATACAGAATGCTGGATGACATCCCCCATCCGTGTGGTGAACAACGTTTTTCTAACATCCAATCCCGCATTACAGGCTTTGTTGGGAAGCCCGATGTTTATTCCCCCGGCTGTGCAACGCCTGACGGGTATGGGCTTTGATCTGCCCCCCGTTCTGGTGGATGCAGGGTGGAACCGGATTGAAAAAAGCAAATCCGGCCCCGGTGTGGATTTCATGAGTGTTCACATGCTGACAAGCCCGGCAGAAGCTGGCAGCAAAACCGTACCGGGTGCGCCAGAAAACTGGTCCCGCGCAGGTATGTCCGATTCCACTGCTGTGTCAGACTTTGTCCGCCGCACCAACGCATGGCTACGCGGATGGAGCCCTTATCTGCGCCAAGGGTTTGACAGCAAGCTTCCTGACACTGCGCTGCCCACAACTGTATCGGCAGATCCTGCGTTTCACGGTTAAGCAACCGTTAGAACGCTTTCTGTAAGGTATAGAAAACCGTTAAACAGCTTGGTGAAGTTTGCCTTCACGCAGAAGATCTGCAGAAACTTCGATCAGAAAGTCCAGAACCGTCCGCGTTCGCAAGGGGAGCGTGCGCGGGCCAGTATGCACAGCGTAAAACGGCAAAGATGGAATCTGCCAATCTGCAAACAAACGGGTGAGCCGACCGCTAGCAACAGCCTCACGCACCTGAAACTCTGGTAGCAGCCCTATGCCCAACCCAGATTCTACAGCATACAGCACCGCTTCACTGCTATTGGCACGGAAAACAGCAGAAGGCGCAATAACGCTTTCTTCGCCATCCCGCTCAAAGTTCCAGTCCAGCCTGCTGGAGCCGTAATTATAGACGACTCCCGGATATTCCGGCAGATCACGTGGGTGCGTAGGCGTGCCGCAACGGTTCAGGCAAGATGGCGCGGCCACCAACCATTTGCGCACGACACCCAATTTGCGGGCGATAAGAGACCCCTCGGCAATCTCTCCTACACGAACGGCCAGATCCAGCCCTTCTTCTACCAGATCACCAAACGCATCGCGCATAACCACTTCAATAGCCAGATCAGGGTGCCGTTCCAGCAGTTCCCCTATCCGCCGTGTCAGACACAGGCCGAAAGCTGTGGTGACCCCTAAGCGAACCAAACCAGAAACAGAAGCCCGGCGGCGGCCCAGCACTGTTTCTGCTGTTTCCAGAATTTCCAGCACTTCATAGGCATGTGGAAGCAGGCTTCTGCCATCTTCCGTCATGGTGAGGCTGCGTGTGGTGCGCGCAAACAGCGTTGTGCCGTAATGCGCCTCTAACAACGCAATATGGCGGGAAATTGTAGGCTGACTAACACCTGTCTCACGCGAGACGGCAGAAAACGAGCCTGTAGCCGCAACGCGAACAAAGCTGTGAAGCGCGGAAAGAAGATCCATTGAAGTCCAGCACTGTCCCTGCGAACACGCGCACATTACATTACAACCCCTTACCAGCAAGAAGTGTATCTAATGTTGCGCGTATTCCTGATTTATCGACAATTTTGGAACAAGCTGGCTGGTCGCACAACATCCGTCAGGCTCTGTTCCGCCATGTGACAGATGCACTTGCATTTGTCTCGCAAGACGGAACAGATATCCCAAACAGGTTTTACCGGCGCCGCATATGCGGCTGTGCCAGCTTTTTTTCTGCCATACGTGCCAAACGCACAAAAGGCAGGCCCAGCAGCAGATAAGCCGCACCAACCATCAGCCCTGTTCCAAAATAATCGAAATAGGAAGAGGACAGACGGATGTAAGTCTGGGTCAATTCTGTCAGCGTAATCACGCTGACCAGTGACGAATCTTTCAACAACGAGATAAAATCGTTTGTCATGACAGGCATAACCAGACGGAAAGCCTGTGGCACCACAACATAACGCAGTGCCTGAGCGTGCGTCATGTTCAGGGCCAATGCGGCTTCCATCTGCCCATGCGCAACAGATTGCAGGCCGGCCCGATAGTTTTCGGCCTCATATGCCGCGTAGTTCATACCCAAGCTGACAACACCGGCCAGGAAGGGCGTAAGACTGATACCAAATTCAGGCAGACCGTAGAAAATAAACAGAACCTGAATCAGCAATGGGGTGCCACGCACTACTTCCACATATGTGGTCGCCACCCACCGCAAAGGTGTAGGGCCATACAGACGCAGAAGCGCCAGAGCCAAACCTGCACCAACAGCCAGCACCATTGCGCATAGTGAAACCAGCAACGTCAGCCATGCAGCTTTTGCCAATTGCGGCAGAAAACCCATATAGCGTTCCAGCTTAACGCGCCAGCCGCCCTTGCCTTCCAGCTCCGCCACATATGCGTTCCACGCCGCTGGTGTAACGTTTAAGGTGGTGTGATCATTGGTCAGCTGCGCCATTTCTGGCGTCCATAGGTCCCACCGCAGCAAAACGCGATGGAGTGTGCCATCATGCTGCATGGTTGCCAGTGCGGCATTTACTTTTGTGCGCAGAGCAACATTCTGCCCTTTAGCAAAAGCAATACCATATTCCACACGGCCAATGGGTTCACCCACCACCTGTAGGGCCGGGTTGGTATCACCGTAATATTTGGCAATGGGGCCATCAATCAGAATGGCATCCGTGCGCCCGTTTGCCAGATCCATAAACGCATCGGTTTCTTCATCATACGTCCGAAGCTGAACCTTGGCGTTCTCGGTAAGAATACGTTCAGCCTGCGTATCTTTAATGGTGCCAATGGCATGGCCGTTCAGGTCCGCAAGGGTTTTCAGTTGCGGGCCATTACGCCGCACCACAATACGTTCTGATGTGATGTAGTACGGGTCTGAAAAATCAATGCCTTCAGCATGCTCATCTGTCATCTCGATGCCACAGATGACCATCTCATAAAGACCACGCTGCAAGCCAGGAATAAGGCCATCCCAGTCATTCTGCACGAACTGAAGCGGCGCACCCATGTGCTTGCCCAATTCCTGCATCAGGTCATATTCAAACCCGGTCAGCTTGTCCTGATCTTTCAGATCATGAAACGTATAGGGCACATCCGATGAAGCATCCGCAGCCCAGCGGATCGGCTTTTCTTCCTGTGCGTGTGCCACATGCGCGCCAGCACCCAACCAGCTTACGGCCAGCAGCATACAGACACAGCGCAGAAACAAACCCCAAAAGCGGGGCGGGCAATACTGTGCATTCTGTTTCACAGAAGTGTCCTCAAAAAGCGGCGTGTCTGTTCATGAGCCGGGTTCACACACAGAACCTCCGGCGGGCCGGATTCAACAATATGGCCGCCATCCATGTAGACAATGGTATCCGATGCCACTTGGGCAAAACGCATATCGTGGGTGACGATAATCTGCGTCATCCCTTCATCATCAAGGGTGCGCATGACCCCCAGCACTTCTTCCGCAACTATCGGGTCAAGCGCTGACGTGGGTTCGTCATACAGCATAATTTCTGGCCGCATGGCCAAAGCACGTGCAATGGCGGCACGCTGTTGCTGCCCACCAGAAAGCGAAACAGGGTAACGCTGCGCAACACGGGCCAACCCTACTTTTTCCAGCAGGGCCATGGCCTCGGCACGTTCAACTTCTCCGCCCTCACCCTTCACCACGCGGGGGGCCAGCAGAACGTTGTCCAGAACTGTAAGGTGGGGAAAAAGGTTAAAGCTCTGGAACACCATGCCCACGTGAGTGCGCAAGCGATGTGCCATATGCTCATCAGCGCGACGCCAGACGGCATCTTTGCGCTCTATGGTCACCCCCATGGCGGTGATCTTGCCGCTATCGGGAATTTCCAGAAAATTCAAACACCGTAAAAAAGTGGATTTTCCGCAACCGGATGGGCCGATAATAGAAACCAGCTCACCCTTTCGCACCTGCATGGATACACCACACAGGACATCCCCCTCGCCGAAACTTTTGTGCAGATGTTCCGCACTCAAAACGACTGGGTCTTCCACAGAAAACGCCGACCCGGTGCGTACCGGGTCGGCATCTTGACGTTCACCTTGAACGAATTGGTTCTCAGGCAGCTTTCGTCATCCCTCGCAAGACGTACTGAAGAATGCCACCATGCCTATAATACTCGACTTCGTCTAGGGTATCGACACGGCAAAGCAGTGGTACTTCCTGCGTGGAGCCGTCATTTCTTGTAATTGTCATAATTACATCCATGCGCGGCGAAAGTTTATCAACACCCTTGATGCTGATCACCTCATCACCCTTCAGACCAAGGGTCTTGCGGGTTGTGCCATCCTTGAACACCAGCGGCAGAACGCCCATGCCCACAAGGTTGGAACGGTGAATACGCTCAAAGCTTTCAGCAATAACGGCCTTTACGCCCAGCAGCAGGGTGCCTTTTGCGGCCCAGTCACGGGAAGAACCCATGCCGTATTCCTTGCCACCAATCACCACCAGCGGGGTGTGTTCCTTTTTGTATTCCATGGCCACATCGTAAATGGCGCCTTCCTTCCCATCTGGGAAGTGCTTGGAATACCCACCTTCCGTACCCGGCAACATTTCGTTTTTGATACGAATATTGGCAAAAGTACCACGCACCATCACGCGGTCATTCCCACGACGGGAGCCGTAAGAGTTGAAATCTTTCGGTTCAACCCCGTGTTCCATCAGGTAACGACCAGCCGGTGAGTCCTTCTTGATGGAACCAGCCGGAGAGATGTGGTCAGTTGTGATATTGTCACCCAGCAGAGCCAGAATGCGCGCACCTTCAATATTGCCGGGAGCTTTGGGCTCAACGTCCATATGCTTGAAGTACGGCGGATCCTGCACGTAGGTAGATTTCGGATCCCACTTATAGGTTTCAGAACCCGTAGCAACCTTCAGGCCCTGCCATTCCTTCGTGCCCTTGGACACGTTCTTGTAACGGTTGATAAACTCGTCACGGCTGATGGCAGAAGCAATAAGGTCTGCAATTTCCTTATTGGTGGGCCAGATATCCTTCAGGTAAACCGGCTTGCCATCCTTGGATGTGCCCAGCGGTTCCGTGGTGATATCCTTACGCATGGTGCCCAGCAGGGAATATGCAACCACCAGCGGCGGGCTTGCCAGATAGTTGGCCCGAACGTTGGGGGAAATACGGCCTTCAAAGTTACGATTGCCAGACAGGACAGAAACAGCAACCAGGTCGTTGTTTTCAATCGCATCTACAATGTGGGAAGGCAGCGGGCCGGAGTTACCGATACAGGTGGTGCAACCATACCCAACGGTGTTGAAGCCCATGGCATCCAGATCTGTCGTCAGGCCTGAACGGTTCAGGTAATCTGTAACAACCTGAGACCCCGGAGCCAGAGAGGTTTTCACCCACGGCTTAGGCGTAAGGCCCAGAGCACGTGCCTTGCGGGCAACCAGACCAGCCGCAATCAGCACAGCCGGGTTGGATGTGTTGGTGCAGGAGGTAATGGCGGCAATAACAATATCGCCCTGCCCCAGATCATAGTTGGTTCCGGCAACCGGCACCTTTTTATCGGCATCGTTTGCGGCCACACCCAGAGAGCTGGTGAGTTCTTTTTCAAACGCAGTCTTGGCGCTCTTCAGTTCCACGCGGTCCTGCGGGCGCTTGGGGCCTGCCAGAGACGGCACAACCGTGCTGAGATCCAGTTCCAGAACATCTGTAAACACCGGTTCGGGTGTTTCATGCGTGCGGAACATGCCCTGTGCACGCAGGTATTCTTCAACCAGCTTGATACGATGTTCATCACGGCCGGTCTGACGCAGGAAGTCCAGCGTAAGAGCATCAACCGGGAAGAACCCGCAAGTTGCACCATATTCCGGAGCCATGTTGGCAATGGTTGAACGGTCAGCAACTGGCAGATGGTCAAGTGCCGGGCCAAAGAATTCAACAAACTTACCAACCACGCCTTTTTTGCGCAGCATCTGGGTGACTGTCAGCACCAGATCGGTAGCAGTTGCGCCTTCTGGCAGCTTACCTGTCAGCTTAAAGCCGATCACATCGGGGATCAGCATGGCAATGGGCTGGCCCAGCATTGCGGCTTCAGCCTCAATACCACCAACACCCCAGCCCAGAACGCCCAGACCGTTAATCATGGTGGTGTGGCTGTCTGTGCCATACAGGGAATCCGGATAAACGTATTCCTTGCCACCAACATTAGCGGTCCATGCCACCTGGGCAATGTATTCCAGGTTCACCTGATGGCAGATGCCCGTATCAGGCGGCACAACAGAGAAGTTTTCAAACGCTTCCTGGCCCCAGCGCAGGAAGGCATAACGTTCTGCGTTGCGTTCAAATTCCAGCGTAATGTTTTCCTGCAGCGCATCTTTTGTGCCTGCATAGTCCACCATCACGGAATGGTCGATCACAAGGTTGACCGGAACCATCGGGTTCACCTTCTGCGGGTCACCCTTCAGGCTCACAATCCCATCACGCATGGCTGCAAGATCCACCACACCCGGCACGCCGGTGAAGTCCTGCATCAGAATGCGTGAAGGCTTGAAAGGCACTTCCTTGCTGCTGCTGCCCTTTGGCAACCAGCCTGCAATGGCCTTGGCGTCTTCCACATTGTAGGAACGCCCATCTTCAAACCGCAGAATGTTTTCCAGAAGAACCTTCAGCGAAACCGGCAGGCGGCTTACGTCGCCAATGGTTTTTGCCGCTTCGGGAATGGAAAAATAATGGTAGGTCTTGCCGTCAACCTCAAGGGTGCGGCCTGTCTTTAGCGTATCGTGCCCAACCGTTTTCATAATCGCTCTCTCCCCGATCACAGCCGATGGCTGGTGATGCGTTCAGGACACCGTAAATATGCCATTCGGCGCCGAGTGCCTGCCTGATCTGCCGGGCAACCGGCTTGATATCCCGTTGGGCCTAGAACATACCGGCAGTTGGAAAAGGCACAAGCCAGGGAGCGACCACGAGAACGCGAGCACCCCGGCTTTTGCGGCCTTGCACGGTAACAATAAGGAGAAGTGTTATCGCCGACAGTCCTTTCCCTGCCGGGCAATCTGCCCCAACCAGGCCTGAAACTGGTGCATTTCCGGCACTTTATGCTGAGGATCTTTGTGTTTTCCGTGGGGAAAGACTGGTGCTGGATGGTGTCAGCTTTCAGATGGAAGCCGGAGCCGCCATGCTGTTGACCGGCCCCAACGGCGCCGGAAAGTCCACTTTGCTGCGCGTTCTGGCGGGCCTGCGCAAACCCGATTCCGGCCAGCTGCTCTGGCATGGCGAATCGATTTTTACTGATCGCGCAGCCCATGCCAGCAAGGTGGCTTATCTGGGGCATCAGGATGCGCTTAAGCCGGGGCTAACCGTTATAGAAAACCTCGCCCTGTTCGCGCGTGCAGGCCAAGGCGATATGCACGCAGCCCTTGAAGCCATGGATTTGTTGCCCCTTGCCAATCTGCCAGCCCGCCTGCTTTCTGCTGGGCAGAAACGGCGCACGGCACTCGCCCGTGTTCTGCTGGCCAACGCACCTTTATGGCTGCTGGATGAACCCAGCCTTGGCCTGGATGCCAATGCCATTACCCTTTTAGGGCAAGCGTTTACGGCCCACAGGCAGCAAGGCGGGTTGGTTATTGCCACCACGCATGTGCCCCTGCCGCTAGAAAATGTGCAGCCTCTTACATTGCCGGGCGCGGGCGATTCGTCCGCTTCTCCCTTTTACCAGCAGGAAGATAACGCATGATCGGGCTGTTCTGGGCCATTGTTGGGCGTGACCTCCGCCTTGCCCTCCGGCATGGGGCAGACACAATGGGGGCCATCCTTTTCTTTATTGTCACAGCCACCCTGTTCCCGCTTGCGCTTGGCCCATCCCCTGAATTGCTGCGCCATATGGCGCCGGGCATTATCTGGGTCTGCGCCTTACTGGCAGCTCTACTCCCGCTAGATCGGCTATTTGGTGCGGAGCTTGAAGATGGATCTCTGGACCAACTTCTGCTTTTGGGCGTTCCGGCTTCTCTTGTAGCCTTGGCTAAAATAACCGCGCATTGGCTCACCACCGGCATCCCCTTGCTTCTGGCGGCTGTTCCACTGGCAACCATGTTGGGCCTGCCTGCCTCTGCCCTGCCTGTGCTTTTGACCGGGCTTTTCCTTGGGTCTGTTGTGCTGTCCCTTATTGGGGGAATGGGTGCATCTATCGTGCTGGGCGCACGACGCGGCGGGGTCCTCTTGCCGCTGCTCACGCTGCCGCTTGCAACTCCTGCACTGATTTTTGGGGCAGCGGCTATTGATGCCGCATCCACCGGCCTGCCTTGGCAGCCAGATTTAGAACTTCTGGCAGCATTTGTTGCTGGCGCCTTACCACTCTGCCCTCTGGCAGCCGGTGCAGGCTTAAGGGCCGCAGCAGAATAAACCTAGAGATTTATACACCTGCTGTTATGGCCCATTCAGGGGCCATAACAGCAGCATGTTTGGCAAAATTACTTAGATGTATTGCCAGATGCAGCCTGCTGATGGCTTACAGCCTGAATATCAACCGAGGCATAGCGCACTGAATTTTCTGCATCACGCAGCGCTTCACTGGCCTTGTACGGATCATTTTTAATAAAGTCAGCAGCACGATTTACATCCTGCCGTGTCTGTTCCAACGGCACTGCAGCAATCACGTAATCTGCATCTACGCCAGAAACTTTCAGCACTTCAGAAGCACGGTCAGGGTCACCTGCGCGCAGGTGGCGGTTTGCCGCAGCAACAGCAGCGCTTTTTTCTGTTGTGGGTTCAACTGTTTCATCCAGAACCAGTTCGCCATCAATCGGCAACCAAGCTACTGGCGTAGTGCTGCCCGTACCTTTTTTAGCTGTCTGAGCCTGCTTGGTTTTTACTGGCATCAGTTCAGCTTCTGCCTTCTGGAAAGCTGTGTTGTCTGCCCGCGCCCGATCCAGCGCCTGCTGTGCGCTTGTAATCAGGGTTTTAGCCCCTTTGAGATCACCATCAAAAATGGCGCGGCGTGCCAGCATCAGTTCTTCAAACGCTGTGTTACCATCGTCTGAAAGGCGGCCGAAGTCCTGCGTTGCTGCGGCAGTTGCAGCATTTGTTGCAGGCACAGCAGCCGTAGATGCTGCCTGCTGTTGTGCCCATGCTGGCGCAACAGCCGTTGTTGCTGCCAGTAGAGCCCCCAACAGCATACCCGTTTTTTTCATGATTTCTCCCTTTCCGAACGCCATCCATAATGGCCTTGTTTGCGTTCTGATTGTTAAGCGAGAAAGCACGAAAGCAAAGGCAGGCAAACACAAGGCTGGCCTGCCCTCACATCGGATCAGATATAATGCTCGGTTAAGGGTGCAAAACCATTGAACCCCGTTGCACAGTAAGTGGAGACATAAGCACCCGCCCCCAGCAGATCGACCTGCTCTCCTGCGGCCAGGTCCAACGGCAGTTCGTAGTGCGTTTTCTCATACATGATATCCGCACCATCACAGGTTGGCCCGGCCAACGCCACACGCCCTGTGGGAGACCCATCACGGCTGGTACGAATCGCGTAGCGGATGGATTCGTTTTCTGTTTCCGCCAAACCACCAAACCGCCCGATATCCAGATACACCCAGCGCAGCCCATCCTTGCGCCCACGCGCACTGACAAGCACAACTTCCGAGCGCACCACGCCGGCTTCCCCCACAATAAAGCGGCCGGGTTCCACCAGCATTTCTGGCAACGCATTGCCAAAGTGCTCTGTCATGGCGCGGAAAATGGCCGTGGTGAAATGATCAATCTCTGGCACGTCATCCCGGTAGCGGATAGGAAAACCGCCGCCCAGATTGACCATGCGCAAATCCAGACCATCGGCGCTTAAGTCTGTAAACAGGGCGGCCGCACGGGCAATGGCCACCTCATAAGCTTCCGCAGAAAGCTGCTGGCTGCCCACATGGAAGGAAAGACCATACGGATCCAGCCCCAGTTCTCTGGCGGCCAACATCAGTTCCTTGGCGGATTCCACTGTGGTGCCAAACTTGCGGGAAAGCGGCCATTCAGCCCCGTAGTTATCTACCAGAAGGCGGCAGTAAACGCGGCTTCCCGGCGCATGAGCGGCCAGTTTTTCCAGTTCTTCCCGGCAGTCAAAAACAAACATCCGCACACCGGCCTCATAAGCAGCACGGATAGCAGAAACTTTTTTGACCGTATTACCAAAGGAAATGGCATCCGGGCTGGCACCTGCCTGCAAGCACAGGGAAACTTCTTCCCATGAAGCGGCATCAAAGCAGGAGCCAAGTTCAACCAGCCGCCGCAGAATAGGCTGCGCCGGGTTGGCTTTAACGGCATAGTAAATGCGAGCCTGCGGCAAAGCTTTGCCCAAAGCATGATAGCGGTCTGCCACTGCATCCACATCAAGAACAAGGCAAGGCGTTGCCGGCTTTTGCTCGGCGAGAAAACGGGTGATTTTGGGATTCATATCCCCACTCCCCCAGATCAGGCTCCCCCGACTGAACAGCGCGGAGAAGGACGTTGCGAAACGGTCTAACGGACCAGCGACCAAAGGCAGATGCACGAAACATCCCGATTGCCAGAACGCTTGACGTCGTTGCGTAACCTCAGAGGGCCAGTGGCACGTGCGTTGCTGCGTAGGGGCGTGCATATGAGGCCAAAGCGCAACAAGTGCAAGTCAAAAACACGCAAAAAATAAAAAAACATGGCACTTGGCCATCATGCCCGATAAGACAAGGCAAGCTTTATACACGGCATTTATGTCGTTTTTGGCAAACGCATGCAGTGTTAACTTTTTGTTCCTGCAAAAAAGTATGCCTCTTTACCTCACACCAGGTCGTTAGTGTTTGGTGTGCCGCTACAAGTTTATCGCTGGTGCCGCAGAAGGTACCTTTTACCTTAACGAAGGACGCTCCAATCCCGATGCAGGTTATCTGTCAGCCCGATACGCGCCCATCTGTGCACCCGGATTCCCCACCCCACACGATTCATGAAAATGTGCAGCCCAATTTTTCTCGCCCTTCTGAACTGGGGCGGAAAGATTGGAAGATCATTTTACAGCGCACCGTCAAAAGCCTTATTTCCGGCCCTACTACGCTGGTTGCCGCGGGCTGCGCATTTTATACCACGCTCTCTCTGTTCCCCGCCATCAGCTCCCTGATCTCCATTTACGGGCTGGCTTTTGATGTGCAGACCGTGGCGCCACAGATGGAAGTCTTGCGCAGCCTGCTGCCACCCAATGCCTTCAATCTGCTGTATGATCGCGTGCAGACACTTGTAGCTGAGCCGCCATCCTCGCTCACATTCAACCTGATTATTTCGGTTAGTGTGGCATTGTGGTCTGCCTCTGCCGCAACGCGCTCTATTATTTCGGCCCTGAATATTGCGTATAATACACGGGAAAATCGTAATTTCTTTGTGTTCCAGATTACCGCCTTTGCCCTTACGCTTTCGGGCATTTTGGGGGCTGTGCTCACGTTGGCACTTATGGTGGCTATGCCCTTGCTGCTTAACCTGCCCGCATGGCTGCATATTCCCACCCCGCCCGGTTCCATTGAATTTATGGCCCGGTGGAGCGGCCCGGTGGTGATGTTTACTTTCGAAACCCTAGCCCTTTCTGCGCTATACAGATTTGGCCCCAATCGGCACATCGCCACCCAATGGCGTTGGGTTCTGCCCGGTGCCTTATGTTCCACATTAACGTGGATTGCGGCATCACTCGGCTTTTCCTACTACGTGGCACACATTGCCAGTTACAGCGCCACCTATGGGCCATTAGGCGCGTTTATCGCCATCATGATGTGGTTTTTTGTAACCGCATGGGTTGTGCTGATGGGCGCCGAACTGAATGCTGAAATGGAAAGCTATGCCCGCGGCATTACACGGCAGCCTTTAGAAGTCTGACCTATCAGCCTCTCAAAACTCATTAAAAAAGGGTGTTCCGATCGGAACACCCTTTTTTAATTCACCGCAATCTGCTTCTCGTAAAAATTGATTGCGCTATCTCTTAACGACGATGACGCGCCCTATGAAGGGTGCGGCCCGTGTGCGGCGCCGTATTCTGCAAGGAAAGGGTATTATCCGCCAAACCACCATCATCTGGTGCAGAAGCCACTTCAACCGGAGCAGGCTCTACCCGCACATGGGCAATGCCGCTGTTCAACATCCCCAGTTCTGCGGCTGCGGCTTTGGACACATCAATAATGCGCCCACGGCTATAAGGCCCACGGTCATTGATTGTGACCACCACAGAGCGGCCTGTATCTTCTGAAACAACGCGGAGTTTACTCCCTAGCGGAGCCGTAGGATGCGCGGCTGTCAGGCTACCCTTGTCAAACCGTTCACCCGAAGATGTGCGCCGGTTATGGAAGCGCCCCCCATACCAACTAGCAACACCTTTCTGGAAAATGCGACGGGCCTGATTGGTATCAGAATCCGCAGTGGCGACTGTCTGTGCGCTACGCCCAGCCAAAGCACGGCGGACAGAATCTGCCCACGCTGTGCCGCCTTGCCCAGCCTCTGCTGCCTGAACAGCTGAAGCCGACAAAAGAGAAGACATAACAAACACACTTCCAAGAAGTGCCCGGCGCAGGGCTGACATCCGCCTGTTTACTCCATTTTCTGACATCGTTCTGTTCGCCAGAAGACCGTGTTCACACTGTAAAAGCAATCTTTTTCGACCTTCGAGTTGCAAATACAGATCTATAGTCACTTATGTTCAACACGCTTATCGTGACAAAAATATGGCCTTAAAGCGCGTAACTCCGCTGCATGCTTTTTTGCTAGAGTGCATTTTCCTGTCCCCCAGCCTGCCTCTTCTCTTGGATACGGGGCAGCATCGTGCTACGGCCCCTTCCTGTTATGGAAAGACCTCTTATTGCTGTGCTCAACGGCCCCAACCTAAATATGCTTGGCCAGCGCCAACCCGAAATATACGGGCGGGCAACGCTGGACGACGTGGAACAACTTTGCCTGCAAACAGCTGAGAAGCTGGGCCTGGCCATAGATTTCCGCCAGACCAACATTGAAGGTGAGCTGATTTCCTGGGTGCAGGACTGCCGCAAGCGGGCACAGGGCATCATCATCAATCCGGCGGGCTATACGCATACGTCTATCGCTTTGCTGGATGCCCTGCTGACAACAGACTTGCCTGTGATTGAGGTTCATATCTCCAACATTCACCGCCGCGAGCCATTCCGCCATCATTCCTATGTCTCTCGCGCCGCTACAGGCGTTATCTGTGGGCTAGGCGTGGCGGGGTATTCTCTGGCATTGCAGGCAATGACCGATCTTATTCTGAATGAGGATGACTGATGAGCGGATTGCTCGTGGATGCGGAGGCCATTCGGGCTCTGGCTGAAATTCTGGCCGAAACAGGCCTGACTGAAATTGAAGTATCGGAAAAGGACAGCCGCATTCGCGTTGCCCGCATGCCAGCCCCTGTGCAGGCTGTGGCCGCAGCGCCGCAGGCTGTTGCTGCTCCGGCACCGGCTCCCGCCGCCGCTCCGGCTGAAGCCGCAGCACCTGCCGCTCCGGCAGATCTTTCCCGCCACCCCGGTGCTGTCAACAGCCCAATGGTGGGTGTGGCTTACCTGACGCCAGATCCGTCCTCCCCTCCTTTTGCAAGCGAAGGCCAGATTGTAACCGCCGGCCAGACCCTGATGCTGATTGAAGCCATGAAAACCTTCAACCAGATCAAGGCCCCCAAAGGTGGTACGCTCAAGGCCCTGCTGGTGGCTTCGGGCGACCCGGTGGAATACGGCCAGCCGCTTGCTATTATTGAGTAATGTTTTCCAAGATCCTTATCGCCAACCGAGGCGAAATTGCCCTTCGTATCCTGCGCGCCTGCCGGGAGCTAGGGATCAAGACCGTAGCGGTACATTCCACTGCGGATGAAGACGCCATGCACGTTCGGCTGGCAGATGAAGCTGTTTGCATCGGGCCGCCAGCCTCGCGCGATTCCTACCTGAATGTGGCTGCAATTCTTTCTGCAGCCACCATTACAGGAGCGGAAGCCATTCACCCCGGCTATGGTTTTCTTTCAGAAAATGCTGATTTTGCCGAAACGGTAGAAGCACATGGTCTGACCTTTATCGGCCCAACGGCGGAACATATCCGCATGATGGGGGATAAGATTACCGCCAAAACCACCATGCAGATGCTGGGCGTGCCCTTGGTGCCCGGTTCTGATGGTGAACTGACAAGCCTGGAACAAGCCCGCGAAGTTGCTGACAAAGTCGGCTATCCGGTGCTGATCAAGGCTGCCGCTGGCGGTGGTGGCCGTGGCATGAAGGTGGCTCAAACGGCTGGCGATCTGGAAGACGCCTGGAAAATGGCCCGCGCCGAGGCACGCGCTGCTTTTGGCAACGATGCCGTTTATCTGGAAAAATACATGGATCGGCCGCGCCATATTGAACTCCAGATTCTGGGAGACAATTACGGCAACGTGGTTCATTTTGGCGAGCGCGACTGCTCTCTCCAGCGCCGTCACCAGAAACTTCTGGAAGAAGCCGGCTCTCCGGCCCTGACAGCAGAACAGCGTGATGCCATTGGCCATACAGCCACGCAGGCTCTCTCTAAAATGGGCTATCGCAACGCAGGCACGCTGGAGTTCCTGTATCAGGATGGGCAATTCTGCTTCATCGAAATGAACACACGCCTTCAGGTGGAACATCCAGTGACCGAAATGGTCTGCGATGTGGACTTGGTGCGTGAGCAGATTCGCTTGGCCGCTGGTGAGCAGCTTGGTTATACGCAGAAAGATATTTCATTTTCTGGCCACGCCATTGAATGCCGTATCAATGCGGAAGATCCAGACAGCTTTACCCCCTGCCCCGGCACGGTTGCTGTTTACCACCCACCCGGTGGCTTGGGTGTGCGTGTAGATAGCGCCCTTTACACCGGCTACCGTGTGCCGCCTTTTTACGACAGCATGATTGCCAAGTTGATCGTGCATGCCCCCACGCGTGAGCAGGCCATTGCCCGCATGCAGCGCGCTTTAGATGAGTTTGTGGTGGAAGGTATTAAAACCGTTATTCCGCTGCATCGCCGTATTCTGGAAGATCCTGAGTTCCAGAAGGGTGATTACACCATTCATTGGCTGGAACAGTTTACAGCCAAGCCACACTAAACTGTGGTTCGGCTCTTTTCTGGCAGCCATAAAAAATCCGGCACATCTTTCCAGATGTCGCCGGGTTTTTTATGCTCAGGAAGCAGAACAAGCCATTAGGCGTTGGGCATCACACCAACTGCTTCCTCTTCTTCCTCATCATAAGAACGAATGCGAGGATCCTGCCCAACACGCGGGCGGAACTCTCCGCGGCGCAGAGCAGTTTCAATATCTTCCAATGTTGCGCCAGCCGTTTCCGGCACACAGAAGTAAACAAACAACACCGAAGCAAGGTTAACCCCTGCATAAATCCACATGGTGCCACCCAGAGAGACTGTTTGCACCAGCGTAAGGGCTGTGGATGTTACCAGAAGGTCTGCCCCCCACAGCATGGCCGCATGTATGCTGGTTGCCGCAGCACGCATAGGCAGCGGGAACAGTTCAGCGCCCAACAGCCAACCCACAACCTGAATACCGCCAGAGTTAAACAGCATGAACAGCAGCAGGAAGGCCACAATCAGCCAACTTCCTACACTGCCCTGAGCGGGGTGCATGGCAAACACAATGCCCAAGCCAATAAGGCTGACAACAGAACCCGGCCCCATAATCAGCACCAAGCGCCGACGACCAATTTTATCTACAAACAGGCAGCCAAGCAGAGTCATGATCAGATAGACAAGCGCGATCCCTAAACTGGTCAGCAGCGCGGATGAATTTCCAAACCCAGCATCAGACAGAAAGGTAGGGGTATAGTAGATCATCATCTCTAACCCACCTGCCTGGGTGAAGAAAGCAATCCCTAATGCTGCTATCAGTGCAGGGCGCACCCACGGTAGCATCAAGCCTTTCCAACCGCGTTCATCTTCATCCAGATTTACAACATTGGCATGGATCTCATTGATCTCACGCTGAATGACCTTGCGGGAAGAACGCACGCGGCCCAGTTGCTCCACCGCAGATTCCAGCCCTTCATTTTCAGCAGTCCAACGTGGGCTTTTGGGCAGGAAAAACATGCTGATGAAAACAAAGGCAGCAGGAATGGCGGCCACAGAAATCATGGGGCGCCAACCCCATTTTTCACGCATGGTAAAGCCAACAAGGTTGGCCAGAAAAATGCCGATCCCAATAGCCACGTTAAACAGCGTTACCAGATTGCCGCGCTTACTGGCTGGAGCCAATTCCGAAATATATGTTGGAACCACCTGCGTGGCACCACCTACCGCACAGCCCAAAAACACGCGGGCAATAATCAGGCTGGTAAGATTAGGTGCGTAGGAACACGCTAATGCGCCAATAACAAAAACTGCGGTAACGACCATAACCGAAACACGGCGGCCAAAACGTTCTGACAGGTTGGCAATGCCCATGGCACCAATAACAGCACCCACCAGAATAGCTGATGTAACAATTTCCTCCTGACCAGAAGTCAGATGGAAATCTTTTGTAATAAGAAGAAGGGCGCCAGAAATAATACCGGTATCGTAGCCGTAAAGACCGCCGCAAATGGCAGAAACAAATGCTGCAATCCACAACACGTGCTTGGCATACGGAGAAATTTCGAGATTTTGTATAGCTTCTTGAGCTCGTTTCTTTTCAGATTTCATGTCGTGATTATGCCACAATCAGAAAATTATTGCATAGCTGACATAATTTTATTTATTATGTCACAAATAGGCTTTTATGCCTTACGCATTTTACCCTTACAAAACGCACGCATACGTTTTTCGTTTCCCTTTGATTTTTCTTGACATAATCGCGCTTAAGGCTATCTGCTGTCCGATACCAAGGGGGGTTCCGGTAAGGAACTGAGAGGCCACTTTTTGCACGATTCTTTCGGGCACCGTGGCGACCCTGCCGCCAGAACATGATGTTTTGGTGGGGAACCTGATCCGGCTTATACCGGCGGAGGGACTGGTGCCTGAAAAGACAGTTATGTTCTTTCCGAACCTAGCCGCCCATACAAGCGGAGTCTTTTTCAGACCTGTCCTCCTCTCGGCAGAGGAGACGATAACGTCATGTCTTCAGTTGATTCCAAACAAAATGCGGCCTCTCCTACTGTAGGGGGCAACCCTAAACCCGCCAATACGGCTGCACCCGCTCCGGGGCATGTTACAACCGGTGCCATCCGTGGCTCATGCAAAGTCTATTCCAGCCCTGCCGATCGGCCGGACATGCGCGTGCCTTTCCGCGAAATCATGCTGGAACCTTCCGCAAATGAACCACCTGTGCGTGTGTATGATACGTCCGGCCCCTACACAGACAGCACTGTAGAAATTGACGTTAACAAAGGGCTGCCAAAAATTCGGGCATCGTGGTTGGCTGCACGTGGCTTTGAGCACATCAAACCACGCGACATTAAGCCAGAAGACAATGGCAATGCAGAAGGTAACTACCTTGTCGCACCCTGCCCTGCCCCACATACCGTGCTCAAAGGGCGAGAAGGCCAGCTTATTACGCAGTATGAGTTCGCCAAGGCTGGCATTATTACTGACGAAATGATTTACGTGGCCCACCGCGAAAATCTGGGCCGCCAGAAGGCAGCGGATGATGCTGCCCAATGTCTGGAAGATGGTGAATCCTTTGGTGCCAGCATTCCAGAATTCATCACACCTGAATTTGTTCGTCAGGAAATTGCCCGCGGACGCGCCATTATTCCGGCAAACATCAACCACCCAGAGCTGGAACCCGTTATTATCGGGCGTAATTTTCTTGTAAAAATTAACGCCAATATCGGTAACTCCGCCATCACTTCATCTGCAGCAGAAGAAGTGGAAAAGCTTGTATGGTCCATCCGCTGGGGTGCGGATACCGTAATGGATCTTTCCACTGGCCGGAACATTCACAATATCCGTGACTGGATTTTACGAAACGCCCCCACACCTATCGGCACAGTGCCCCTGTATCAGGCTTTGGAAAAAGTGGGCGGAGATGTCAGCAAACTGAGCTGGGAAGTGTTCCGTGATACTCTGATTGAACAGGCAGAACAGGGAGTGGACTACTTTACCATTCATGCCGGCGTACGGTTGCAGCATGTGCCACTCACAGCCAACCGCGTTACAGGTATTGTTTCACGCGGCGGTTCCATCATGGCAAGCTGGTGCCTAAATGGTCACCGTGAAAGCTTCCTATACGAACATTTTGAAGACATCTGCGACATCATGCGCGCCTATGATGTGTCCTTCTCTTTGGGGGATGGTCTGCGCCCCGGCAGCATTGCAGATGCGAATGACGCTGCACAGTTTGCCGAACTGGAAACCCTGGGTGAACTAACAGAGATTGCCTGGGCAAAAGGCTGCCAGGTCATGATTGAAGGGCCGGGCCATGTGCCCATGCACAAGATCAAGGCCAACATGGATAAGCAGCTAAAAGAATGTAAGGAGGCCCCCTTCTATACGCTTGGCCCGCTGACCACAGACATTGCACCAGGATACGACCACATTACATCCGCCATTGGCGCCGCCATGATCGGATGGTTTGGCACCTCCATGCTCTGCTACGTCACACCCAAGGAACATCTGGGCCTCCCAGACCGCAATGACGTGAAAACAGGCGTAATTACCTATCGCATTGCAGCACATGCCGCTGACCTTGCAAAAGGTCACCCATCTGCAAAATACCGGGATGATGCCCTAAGCCGCGCACGCTTCTCCTTTAGGTGGGAAGATCAGTTCAACCTCTCTTTGGACCCTGATACAGCCTGTGCGTATCATGATGAAACCATGCCGCGTGAGGCCCATAAAAGCGCACATTTCTGCTCAATGTGCGGCCCCAAATTCTGCTCAATGCGGATTAGTCAGGATTTGAAAGAAGACGCCATACGCATTGCTGGCATGGAACAGAAAACCGAAGAGTTCCGGCAAGCTGGTGGCAAAGTTTATGTGCCAGCAGAGTAAGTTGCCAAATTGATACTAAAAAAGCCCCGGGCAAATATGTCCGGGGCTTTTTTATGTCGCAAAAAATCACTGTTATTAGAAATAGTGTCTTAAATAAACTTTCGGCACGCCTTCACTATTCAGGCACGAAAACACAATAACAGCGGCCCATACCACACAGGATGCCACGCAAAATGCCTTTGTCCATTTTGGCAGTTCATTGTCGCGCCCAGCCATAACTGGCCAGTAAATGGATTTGTGCCCAAACCACGCCAGAACACCAGCCACGGCCAGTGCGATAAGTTTGGGGGAAAGATAGGCCCGATTGCCAATATGCACTGGATCATAAAAAAACAAAGCAAAGCCAGAGATCATAGCCAAAGCATAACTGATATGCAGTGGTTTCACCATAAACCGTGAAATACGCACCACTGTTGGCCGATCCAGATTTTGAATAACAGCAAGAATAAACAGAAATTCCAGACCAAAAAACGCTGCCATTGTAAGAATATGCACAATTCTTGCAAGGTAATGCACTGGCTGGAACCAGAAATGATAAGCCCGACTATCTAACGCCATAAGCAAGGAGTTGGGCAGGCGTAGGAACGCCAAGGGATGAGATGACATAAGCGTTAGGCTCGCGGGTTATCTGGTGTGATTGACTTTGACAATGATTCGCACTAATCCAAACGGCATGACTGATGGAGTATCATACAATGAAACTGCTTGTAGCAGCCATTCCTCTGTTAGCAGGTGCATGGATATGTTTCCCTCAGCAGGCCCATTCTCAAACAGTTTTTCAGCTTACTGTCAAAGATCATCATTTCGAGCCTGATCATATCACCGTTCCAGCTGGTGAGCGATTCATGATCGAACTCAATAATCAGGACACGACAACTGATGAGTTCGAAAGCTACGATATGAAATTTGAAAAAATTGTTGTTCCACAAGGAACAATCAAAGTTCATGCCGGGCCTCTACACCCTGGAACCTATACTTTTTTTGATGATTACCATCCAGACGAGGCCAAGGGTACCGTTACAGCAGAAGAAAAGAAGTAAATTATGCTTGGAAGCCTGATTATTGTCTTTCGCGAGGTTATGGAAGCCGGGTTGATTGTTGGCATCGTGCTTGCAGCCACGCGGGGCATTCCGGGGCGCGGATGGTGGGTTTCCGGCGGCATTGGAGCAGGTGTTGTTGGCGCAGCCATTGTGGCCATGTTTGCGGGGCAACTCTCTCAGGCTTTTTCTGGCAACGGGCAGGATATTTTTTCTGCTTCTATCCTATGCATCGCTGTTCTTATGCTTTCTTGGCATGTTATCTGGATGGCAAGCCACGGTCGTGAGCTTGCTCAGGAAATGCGTAGTGTTGGTAAGGAAGTATCAGAAGGAAGCCGCTCCCTTTTCGCTTTAGCTACAGTTGTTGCCGTAGCTGTCTTGCGTGAAGGTATGGAAGTTGTGTTGTTCCTGTATGGTATTGCCGTATCCGCACATACTGGTTTTGTGCCCATGTTTACAGGCGGCCTGCTTGGTGTTGTGGGCGGAGCTGCACTTTCATGGGCGCTTTATAGAGGCTTGATTATCATTCCTCTAAAACATCTTTTTGCAGTCACGAATGTTCTGGTCTCCTTTCTGGCTGCTGGCATGGCCAGTCAGGCCGCTGCCATCTTGGCAAATGATGATCTGATCCCCGCTCTGGGATACGATATCTGGGATACATCCTGGCTGCTGTCTGATGGTAGTATGCTTGGGCGTACGGCCAAAGTTCTGATTGGATACACAGACAGACCAATGGGCATTCAACTGCTTGTATGGGTGCTGACACTTGCCGGACTGATTGTGGTTGAACGCTTTGTTCGCACACGTCCTCAATCCAGCGCTTCATAATCTGTCACAGGTGTGCAGAAAATATCTGCCACTGTGCCTTACAAAAACTTGAGGTGCAGACATATGAAATCCTATCTTTCAATTCTTTCCGCAGCATCGGTTCTTACCCTTGCCATTGCGCTTCCCGCTGCCGCGCGTGAATACCCGGTGGGTGGCCCCGTACATGCACATGACATGGAAATAGCCGCAAACTATCTGCTTGATGTAGACATGATGCCTATGACATCAGACATGGCCATGGGCAAGGATACCATCCATCTGGAAACAGATGTACATGCTACAGCAGATAACCAGTGGGGCTTTCCCGATGGTGCATGGGTTCCCTACCTGAAGGTTGATTACACCCTTACCAAAAAGGGATCTGACTGGAAAAACCAGGGCACGCTGCACCCGATGACAGCAAAAGATGGCCCGCATTACGCCAATAATGTTAAAATGGATGGCCCCGGCAGCTATACGGTGGTGTTCAGCTATAGCTCACCAGAAACCAATGGTTTCCTTCATCACACAGATAAAGAAACCGGCACACCCGGCTTTTGGCAGCCCTTTACGGAATCATTCACTTTCTCATACCCTGAGAAATAATAAGAAACTTCCAAAAGAGAGGGCTTTACCCTCTCTTTTTAACACCCCTGCCCTGCACTTATGAAGGTCGTATTCTAATTGCATTTTGAGACGCTCTAATTGAGAATGATTCTCCATTACCGAATATCAATCATCCATACCTACCATCAGAGCAACCTGTGACCATGCAAAAACATCATAGATATAACAGAACATTTCTGAAATTTTTTTGTCTTTGCGCAACCATTCTCACCACCACCC
Organism: Acetobacter oryzoeni; assembly: GCF_004014775.2. Lineage (NCBI taxonomy): Bacteria > Pseudomonadati > Pseudomonadota > Alphaproteobacteria > Acetobacterales > Acetobacteraceae > Acetobacter > Acetobacter oryzoeni. Next base: position 2,628,093 of record NZ_CP042808.1, read on the forward strand.
CTGTTTTAGCACATGCAGAAGAGACGCAGGTTGAGCAGGACCGCCGCCGGTTGGGCAATTCTGGGCCACTGATTGAGCAAATTGATCCAGCAACAGTGCGAGATTCCCAACGCGCAGCAGAAGCGGCAGCTACCGAGAAAAAGGGCGATGACACACCAGACATGAGCGACCACCTATTGGGTAATATGTGGGGCGCTCGGGACTGGATGGCCAAACACGGTATCAGCTTTGATATTCAGGAAGTGGATGAACTGTGGGGCAACGCCACAGGTGGCACAGCATCAGGGGCCGATGGCGCCAGTGGTTCGGGCACCGGCCCAGCCTATGACGGTGTAACTATGCCAACCTTGACGGTAGATTTGGAAAAACTGATTGGCCTGAAAGGGGGCACATTTAATGTCAGCGCCCTACAGTTGCGCGGGCGCTCCATCTCTCAGGATCATCTGGCCAACTTCAACCCGGTCAGTGGATTTGAGGCCGATCGTTCCACGCGCCTGTTCGAGCTATGGTATCAGCAGTCTTTTCTGGACGGCAAACTGGATGTCAAAATCGGGCAGCAGGATTTGGATACCGAGTTCCTGATCAGTGATTACGGGGCCTTATATCTAAACTCCAACTTTGGCTGGCCCATGGCACCTTCGGTTAACCTGTACGCAGGTGGACCATCTTGGCCCCTGTCTTCGCCAGCTATCCGCATCCGCTACCGTCCTTCAGACAAGTTTACATTCATGTTTGCGGCAGCAGATGACAACCCACCGGGCAACCGCAACAACTCTTTTGGCATCCAGAACGGTGGTAACAGCGCAGACCCCACCAATCAGAACACTCATGATGAGGATGGTGCCAACTTCAACATGGGCACTGGCGCACTGCTGATTACCGAATTGCAGTATGCTCTCAACCCTCAGCCTGATGACATGTCACATGTCACCAAGGATCCCGGCCTGCCGGGCATCTACAAGCTGGGTGGATATTACGATACGGCAAAATTCCCTGATTATCGCTACAACAATCAGGGGAAAGCTTTAGGTAGTGCGGCTGACACCACAGGTATTCCGCGGTGGGACCGGGGCAACTGGATGGTCTATGGTATTATTGACCAGATGATCTGGCGTCCTTCACTCCAATCTCCACAATCTGTTGGCATTTTTGCACGCGCCACAGGTAATGGTGGGGACCGAAACATGATCAGCTTTGCCATTGATGCGGGCATCAACCTTAAAGCCCCGTTCAAGGGACGTGATAATGATACGGTGGGCCTAGGCTGGGGCATTGGCCGTGCTTCTTCTGGCCAGCGACGGTATGACCGCAACTCTGGCGCACCTGTACAAGGCAATGAAAACCATCTGGAACTTACCTATCAGGCACAGGTCACCCCTTGGTGGGTCATGCAGCCAGACTTCCAGTATGTCTGGCATCCCTCTGGCGGTGTAACGGATTGGACAGGCAACCGCCTTGTCGGGAATGAAGCCATTTTTGGGCTCCATTCCAACATCACTTTCTAAAAATTATAAATAAAAAAGCATTCCCTTTCGGTTGCCATTTCATAAATGGAAAAAGTGGCAACGTTAGGAAATGCTTTTTTATACACGCAAAATTTGTATAGAAGGCCGCTCGGAAAAATCAGAGCGTCTTCCGCGCCACACCGTTTGCTGATGACAGGCATTTTTCAGCCAAAGCGCCAAAAACCAGCCCCAATACAGACCACAAAACAATCTGCATTCCGATAGATGCTTCTCTAAAACGCCAAAGCACTACAGCAGGAAAATTGTCTGGCACTTCATTAAAATCTGGCAGACCAAATTGCACAGCAGCGACAAGCGCAATACCCAGAATAATGCTACATACAGCAGCGTTCCAATGCCCGATTACGTTAGACAGTGCGCGCCCCACCAACAAACAAATCATGGAAATGGCGATAGAAAGGCCAACCATTGCAAAATACATTTCTGTCCTCAGCGCGATGGTCTCTTCCTGCCCAACTGCGGGTGGGTTAGGTGGATATTTTAAATCTGGTATCAGCACAAACGTTAAAAACCCAACGCCAGACAGCAATAATGCCATAGCGCGTGGGCTTAATGTTGCAAGACGCTGATAGGCAAATGCAAAAACAATCGCAAAAATACCGCCATATGCGGCACCGTACATCAGCACAGCAGTAAGCAAGCCCCAAGATGCCTGCACACCACGGCTTATCAGTTCAGGTTCTGGCGCGGCACCTGCGGCAGCATCCTGAGCGGCTTCAAACGCAATAGCCAAAGCGACCTGCGGTTCACCAAAAATTTTTGAAAATACAAAAGAAAGCAATGCAGCCAGAATGCCCGCGACCATGCCGCGGGCTAAAAGACGACCAACCATGAGTAAAACTTTCCTCTCGTGCCTTAGTGGCAGGGGAAACCAAGAAGATGGCGGCCATCATGCACAAATTCATGCACAGCATGTCCGGAAATCAGGGAAGTGGCGCCCTGCTCTGCGCCTACAAAGTAGATCAGCAGTGCAGAAACAATCAGGCCGAAAACAGCCCAAGGCAGAATGGCACGAACCGGAATGCTCTGGCCCGCTGCCGCAACCGGCATAGCTGTATGAACAGATGTGCTCATGATGTTGTATCCTTTTTAAATTTAAAGCCCGCCAGAGCAGGCACAAAAGAGTGTGAAACAGAACTTCATGGTTTGGTCGGCCCTCATCATAGAAGGACGAAGCCTAACAGCAAGGGCATTCCGAACACGCCTGCTGTTCTCCCACCTTGAGCAAAGAGGCACCCGAAAGGAACGTCATTCCATGTGAGATACTTGCCTGCTCCATCCGTCAGCCTCTCACCAACCAGCAATCAACGGTGCAGAGCATACCAAAACCTCTTCCAAATTCTATTTGGAACACAAAGCATTGTTACACTTCACCACGCCGCGTGAAGACAAAAGCCCAGAATGTATTTAAGGAGAAATCTGCCGAGGGCAGAGGAGTAAACATCGCAAATCATCCATCTCCGGTTCCCTCGCCCGGCGATTAAACAAGACAACAACGGCAGGTCTCCTGACTTGCGGGTCATTGCGCATTACTCAGCCTTCCCGATGCGAACACCAGTGACTGCCGCTTTATGCGGCTAAGGAGTAATAGGCTCTCCGCCTACAGTTGCGAGGGCAGTTGCCGACTGGGTTCCAAAGCAGGAACCTCCGGCATTCCCTTTCAAACCCGCTTGCGCGGGACCGTTGTAAGATGGCGCAACCCTTACCTTATTTTTGCTTCATATTTCAATCTTTGCCTGATTATGCAGGTATAACTCTTGCCAGAGCCGCCATTTTAACCCACCTGTTTCTGCAGACTTTTCCCTGACTGGCGACTTATGGACCAACGATACCGCATTCCCCCACTAGCCATGCTCAATGCCTTTACGGCGTTTGCACGCACAGGCGGTATCAGACGGGCCGCAGCAGAACTGCGCGTAGATCACGCAGCCATAAGCCGCCACATTCGGGATCTGGAAAATATTTTAGGCACACCTTTACGGGATAAGGAAACAGGAACCCTTACATTAGCGGGTCACACTTATTATTCCCGCATCACCCCATTGCTGGAAGAACTGGCCACGGCCACGGCAGATATCCGCAACCACACGCCCCCCCTTACCATTACCTGCGCGCATGGTTTTGCATACCATTGGTTGCTACCTCGGCTCTCCTCCTTTCGGCGCGCGCACCCTCAACTGGAAATCATGCTGCGCCCAGTAGATGCGAATACGGCTTTCCACGTTACGGGCGTGGAAACAGATAATCATGCTCATATCGGTTATGTGCGTGATGATGCCCCGTTAGCTGAACCCCGCAACACACGCAGCATGATTATTGCCCGGCCAGATGTTTTTCCGGTAGCTGCCCCCACATGTCTTACAGAACTGGGCGGGCAGCCCCGCACAACAGCAGATTTGCTCCGCGCACCCTTATTGCAGGAAGAAGATGAAGCCGAGTGGAAACTTTGGTTTCACGCACAAAATGTAGCCTGCACAAAACTACCTGCCGCAACACGCCTGTGGCAGGCCCATATTACATTGGCGGCTGCCCGCGCCGGAGAAGGCATTGCTCTTGGCAATATTTTCCTGCTGGGAAATGATCTTGAAACAGGCCACCTTGTGCGGGTGCAGCCTACGCAAACCCCTTTGCGAGAAGTAGCCCTAGGGGCCTATCTTCTGCGCGCTTCTACTGCCACATGGGAGAAAAAATCTCTCATCACGTTCCGAAACTGGCTTTTAGAACAGGTGGAACTGAAAACGCAAAGTACACATACCCTCCCTTAAAATGCAGTTAAGCGCCTACGCAACGATATGAACGTGCTTAATTGCTGGTGACTTTTTATCACCACAGAGGCAACAAAAAATCTCCTCCCCCTCCCCCGCGAAACATTTTACGGAACAGAAACAACTTTGCCCGCAACATAGTTCCCGGGAGCCCATATTAATGGCCACGAATAAAGACCTTCTGAACCGCCGCACCAATGCTGTGCCACGCGGCGTTGCTACCTCCACCCCCGTTTTTGCAGACCGCGCAGAAAATGCCGAAATCTGGGATGTGGAAGGCAAGCGCTATGTTGACTTTGCCGGCGGCATTGCCGTTCTGAACGTTGGCCATCGCCACCCAAAAGTGATGGATGCTGTTAAAAAGCAGCTAGACCGTTTTACTCATACGGCTTTTCAGGTTTCTGCTTACGAGCCCTATATTGAGCTGGCTGAAAAGCTGAATGCCCGCGCACCGTTTTCTGGCGATGCCAAAACCATTTTTTTCACCACGGGTGGTGAAGCTACAGAAAACGCCGTAAAAATTGCGCGTGCAGCAACTGGCCGCAATGGCGTGATTGCGTTCTGCGGCGGCTTCCATGGCCGCACGCTGCTGGCTTCTGCGCTTACGGGTAAGGTTCTGCCTTACAAAGCACCCTTCGGCACATTGCCGGGCGAAGTTTACCACATCCCCTTCCCCGATGATCATGACATCACGGTGGAAGACAGCCTGAAGATGCTGAACTTCCTGTTTGCAGCTGATATCTCCCCCAACAATGTGGCTGCCATTATTATTGAGCCTGTGCAGGGTGAAGGCGGCTTCCGCGTTGCCCCTACAGCACTGCTCAAACACCTGCGCGCTATTTGCGACCAGCACGGCATTAAGCTGATTGCAGATGAAGTGCAGAGCGGCTTTGCCCGTACTGGCAAGCTATTTGGTATTGAGCATTCTGGCGTAGAACCCGATCTGGTGTGCATTGCCAAATCTCTGGCAGGCGGTTTCCCGCTTTCCGGCGTGATTGGCCGTGCAGAACTGATGGATTCCGTGCCTCCGGGTGGCTTGGGTGGCACATATGCTGGCGCGCCGCTGGGCTGTGCTGCTGGCTTGGCCGTGCTGGATATTATTGAAGAAGAAAAGCTTCTGGACCGCGCCAACAGCATGGGTGAACGCCTGAAAGCCCGCATTGCAGGCTGGCACAAGCGCACAGATATGCTGCCTGTCAGCATGCCACGTGGGCTGGGCGCAATGGTTGCCTTTGATATTTTGGAACATCATGCTGGTGTGGAACAGCGCAAAGGCTTTGGTTCCAAACTATGTGCCCGTGCCTGTGAAAAAGGCTTGATCCTTCTGGCCTGTGGTGTGCAGGGCGCTACCATCCGCATTCTGACACCGCTGACCGCATCTGATGAACTGGTTGATGAAGGCTTGGACATCATCGAACAGATTCTGCTGGAAGAAGCAAAAGCCTGATCTGCATTTTTCTGCAGTCATCAGCAAAAAGGCGGCCTTTCTTGGGGCCGCCTTTTTCTTTGCCTTGTCATATATTTTTAAAATCAGAATTCATTTCACCAAATATATCGTCATAGTCAGGCCATCATTCCTGCTTACTCTTGAAAATAACGATCAAGAAAAACAGGAGGCCAGAATGACAGCATTTGGCGCGTATTGGCTGCAAATACAAAATTCTTTTCGCAAATTACTGCAAACTTTGCACAATTTAAAAATGCGCAAAGCCGCACATATCAAACATTAAATACGCCATCCCTCCTGTTCTTGCGCAAACAACAAAAAAGCCCGCCTACCATCAAAGGTAGAGCGGGCTTTTTTAGCGCCGTTATGCAGCGTTATTTTTTGTCATCAGAAAACGTGTTCTGACCCCACCGGCCAACATCGTGCGCGGCATTTTCTGTACCTTCCTTGGTCTTGTTCCAAGCGTGCTCGGTGCCTTCACTTGTTTTATCCCAAGCTTTGCGAGAACCGTCCTTGGTTTTGTCCCAAGCGTGCTCGGTCCCTTCGCTTGTCTTGTTCCAAACCTTGTGAGAGCCCTCTTTGGTTTTGTCCCAAGTTTTTTCCGTACCTTCGCGGGTTTTATCCCAGGCGTTATGGGTGCCTTCTTTGGTCTTATCCCATGCCTTTTCACTGCCCTCGGTGGTCTTGTCCCAAGTTTTGCGGGTGCCGTCCTTGGTTTTGTCCCACGCTTTTTCTGTGCCGTTGCTTGTCTTTTCCCAAGCCTTGTTCGTGCCTTCCTTGGTCTTGTTCCAAGCATGCTCGGTTCCTTGGCGGGTGTTATCCCATGCGCGGCCCAGCATGCCTTCCTCAGCGTGAGCGCAAGGCAGGCTTAAAGCAAACATGGCAGCACCCAGCAGAGTTGTAGCGGCCGTCCGAAAAGAATTATGAGACACGAGATACATCCTCTTAAGTGAAAACCTTATTGCTAAAGGTAAGTATTCAAAGGCTTTATGGCAAATGTACGCCACATCCGTGGCAGTTCTGCCAAACACGTTTAACGCGGCAGAGAGTCCAGCGCGGCCTGCAAGATATAGGCCGCAGCCAGCCGATCCACCATTTCTGCCCGCCGCGCGCGGGAGAGATCAGCTTCATCAATAAGCATACGATTCACTGCGGATGAAGAAAGGCGTTCATCCCACTGGCATACAGGCAAGCCTGTCTGTTCTGAAAGCGCAAGCGCCCAATCTCGGCTGGCCTGCGCCGCTGGACCAAAGGACCCATCTAAGGAAAGGGGAATCCCCACAACCATGCCGCCAATTTCGTGTTCTTTGGCAAGATCACGAATAAAGCTGGCCATTTGCCCTAGTTTCCCGCGTTTTACCGTTTGGAATGGTGAGGCCACCATGCGGGAAACATCGGAAAGCGCCAGCCCCACCTGCTTTTTGCCGGGGTCTATCCCTAGCAGGCGTGCGTGTCTGGGCAGGGTTGCAACAAGGTCTGTCAGGCTAAGCAGTGTCATACGGACGGTATGTTGCCTTTCGCGCGATTATGCTAGGTGCTTTCTTCCTATTGAGATCAAGAAAAGAGGGGTCCGCTTTCATGTCGCTAGACCTTGCGACCACCCGCCGCATTGCCAAACTGGCCCGTATCGGGCTGGAAGAGCATGAGCTTGAAGCCACACGCCAGAAGCTGAACGGTATTCTGGGCTGGATTGACCAGCTTGCCGAAGTGGATGTGGAAGGCGTTCCCCCCATGGTGGGGACAGAAACCGAAACCCTGCGCCAGCGGGAAGACAAGGTAACAGACGGCAACTGCCGTGATGCCCTGCTGGCCTGTGCGCCAGAAACATCTGGCCCCTTCTATACAGTACCCAAGGTGGTGGAATAATGCTGACCGGACTGACGCTCACCCAAGCGCGTGAAGGGCTTGCCGCCCGCAAATTTTCTGCACGGGAACTGGCCAAAGCCCAACTGGACGCCATTGCCCGCCTGAACCCGGTGCTGAACGCTTATATTACCGTGTTGCCAGCAGAAACAGTTCTGGCCGCGGCAGATGCAGCAGATGCCCGTTACGCCGCAGGCACTGCCGGCCTTATGGATGGTCTGCCCATTGGCGTAAAAGATCTGTTCTGCACCAAAGGCGTGCGCACCACGGCTGCCAGCAAGATGCTGGAAAACTTTGTACCGCCTTATGAAAGCACAGTAACGGCCAACCTGCTGAAAGCGGGTGCGGTTTTCCTTGGCAAAACCAACCTTGATGAATTTGCCATGGGCTCTGCCAACATCACATCAGCTTTCGGGCCCGTGGCAAGCCCGTGGAAGCGCAAGGATGATCCCTCCGCCACACTGGTGCCGGGTGGATCTTCCGGTGGGTCTTCCGCCGCTGTTGCTGCGGGCTTGGGCCTTGCTGCCACAGGCACGGATACAGGTGGTTCCATCCGCCAGCCTGCCGCGTATTGCGGTATTGTGGGGCTGAAGCCCACCTATGGCCGTTGCAGCCGCTGGGGCACCATTGCTTTCGCAAGTTCGCTCGATCAGGCAGGCCCCATGACACGCAGCGTGGCAGATGCCGGGTTGATGCTGGAAGCCATGGCTGGCTTTGATGAAAAAGACAGCACGTGCTCAAACCGCCCTGTGCCCGCTTTTAGCAAAGCTATTGGCAAAAGCGTAAAGGGCCTGCGCGTGGGTATTCCTACAGAATATCGCTCCCCCAATCTGCCAGCAGAAGTTGTGGCCATGTGGGAACAGGGCATTGCGTGGCTGAAAGAAGCAGGCTGCGAGATTGTGGATGTTTCTCTCCCACACACCAAATACGGCCTGACCACTTACTACATTATTGCTCCGGCTGAATGCTCCTCCAACCTGGCGCGTTATGATGGCATCCGCTTTGGTATCCGCAAGGATGCGCCTACGCTGGATGGTGTGTATGAAGCCACACGCGCCGCAGGGTTTGGTGCAGAAGTGCGCAACCGTATCCTGATGGGCACCTACGTGCTTTCTGCTGGCTATTACGATGCTTACTATCTGAAAGCCCAGAAAGTCCGCACCCTTATCAAGCGCGATTTTGAACAGGCGTTTGAAAATGTGGATGTGCTGCTAACCCCCACCGCGCCGTCTACTGCCTTTGCGCAGGGTGAAAACATGGATGACCCGGTGCAGATGTATCTGAACGACATCTTTACCGTGCCCGCCAGCATGGCCGGGGTGCCTGCCCTTTCCGTTCCGGTTGGGCTGAATGGTAATGGCCTGCCGCTGGGGCTGCAGGTCATTGGCAAACATTTTGATGAAGAAACCGTGCTGTCCATTGGCGGCGCGTTAGAAGCGGCGGCAGGCTTTACGCACCTTCCGTCCGTACATGCGGGAGCAGGCGCATGAGCTACGTAATTGAAGGTAAAACCGGCCCGTGGGAAATTGTGGTGGGGTTGGAAGTGCATGCACAGGTTATCAGCCAGTCCAAGCTGTTTTCCGGTGCTTCCACAAAGTTTGGGGGTGACCCGAACACACAGGTCAGCCTTGTTGATGCGGCTTTCCCCGGCATGCTGCCTGTTATCAACAAAGAATGCGTGGCGCAGGCCATCCGCACCGGGTTGGGGCTGAATGCCCAGATCAACCTGTTCAGCCGGTTTGACCGTAAAAACTACTTTTACGCCGACCTGCCGCAGGGTTACCAGATCAGCCAGTTCGAGCACCCCATCATCGGCAAGGGCTCTATCGAAATTGAGCTTCAGAGCGGTGAAACGCGCCAGATTGGCATTACCCGCCTGCATCTGGAACAGGACGCCGGTAAGCTGCTGCATGATCAGGACCCCACAAAATCCTTCGTGGACCTGAACCGCGCCGGCGTGGCCCTGATGGAAATTGTGAGCGAACCCGATATTCGCGAACCAGAAGAAGCTGGGGCTTACCTGCGTAAGCTGCGCCAGATTCTGCGCTATCTGGGCACGTGTGATGGCAACATGGAAGAAGGCTCCATGCGTGCGGACGTAAACGTTTCTGTGCGCAAGGCGGGTGAGCCTTTCCGCACCCGTTGCGAGATCAAGAACGTCAACTCCATCCGCTTTGTTATGCAGGCCATTGAAGTGGAAGCCACGCGCCAGATTGAAATCTGGGAAAACGGTGGCGAAGTTGATCAGGAAACACGCCTGTTTGATCCGGGCCGCGGTGAAACCCGCACCATGCGCTCTAAGGAAGATGCGCATGATTACCGCTACTTCCCAGATCCTGACCTGCTGCCGCTGGTGGTAGAACAGGCATGGGTGGATGAGCTGAAATCCAAGCTGCCAGAACTGCCTGATGCAAAGCGTGCGCGCTTCCAGAAAGACTACGGCATTCCATCCTACGATGCTGGCGTGCTGGTTGCAGAACAGGCTGTGGCGGATTTTTACGAAACCGTGGCCAAAGGGCGCGATGGCAAGCTGGCGGCAAGCTGGGTGATTGGTGATCTGTTTGCGGCCCTTAACCGCACCAGCAACATCATTGAAACCAGCCCTGTCAGCGCGGCCTCCTTGGGCAAAATGCTTGATCTGATTGCTGATGGCACCATCAACGGCAAGATCGCCAAGGAAGTGTTTGAAGACATGGTGGAAACCGGTGATAGCCCGGATGCCATTGTGGAACGCAAAGGCCTGCGGCAGGTCACCGATACAGGTGTGATTGATGCTGCCATTGCCGCTATTTTGGAAAAACATGCGGATAAGGTGGCAGAATACCGTGGCGGCAAAGACAAGCTGTTCGGATTCTTTGTGGGTCAGGTCATGAAGGAAACCAAAGGCAAGGCAAACCCGGCCCTGGTAAATTCGGCCCTGAAGGCTCAGCTAGACGGCTAAAATCTACAATTTGAAAAAATAAGTTTTCAGGGGGTTTGACGGAACGCGTTGAACCCCCTAAAAGCAGCGGTGCAAACGTCGTGTATGTTCGCACTCTTCGGCGGAGGGGTGGCCGAGTGGCTGAAGGCGGCGGTTTGCTAAACCGTTATACGATGTCAAGTCGTATCGAGGGTTCGAATCCCTTCCCCTCCGCCAGAGATGAAAATCTCCCCAAACTTCCTATGCACATATTTTTTGGTCTCTTCCGCGCCAAGGCGCGTTAAAGAGACTGCAAGTCATACAGCCGACGGTACAGCCCATTTTGTTGCTGAATCAGCGTTGTATGTGCGCCATCTTCTACAATCTGGCCGTGTTCAAAAACCAGAATCCGATCCAGCCCCACAACAGTGGCAAGGCGGTGCGCCACCACCAACACTGTGCGGCCTGTCATCAGGCGCTCCATTGCCTCCTGCACCAACGCTTCGGATTCGGAATCCAAGCTGGCAGTGGCTTCATCCAACACAAGAATGGGGGCATCAGCCAGAAAGGCGCGCGCAATGGCAATACGCTGACGCTCCCCGCCCGAAAGTTTGACCCCTCGCTCACCCACTAGCGTTTGGTATCCTTCGGGAAGCCTATCAATAAAACCAGCGGCATTGGCTAATTGAGCCGCCTGCGCAATTTGCTCTGGCGTGGCATCCGGCCTGCCATAAGCAATATTTTCTGCCAGACTCCGATGAAACAGCACAGCTTCCTGCGGCACTAAAGCAATGTTGGCCCGCAAATCAGACTGACGCACGCGCGCAATATCTGTGCCATCAATTAAAATTCTGCCTGACTGCGGCACATAAAAGCGCTGTAGCAGTTTAATGAAACTTGATTTTCCTGAACCAGAAGGCCCCACCAACCCCACCCGGCTACCTGCTGCAATGGTAACGGAAAGATCTGTAAAAAGAGCCCGCTCCTGCCGCGGATATTTGAACAAGACATGTTCAAAACGGATTTCCCCCGCACTCACTTGCAAGGGCACTGGGTTGGCGGGGTCTGCTACCGCCGCAGGCGTGCGCCACAACGCCAGTAATTCTTCCATTTCATTCACAGATCTCTGCACGACAGAAACCTGCTGCCCGATATCGCGCAGGTATCCTTGCACCAAAAAGGTCATGGTCAGCACATAGGCGATATCACCCGGGCCCGCACGCCCCTTCCACCACAACCAAACAGCAGCACCGGCCAGTACAAGGCGCATGCACATTACAACGGTTGCCTGAATGTTGGCGCTGTTTGTGCCTTTGGTCCATGTATGAACGGTGGCCTCTCTCCATTTAGAAATAAGTGCCTGTAGTCGGCTTTCTTCACGCTTTTCTGCGCCAAAAGCTTTTACAACCGTATTGCAGGTTATGGCGTCTGCCAAAGCTGCCCCCATACGGCTATCCCACGCATTGGCAGCGCGAGCAGATGGTGCCACGTAACGCAGCGTTAACGTGCAGGAAAGCACAATAAACAAAATGGAAAGCACGCCCAGAATGGCCCCCATAAACGGCCAATGCCACCCCAGCACCAAGGTTGTCAGCACGAGCAGGCACGCTTCGGGTATCAGCATTAAAAGCAGTGTATCATCCAGCATATCCACAGCCCACATACCGCGCGTTAACCGCCGCACCGTGGAACCTGCAAACGTATTGGCATGCCATTCTGCAGAAAGCTTTTGTACATGCGCAAAAGCTTCAGAACCTATTTTCTGCATGACCTGAGTGGTCAGGTGCGTAATGCCCAAATAAGCGTACCGCTTTAACAGCACATTCCCGAACCCACATGCCGCCATGGCGCCAAGCATCCAGAGCGCATCATGCACTTTGCCTGCTTGCACTGCCGGGGCGGAAACATCTGTTACCAAACGCCCGGCGGCCAAAGGCATCAGCACATCAGCTACCGTTGCGGCCAAAATGCTTCCGGCTGTTATGGTTAAAGGCAGAGGAAACGCCAGCCAGCGCCGCACCACAAACTTCAGCACATCTACAAAAAGCGATGCCTTACGCCCGGATTCGACATGACTTTCTGAAGTTTGTGACATGATAAAAACCTGAAAAAACAGAACCGATGCGCTGTGTATCCCGAGACATAAAGCCCTGCAAATCTGGAATACGCATCAGCATGGACGCCATACGGCCAGACGCGTTACACTGCCCCATGGCCAAAAAACCCACCACAGCAGCCCCCGTGACCTCAGACAAACCGACGGATAAGCCGCGCGCAAAAAAACGTACGGCAGCCAAAAAACCGGCCCCAGCAACACCGGGGAATAAACCTGCTGCTATTGCACCACGGGATATGACACCTCAGGAAATATACAGTTTTCTGACAGACCTTTCCCAAGCATGGCCAGATGCCAAAACGGAACTGCTTTACACCACACCCTTTACGCTATTGGTGGCCGTTGTACTTTCAGCTCAAGCAACAGATGCATCCGTCAACCGCGTAACACCCGCCTTGTTTGACGCCGCCCCCACCCCTGCCGCCATGGTGGAACTGGGGGAAGAAGAAGTGGGCAAACTTATTCGCACCATTGGGCTATGGCGCAATAAGGCGAAGAATGTTGTCGAACTTTCCCGCCAACTTGTAGAAGACCATCGTGGGGAAGTGCCCGGCACGCGAGAGGAATTGGAAAAATTAGCTGGTGTAGGGCGCAAAACAGCAAACGTCGTGCTGAATGTTGCGTTCCACAAACCTACCGTGCCGGTAGATACGCATGTTTTCCGTTTGGCCAACAGATCCGGGCTGGGACGAGGCAAAACAGTAGAGGCTGTTGAAAAAGCTTTGGAAGCCCGCATTCCTCTGGAAATGATCCAGCCTTCCCACCATTGGATGATTCTTCAGGGAAGATATGTTTGCAAAGCCAGAAAACCTGAGTGCTGGCGCTGCAATGCTAAAAACCCCTGCCTGTTTCCAGACAAAACACCCGCGCCACGTGTAAAGGCCCCCAAAACCCTAGCCGAGTAGAAGCCCACACAGGCCCTACATAACCAGATGGCAAAACCCTTATAGCCAGCCTGCAAGTTCCTGATGCGCTAAAGCCTCCAGCAAATCAATGCTGGCAGGCGTATCATTCAGGCATGGCACCAGCGTAAATTCCTGCCCACCAGCTTGTATGAATTCTTCGCGCACTTCGTTGCCGATTTCATCCAGTGTTTCCAGACAATCCGCCATAAAGCAGGGCGTTACAACGGCAATGCTGGTAATGCCTTTTTCCGGCAAACCAGCAATAAATGGCGCCGTGTAAGGCTCCAACCATTTGGTAGGGCCAAACCGGGATTGGAATGTCATGGGCAGGGTTGTTTCATCCCGCCCCAACTCCTTGCGTAAAGCCACAACAGTTCTTTCACATTCCGCCCGATAGGAATCACCCTTGCGCACATATTCTTCTGGCAAACCGTGAAAGGAGGCGACAACCATCTGGAAAGGAATATCAGCTTCTGCCTCAGCCAGACGGATAGAATCTGCAATAGCTTTAATAAAAGCTGGATTATCCGGAAATGATGGAAGGGTGCGTATGGCAGGCTGATTACGCAAACGCATCAGCGCACGAAACAACTGGTCATTTGCAGTGGCTGTTGTTGTAGCACTGTATTGCGGATAAAGCGGCATGCACAAAACGCGATCACACCCTTTTTCAAGCAATTCGTGCAGCGCTTGCGCAATAGTGGGCGTGCCATAACGCATCCCCCACGCAACAGGCACGTTTTGTGCCGCAAACCGTTCACTCAGTGCTTCAGCCTGATGGCGCGTATAGGTGCGTAAGGGGCTTTCATCTTTATGGGTATTCCAGATACGCGCGTAGGCTTTCCCGCTCCTACGCGGGCGGGTTGTTAGCACAACCCCTTGCAAGATGGGCTGCCAAAGTGCTGGGGGCCCTTCTATTACCCGGCGGTCAGACAGAAATTCGGAAAGATAACGGCGAACAGCCCGGTAGCCTGTATCATCCGGTGTGCCCAGATTAACCAGTAGGATACCAACGCGCGGAGCAGCCTGTGCATGTTGTGGCTGAGTCGGAATATGATGAAAAACCATGTTTATGACTTCTTTTCTTTCAAACAGCTTAAACCTTTTTCAAAGCATTTCTGCATCACAGAAGGTAACGCTGTATCTTTCACACATTCCACAGGCACCAAAAAACCATCACTCACAGCCTGATTGGAAAAATGCTTTATCTGGGCCACATACACATCCAGATATAAGGTAAAATGTGTAAACACATGCTTAATACGCCCAGCCAACTTCCAACCTGCTGCAAATGGAGCCGCTTGCAAAATATTTGCCTCGCTCCAGTTTTCTAATCGCCATTCGGTGCCAGGCAGTTCCGTCATGGCTGCCAAAAGTCCTTTCTCCGCCCGTTTACGTAGCAGAACCTGCCTTGCAGCATCTTGCGCAAGAAAAACTGCGCCATAGCGTACGGGTCGCTCTGCCTTAGGCAGCTTACGCGGCAATTCGGCTGCAATACCTTGTTTGTGGGCTGCGCATTCCCCCTGCCATGGACACAAGCCGCATGCAGGTGCACGTGGGGAACACAGGGAAGAACCCAAATCAAACAAAGCCTGAGCAAAGTCCGATGGCCGTTCCTGCGCTTCTGCGTCTGCATTTAATGTTCTGGCCAGTTGCGCCAATTTTTTACGGGCTGGGGGTAATGGTTCCGTAATGGCAAACAAGCGCGCCGTTACACGCTCCACATTGCCATCTACAGGCACCACGGGCACCCCAAAAGCAATGGCCGCCACTGCAGCCGCCGTATATGGGCCTATACCCGGCAGGGCGCGCAAACCCTCAACATCTTGCGGAAACCCGCCAAGCGCCACCACGGCCTGCGCACAGGCGTGCAAATTACGCGCGCGGGAATAATAACCCAGTCCGGCCCATGCTGCCAAAACGTCATCCCGATCAGCACTAGCCAGCGCCTGCACAGTCGGAAACTTTTCCGTAAAGCGTAGATAATATGGGGCAACCGCTTTAACAGTGGTCTGCTGTAGCATGATCTCGCTCATCCATACCCGATACGGGTCTGGATGAGATTGGCCAACAACACGCCACGGCAAAGTGCGGCGGTGTCGGTCATACCAATGAAGCAATGCATGGGCTGATGGATGTGTCACGGAGGCAGTTATGAAGAAGGAAGCCAACGGCGGCAAGGCTGTAACAACACCTAAAAGCCGCAGCACGCGCCGCAGCCCTCAAAAGACGGAAGCAGCCCCTCCGCCACGGGCCAGAAACCTGCGCAGCCTTGCCGCACTGCTGCCAGCCGTTACGGCACCGGCTTTTCGGCGGCGTTCTCCTACAGGCGCTTTGTTGATGAGCCAATGGCCAGATGTGGTGGGCCCGGCACATGCGGCGGTTACAAGCCCGCGCCGTCTTTCTGCTGGCACATTAACCATTGCATGCGCAGGCCCTGTTGCCATGGAACTTCAGCATCTGGGAGATACGCTCATTGCACGTATCAACACATGGTGTGGAGAGCCTTTGGTGAGCCGCCTGCGCTTTGTGCAGGACCCAGCCGCAGGTATGCGCCCCCGCCCACAACGCAAAAAACCCCAGAAAACCGGCGTAATTTGCACACTTCCAGAAATGGAAGAAGGCCCTTTACGGCAGGCCTTGGAAACTTTGGGCACGGATATTTTGAAAAGTCAGAATAAAAAGCGTTCGTGACCTAAAAAAGAAATCAGCTGAATAACATGATAATAAAAAAGTTATTTTGAGCTTCTGTTCTTGAAATTGACATAATCTTATTGCCTTACAAACCCCAGTTTTTCAAAAGCTGGGTGAACCCAAACCTCTTTTGGGCCTTTGCCTGACAATCAAACAATAAATACAGGATAATCACAGGATCTGCGCCATGTTGCGTAAACCTAATACGACACTGAACATGACACACCAGAACACAAATATTTCCACTGGGCATAAAACACGGGATAGCCTGTCCGACTTGCAGTTTCTGCAAGAATGGGTGGCTTCTCCTGCCTATTCCACTGCCAGTGTTTTACGGGCAGGGCAGATCCGCCGGACCAACCCGGATCTGATGCGCCAAGTCGCGGCCAAAACACATAAAACGCCGTAAAATACCAGTTCTTCATTATTCGCGTAAAATCAGGATTGCATCACACAGGCGCACAGCGCACCATAAGCAGCATGTCTTTGCGTATGGGTTGTTCTTTGGCTGTTTTCTTGCGTCAGAAAAAGCGGTTTTTAATGGCTTTTGCCAGCCTTGCCATGTTGGCAGGCTGCGCGAACCAACCTCGTTCCAGCTACAATCCACCCGGCCCCGCCGTAGATAAATGGGGGCCTTATATTCAGGAAGCCTCCACCCGCTTTTCCATTCCACAGGCATGGATCAGGGCTGTCATGCAACAGGAATCTGGGGGCCACCAATACATGCATGGCCATCTCACACGCTCTGTGCACGGTGCCGTGGGGTTGATGCAGATTAAGCCAGATACCTACCGGGAGCTTGCCAAACGCTACCAGCTTGGCTCGGATCCCTATAATCCGCACGACAACATTATGGCGGGCAGTGGTTACATCCGCCAGTTGTATGACAGGTTTGGTTCTCCCGATTTTCTGGCGGCCTATAGCTGCGGCCCCCAATGTATGGAAAACCACCGTTCTCGCCATACAGCCCTGCCTTCTTATGCCAAAGCTTATCTGGCGTCCGTTTCTCCGCATCTGAATGATCCGGTGCCTAATGGCATTACGCCCGCAAGCGCAATTGCCATTGCAGACACGCAAACCCCAACAATCGCACCCGCTGTGGCGGTGGCGCCCGCTCAACAGGTTGCCAGCATTGCCTCACCGGGCATTGCGCCGCCTATTACAGATGACATACAGCCCCCAGCGCCCTCTGCTACTGATGGCAATGCTATTGCGGTATCATCTTCCGCTGATACCCAACCAGTAACAGACACCCCGCCAGCTTATCCGGCCGCCAACACCGCACCCATTTCTGGGCCTGCAATGGTATGGCAGCAAAATACGCCCTCTGGTGGAGCCATTATCCAAATTGGGGCTTTTTCCTCACAGGAGAGAGCGCAGCATGCCATCCAGATCGCGCATCAAGCCACGCCTGCTCTCGCTGGCGCAGAAGATCGCATAGACCGGATTGCCCTTAAAAATAGCGGGCAATCTGTGTGGCGCTCACGCTTGGCAGGCCTTCCCTCTGCTCAGACAGATACAATTTGCATGTCCTTGAAGCAGCAAGGGTTAAACTGTGTGGCCGTGACGCGCTGAGTTATATTGCATCCCTTCGGCATCAACCGCGCATACGTATCCGAGGCGTGATTTCTCCTGCCTTACCCCCGTTTTCAACACGCGGCTGAACATCTCTCCCCAGCAAATGCTTGGCGGGACAGAACTGAAAGGATATGAGATAAGCAGAATACTCTCTTGACCCCGAAGCCAGACCTGAACATTTGCAAAGGCGACCGGGAAACACGGATACCCAGCGCTGAAGGAGCCGTACCGACACCATGCTTCGTCGTCTCATGCCCTGCCGTCCCGCCGCCAGCCATGCGCCTGCCGGGTTCCGCCGCGCCAGCACCATGCTTACCGCATGTGCAGGCCTTGGCCTGTTAGCTGCGTGCTCTTCAGGTGATAGATCAGACAATGGTCTGACAGCACCACGCAACCATCTGCTGGCCGAAGACCGCGGAGCATCTGGTGGTGATGCAGAACTCAAAGGGGGCGTAAACGCCTATCTGTGGCGCGCAACCCTTGATACCCTTTCCTTCCTGCCGGTTTCTACCGCAGATGCAGAAGGCGGTATTATCCTGACAGACTGGTACACCCCACCTGCTGCACATGATGAACGCTTTAAGGTGACCGCCTTTATTCTGGACAAGCGCCTGCGGTCCGATGCGTTGCGCCTGAGCGTGTTCCGCCAGATCAAGCAAGGGGAAGAATGGGTAGATACCCCACCTGCCCCCAATACTGCATCTGATATTGCAGCACGTATTCTCTCCCGCGCACGTAAACTGCGGGCCGATAATGGCAACCGGGATAGCTGATTTTATTCCGGCGCCTTTTTCACATTCCCTTTCATTCAGGTCTCAGACACAGAATATTCATGTCCCAGTCTTCCAGCACGCCCACGTCCTATGATTTCAATACGGTTGAACCCAAATGGCAGAAAGCCTGGGCAGATGCCGGTATTTTCACCGTTCCTGACGTTCCCCCAGCGAACAAGCCCAAATACTATGTGTTGGAAATGTTCCCCTATCCGTCTGGGCAGTTGCACATGGGGCATGTGCGCAACTACGCACTGGGGGATGTGATTGCCCGCTATAAGCGTGCGCGCGGTTTTTCTGTGCTGCACCCCATGGGGTGGGATGCGTTTGGCCTGCCAGCAGAAAACGCAGCGCGTGAACGTGGCGTGCACCCCAAGGAATGGACGCTGAACAACATTGCCACCATGCGCGGCACATTGCAGCGTCTGGGCTTTTCTCTGAACTGGGATAGAGAAATTGCAACCTGCCTGCCAGACTACTACGGCAAGCAGCAGAAGCTCTTTTTGGATTTTCTGAAAGGTGGCTTGGTTGAACGGCGTGAAAGCTGGGTCAACTGGGACCCGATTGATCAGACCGTTCTGGCAAATGAACAGGTGGTTGATGGCAAGGGCTGGCGTTCTGGCGCCCCTATTGAGAAAAAGCAGCTTTCACAGTGGTTCCTGAAAATCACTGACTTTGCCGAAGATCTGCTGAACGGGCTTAAAACGCTAGACCGCTGGCCAGAACGCGTGCGCACCATGCAGGAACGCTGGATTGGCCGTTCTGAAGGGGCAAAGTTGCGCTTTTCCCTGCATCAGCCACCTGCCGGGCTTGATGAAAACCTGAACGCTGTAGAAGTGTTCACCACCCGGCCAGATACGTTGTTTGGCATGTCCTTTCTGGCTATTGCACCAGATCACCCACTGGCTGCATGGGCTGCTCAGCAGAACCCACAAGCCGCAGAGTTTGTGGCGGAATGTCGCCGGCTTGGCACATCTGTAGAAGCTGTAGAAACAGCGGAAAAACGCGGCTTTGATACGGGCCTGCGGGTAAACCATCCGTTTATGGATAAAAGCTTTCCGGTTTGGATCGCCAATTTTGTGCTGATGGATTATGGCACAGGCGCGCTGTTTGGCTGCCCGGCCGGTGACCAGCGCGATCTGGACTTCGCACATAAATACAACCTGCCTGTCACACCTGTTGTTTTGCCTGCCGGCAAAGATCAGGCTGATTTTGCTATCACCACCACCGCCTATACCGGCGATGGCACCATGATCAATTCCGGCTTCCTTGATGGCCTTTCTACTGAAGAAGCCCGGAAAGAAGCTATTTCCCGCCTGGAAGGTCTGGGCATCGGGCAAGGTGTGGTTAATTGGCGCCTGCGTGATTGGGGTGTTTCCCGCCAGCGTTATTGGGGTTGCCCTATCCCTATCATTCACTGCGCAGATTGCGGCCCGGTTGCTGTGCCGGATGAGCAACTTCCTGTTGAGCTGCCGGATGATGTGTCCTTTGACAAACCCGGCAACCCGCTGGACCATCACCCCACATGGAAGCACACGACCTGCCCGAAATGCGGCAAACCCGCCACGCGTGAAACAGACACGTTTGACACATTTGTAGATAGCTCCTGGTATTTCGCCCGCTTTACAGCACCGCATGCACCTACCCCCACGGTGAGAGAAGCTGCTGATGGCTGGCTACCTGTCGATCAGTATATCGGCGGTATTGAACACGCCATTCTGCATCTGCTGTATGCTCGCTTCTTCACCCGCGCCATGCACCGCACTGGGCATCTGGATGTGGACGAACCCTTTGCCGGACTGTTCACCCAAGGCATGGTGAGCCATGAAAGCTATAAGGATTCTTCAGGTAACTGGCTGTATCCAGAAGAAGTGGAGCGCACAGCAAATGGCTGTGTGAAACGCGGCACCACCGAGCCCGTAACCGTTGGCCGTGTGGAAAAAATGTCCAAATCCAAGCGGAATACGGTTGCGCCTGTGGCCATTATTGAGCGCTTTGGTGCCGATACCGCCCGTTGGTTTGTGCTTTCTGACAGCCCGCCTGAACGCGACATGGAATGGACAGAAGCTGGTGTGGCTGGTGCTGCCCGCTTTAGCCAGCGCCTGTTCCGCACCATTCGTACAGTTGCACAGGATATTCCCGCCACAACAGAATGCCCCGCAGACATTGACCGTCAGGCCGATACGCTACGCCGCACCACGCACCGCACCATTGCTGCTGTAACGGAAGCTCTGGAAGGTTTTGCCATTAACGTGGCTGTTGCCCGTATCCACGAACTGACATCTGCTCTAGCTGAAGCTGAAAAATCCGCAACTGTTTCTGGCATGGCCTTTGCACGCCGTGAAGCTGCACAAACACTGTGCCTTCTTTGTGCACCGATGATGCCGCATCTGGCTGAAGAAATGTTTGCACTGGTTCTGCCTTCTGCTGGCTTGGCAGCTCAGCAAACATGGCCAGAAGCCAACCCGGAACTGCTTACAGCAACGCATATTACAATTGCTGTGCAAATTATGGGCAAACTGCGCGGCACTATTGAAGCGCAACCAGATGAAGATGCCGCAGCTGTTGTAGCCCGCGCAGAAGCAGAGCCTAACGTGGCGCGGCTTCTGGAAGGCAAGCGCATTGTAAAACGCGTGCATGTTCCTAACCGTATTGTTAACTTTGTAACGGCAGGCTAATGGCTCATTCCCGTTTTCTCCTTCGCTCCGCACGTCTTGCGCTGGCAATGGCGCCACTGGTTGCTTTGCCAGTTGTGCTGAGCGGTTGCGGCTTTCAGCCTTTGTATGGAGAAAACGGGAAGAACAACGTAGATGTTAATTCTGAGCTTAAAGAAATCTACGTTGCCAATATACCAGAACGCACAGGCCAACAGTTGCGTTTGGCCCTGCAACAACAAATGTCTGCAGATGGGCCAGAAGATCCACATAAATACACATTGATGGTAATGCCTTCCTTCAATGCAGAAGCGATCGACATTCACTCAGACAACACATCTGGGCGCACGCGTATTACCGGCCATGCCCATTGGCAATTGCTTACTGTAGAGCAAAACCCCAAGTTGCTGGCACAGGGTGATACCACCACAATGGATGGTTACACCAATACGTACGAACAGTATTTTGCTCAGACATTGAACAATGAAACAGCTATGGGACGCGTAGCCCAAACCCTTGGTGAGCAAATTACTCAGCAGGTTTCTACGTGGTTCCGTACTCAGGCAGCCCCTGCTGTCTCACGTGACCAAGGGCCAAAAGCTTTTTATCCCATTCCAACAGCCATGCCAGAATCCGACAAAGAAGTGCCTATGGAACAGGAAGGTGCAGATGCGATTCCAGATATGGCAACCGGACGTGGTGGGCCCAGCCAGTATTAAACCGGCTTTTATTTCATGAAGATAGACGCCCGCAACTTATCCCGCGTTCTGGCTGACCCCGGCGCATGGCGCATCCTTCTTCTGCATGGTGAAGATACAGGGCTTATTAAAGAACGCGCTCAGGATGCTGTTATTAAAATAGCCGAGTCAGCTGATGATCCATTTCGGGTTGCTGTTCTTGACCGTGAAACTCATGACAAGCTGATGGAAGAAGCCACGGCCCTTTCCCTTATGGGAGGGCGCCGTGTGGTGCGTGTGCGTGATGCGTCCGATTCCCTGCTCAAGCCATTAGAAGCCTTTCTGGCTCAAAACAGTGATACGCTTGTTATTCTGGAAGCTCCGGGTCTTTCATCCCGCTCCAAGCTTCGTAACTTTCTGGAAAAACACCCTAACTGCGCCAGTATAGGCTGTTACCCTGAAGAAGGTCGCAATCTGGAATCCTCTATTACGCGTATGCTCGCAGAGCATAATGTGCGTATTGATTCTGATGCTCTGCATTGGTTAACCAGTCGGCTTGGTGCAGACCGTGCAGCAGCGCGTAGCGAAATAGAAAAATTATGCTTGTATGCCGGTGATGCTGGCAATCTGACATTAGATGATGTTCGTGCAAGCATAGGAGATGCAGGTAGTGTCTCTTTGGAAGATGCCGCCTTTGCAGCAACAGAGGGCAACCGTGTTGCTGCAGATACGGCCCTAGAAAGAGCATTGGCTGAAGATATAAGCCCCATTGCCATCGCAAGGTCTTTTCTAGGGCATCTGCACAGGCTTCGCCGTGTAAGAGCTGCTATGGCTGCGGGGATTAGTCGGAGTGATGCTATTAAATTACTTCGTCCCCCAATTTTTTTTAAACGTACAGCAAGTTTTAACAGGGCATTAGAGTTGTGGTCTCTCCCGGCCCTTACTAAAGCCGTGGAAGAAACGCAGGCACTGGAATACGCTTGTAAACAAACAGGAAGCCCCGATGCTTTGCTGTGCCGACGGTATGTTTCCACTTTAACAGCACGGGCAGCCATGCAGGCGAGACGATAGGCTTGTTCGTTTTATCTCTTGTTCCTGATAACCTCTTTCAGTATACGAAAAGCGTGTGTCCGCGTAGCTCAGCAGGATAGAGCACAGGATTCCTATTGAATTGGGCACTATAATTGGAAACATTATAGTGAATCTGCTCAAAGTCGGGGAACGCTTAATCTGGGCAACCAGATTGTGCCAATCCCGAGCCAAGCCTTGGCCTTTATAGATCAAGGAAGGTGTAGAGACTGGACGGGCAGTGCCTAACGACCTGAGATGATTAGGTTTATGGTAAAGGGACAGTCCAGACCACGAACGTTGCACAATAAGATGCAACGGCAGTGAAAGCTGAAGTGGTATGAATCCTGGGGCCGTGGGTTCGAATCCCGCCGCGGACACCAAATTAGCCAGGGCTTTTTTGAGACACAAAAAGCCCCGCCAACCGATTGGTTGAGCGGGGCTTTTGAGATGGTTGCGGGGGGCAGGATTTGAACCTGCGGCCTTCAGGTTATGAGCCTGACGAGCTACCGGGCTGCTCCACCCCGCGGTTGAAGATGTGTTGAAATTTGTAGGGGTAAGATTTGTGTAGGGTGGATTGGAAGACCTGGCGGCGACCGACTTTCCCGTGGCTTAAGCCACAGTATCATAGGCGCTGGGGGTTTTCACGGCCGAGTTCGGGATGGGATCGGGTGGATCTCTCCCCGCCATGGCCACCAGGTCATCCAGTCCACCCTGTAAGGGGTGTGGAGGACGGTTGGTTATGAAGAAGTAGGCGTTATATGGATGATTTCTGTGCACGGGCTGTCCTTTTAAGGGGACAGTAAGAGAGTGAGCCTATTGGGTGATTAGGACCAGTTAGCTGCACGTGTTACCACGCTTTCACACCTGGCCTATTAACGTGGTGGTCTACCACGACCCTCAGGGAGACCTAGTTTTGAGGTGGGTTTCCCGCTTAGATGCTTTCAGCGGTTATCCCTTCCATACTTAGCTACCCGGCGGTGCCGCTGGCGCGACAACCGGTGCACCAGAGGTATGTTCATCCCGGTCCTCTCGTACTAGGGACAAATCCTCTCAAGTCTCCAACATCCACGGCAGATAGGGACCGAACTGTCTCACGACGTTCTAAACCCAGCTCACGTACCACTTTAATCGGCGAACAGCCGAACCCTTGGGACCTGCTCCAGCCCCAGGATGTGATGAGCCGACATCGAGGTGCCAAACCTCCCCGTCGATGTGGACTCTTGGGGAGATCAGCCTGTTATCCCTAGAGTACCTTTTATCCGTTGAGCGATGGCCCTTCCACGCGGGACCACCGGATCACTATGGCCGACTTTCGTCTCTGCTCGAGCTGTCACTCTCGCAGTCAGGCGGGCTTATGCCATTGCACTCAACAGCCGGTTTCCGACCGGCCTGAGCCCACCATCGCGCGCCTCCGTTACACTTTGGGAGGCGACCGCCCCAGTCAAACTGCCCACCATACAGGGTCCCGGATCAGGCTAACTGACCACGGTTAGACATCAGAAAAATTCAGGGTGGTATTTCAAGGATGGCTCCACAGGAACTGGCGCCCCTGCTTCAAAGCCTCCCACCTATCCTACACAGAATGTCTCTGATGCCACTGTAAAGCTGCAGTAAAGGTTCATAGGGTCTTTCCGTCTGACCGCGGATACCCCGCATCTTCACGGGGAATTCAATTTCGCTGAGCCGATGCTGGAGACAGCGGGGAAGTCGTTACGCCATTCGTGCAGGTCGGAACTTACCCGACAAGGAATTTCGCTACCTTAGGACCGTTATAGTTACGGCCGCCGTTTACCGGGGCTTCAATTCAGCGCTCTCACACCTCCTCTTAACCTTCCGGCACCGGGCAGGCGTCAGACCCTATACGTCGTCTTTCGACTTCGCAGAGTCCTGTGTTTTTAATAAACAGTCGCTACCCCCTGGTCTGTGCCACCCGCCAATGGTTGCCCACCAACGGGTCTCGCTTATCCCGAAGTTACACGAGCAATTTGCCTAGTTCCTTCAGCATCGTTCTCTCAAGCGCCTTGGTATTCTCTACCAGTCCACCTGTGTCGGTTTCGGGTACGGTCTATACGCCAGAGCTATTTCCTGGAATGCTCCAAAAGCCAGGTCAATCCGTTAAGACCTGACAACATATCGCATTCGTCACTTCTGGCAGGTACAGGAATATTCACCTGTTTCCCATCGACTACGGCTCTCGCCCTCGCCTTAGGGCCGACTAACCCTGCGTGGATTAACCTTGCGCAGGAACCCTTGGACTTTCGGCGACAGTGTTTCTCGCACTGTTTGTCGCTACTCATGTCAGCATTCGCACTTCCGATATCTCCAGAGAGGGTCACCCCATCTCCTTCACAGACTTACGGAACGCTCCGCTACCGCGCATATCATAGATATGCACCCACAGCTTCGGCACGTGGCTTGAGCCCCGTTACATTTTCGGCGCAGGGTTTCTATTAGACCAGTGAGCTATTACGCTTTCTTTAAAGGATGGCTGCTTCTAAGCCAACCTCCTGGTTGTTATGGAATCCCCACATCCTTTCCCACTTAGCCACGATTTGGGGCCTTAGCTGGTGGTCTGGGCTGTTTCCCTCTCGACAATGGACCTTAGCACCCACTGTCTGTCTGCCAGGCTATACTTCCGGGTATTCGGAGTTTGGTTGGGTTTGGTAAGGCTTTGGGCCCCCCTAGCCCATCCAGTGCTCTACCCCCCGGGGTAACCACCTGACGGTCTACCTCAATAGATTTCGCGGAGAACCAGCTATCTCCGAGTTTGATTGGCCTTTCACCCTAGCCACAGCTCATCCCCGACTTTTTCAACAGGCGTGGGTTCGGCCTCCAGTGCGTGTTACCGCACCTTCAGCCTGGCCATGGCTAGATCACTCGGTTTCGGGTCTTCTGCCAGCAACTATGCGCCCTATTCAGACTCGCTTTCGCTACGCCTACACCTATCGGCTTAAGCTCGCTGCAAACAGAAACTCGCTGACCCATTATACAAAAGGTACGCCGTCACCCCATAAGAGGCTCCGACTGCTTGTAGGCATCCGGTTTCAGGTCTCTTTCACTCCCCTCGTCGGGGTGCTTTTCACCTTTCCCTCACGGTACTTGTTCGCTATCGGTCACTAGGGAGTATTTAGGCTTGGAGGGTGGTCCCCCATGTTCAGACAGGGTTTCACGTGCCCCGCCCTACTCAAGCATTCTCAAAGACACTACACATACGGGACTATCACCCACTGTGGTCAGCCTTTCCAGACTGTTCTGCTTCTTCTTCAAAAATGACTGGCCTGTTCCGCGTTCGCTCGCCACTACTAGCAGAATCTCAATTGATGTCTTTTCCTCCAGGTACTGAGATGTTTCAGTTCCCCGGGTTCGCCTCGTAACCCTATGTATTCAGATCACGATACCCATCGCTGGGTGGGTTGCCCCATTCGGAAATCTGCGGATCAATGCCTGCTCGCGGCTCCCCACAGCTTATCGCAGCGTGCTACGTCCTTCGTCGCCTCCTAGTGCCAAGGCATCCACCGAATGCCCTTCTCATACTCACTCACCCCATGCACAGAAACCATCCATACCTACAAACGCAGATACAAACAGCTCCAAAGCATGACGCATCCGAGTACGTCTACTTCTTCAAAACGCTTCTGAACGCTTACACCAGAAATGCTTAACGCATGAGTAAATCTCTCTACTCAATACGGGTCAGACCAACCCACATTTCTGATACGCCCAGACGCGCACCAACCGATTCACACTGACAAAGATCAACACCAGACACACAATCATACGTGCCGCTATCGCAGCGCCGTATAAATGAAGTCCGATCCACAAACTCCCTTGCAACAGATACTCTCAACACCACAAAACCACTCTGGATCCTTGGTGGAGACGGACGGGTTCGAACCGACGACCCCTGCTTGCAAAGCAGGTGCTCTCCCAGCTGAGCTAC